>JAZTZK010000185.1:0-10627 GCA_045637485.1 Clostridia bacterium
CGTCCGTGACCGTCGTTGTTCCAATCAGCTGCGGCAGGAGTATGACGGCTATGATTATAACTGCCAGCAGAATCTCATAAAACGCCTCAGGCTTCCTTTTCATGGTTGCGCGATATTTCCTTTATTGCTTGATGTTTCACATATTATAACATACAGCATATTGAAGCGCAAGGTAAAGAGAGCTTCAATCAAAATTAATATGATGTGCGCATACCGTATACTCCACAGATATTCATTAGCGGGTAAAACAGGCCGACACAGACACCGATGATTCGATAGCACATTGATATACTAACTCTGTATTTTAGCGTCTATATTCTTAATTTTACCTTATTAATCTGCAGTTTACATTGATTTGTTATAATATTATGGTGGTGTAACAGCCAACGCCAATATGGAAAGGAGATAGACATGAGTATTCTTCAGGAATTATTATCAGAATGCATCCGTTCACCGGAAGAACTGCGTACCGCATTGCACCTGACCGATGAGGAAGTATCCGGACTGATAGAGATCGCCGATCAATACCCTATCTGCATCCCGCCCTATTACCTGAATCTGATCGGCTCAGACTGGAAACACGACCCCATTCGAAAGCTTTGTATCCCGGATCCTATGGAATCCTCCTGTGATGGGCACAGAGACACCAGCGGAGAAATTGACAATACCGTGGTCGTCGGGATGCAGCACAAGTACCGGCAAACCGCCCTCATATTGACCACCAACCAGTGCTCCATGTATTGCCGCCACTGCTTCCGCAAGCGCATGGTCGGCAGCAACGCAGATGAAATCGCCCATCATATCGGCGAAATGGTAGAGTATGTAGCGTCACATCCTGAGATCGACAACGTATTGCTCTCCGGCGGCGACGCGCTCATCAATGAAAACGGACGATTGAAACAGTATCTCGAAGCCTTTTCCAAAATCGATCATCTTCAGTACATCCGAATCGGAACCAGAGTACCCGTAGTGCTCCCTCAACGCATACTGCTGGACCCGGAACTGCTTGAATTGCTGAAGACATACAACCTGCGCAAGCAGATCATCATCGTAACGCACTTTAACCATCCAAGGGAGCTGACACAGGATGCGCGCCTTGCGGTCAAAGCCCTGATTCAATCCGGCTGCCCTGTCCGCAACCAGACCGTTTTATTGAAGGGCATCAACGACGACAGCCGCGTCCTGGCCAAGTTGATGAACAGCCTCACCTCGGCAGGCGTGCTCCCCTACTACATCTTCCAGTGCCGCCCCGCCATGGGCGTCATGAATCAGTTCCAGGTCCCCCTGCTGACAGGTCAGCGTATCATCGATGACGCAAAGGCTGAAATGAATGGGCAGGCCAAACAGTTCCGCTATGTGATGTCTCACGTCACGGGGAAAATAGAAATCCTCGGACGTCCCACCGGCAATGAGATGCTGTTCAAATACCATCAGGCAAAGTATCCGAAAGACGCGTCAAGGTTCTTCTCGGTCAAGCTGACTGAGAATCAATGCTGGCTGCCAAATGATATTGAATGAAACATCTTCCCGGCTTCCAAACAACAGGGGGCCGGGTATTATGTGTTTCCACCAGTAAAACGCGATCCTTAAGGGAAGGCTCCTGACGATACTATGCCCGTGCATAAACCGTCAGGAGCCGAAAAAGTGATACAGCGAAACTACGGTTTTTCAATAACCGATAGTGATACTGCGGCTGATATGTGTGCTCACCACTCGCATGTCCCGTCGTCCCATTACAAATAGAGACTTGTAGAGGCGTACGATTACTTCAGGGCTTCCGCAATATCGGCACCCACAAGGCGTCCGCTGGTAAAGGCATAGCCCATCGCGCCACCACCATAAGTCACGTAAGCCTTCGTCTCAGAGAACAGCACGCCCATGCTGTCGGTGCCGACCGCGTACAGACCTTCAATCGGCTGCTCGTCTTCAGCGCGCAGCACCTGGAACTTCTCGTTGACATTCAGGCCGCCGCAGGTAGAATAGCAATAGGAGCTCCCGACGATGCCATAGTAGGGCGCGCCCGTCACGGCCTTCAAATACTTGGGATCCTTGCCGAACTCCGCGTCGTTGCCGGCCTCGCAGAAGCCATTGTAGGTTTCCACCGTAGCTTCCAGCGTAGCAGCATCCAGGCCCATCTGATCCGCCAGCTCAGCGAGCGTGTCCGCTTTGAACACATAACCCGCGTTGATGGCTGCCTGTAATACCGTGTCCGCCTGGTCCATAGGCACACCCGCCGGGATGCTCGTACCATAGCCCAGATAACCCGTGGAGGGACCATAGGGTTCTTCGGCAAAGCCCTCGGTAATCAGCTTCTGAACCTGATCGTTGCCGTAGATCGTGTAGAAGTGGGGGCCGGAAATCCAGGGATTAAACATCGACAAGGCAGTTTCAGCGGTAAAGCGCCTGGCATCCTTGCCGACCGCCATGGCATCGGATGAGATGGCCATGTTCAAGGGCAAGTCACCCTGGGACCATACCGCGGGACGGCCGGTGGCATAGCCCATTGCGCCCTCCACGGGAACCGTCTCAAAGCCGGGCAGGAACCCATCGACGCCACCCACGTGCACCATGGGCGCCACACTGATGTTGTAGGTGCCAGCGCCATTCTGAATGGCCGCTTCCAGCATCTTGCCGTCGTTCTGGTGCATGCCGAACAGCTTCCATTCGCCTTTGAGCGGGAAATAGGTGTTCTCCAGGTACTTCTCCTCCATCTCGCCGCTGCCGGCAAAGCCGCCGGTGGCCAGCACCACGGCCTTGGCATGGATGATGTATTCCTTGCCATCTACCACGCTGTGGGCCTTTGCCCCTACCACCTTGCCGTCCTCGACGATCAGGTCATAGGCTTCAGTCTCCAGCATGTAGGTACCGCCCAGCTTGACGAAGTTCTCCATGCACTCCGCGAAGAATCCCTCGGTCAGTTTCTTGCCGCCCGAGATAGGCGTGTAGGCCGCCCAGGTATTTCCCGCGAAACCCGTGGCCGGATCGAACCGGAAGCCGTACTGGGTCAGCCAGTCGTCCGTATAGCCACTCTCATCCAGGAACATGCGTACCATCTCGGGCTTGGCCTGCTGCTCCCCGGCGTCGTTGCAGGTGTATTCCAGCCATGCCTGGTACAGGGCTTCTTTGTCGATCAGGTCATCGCCCGCCTTCTTTGTAACAGCCTCCTTGGCGATGGGATCCATCCAATCAGTGATCTCCGCCTCAACCTGGCTGGGAACATTGATGGCCATGGGGCCGCTGGTCAGCACAGCGTTGCCGCCGAATTTGGCCGCCTTATCAATGGCCAGGACCTTCAGCCCCTGTTCTGCGGAACTGATGGCCGATGCCATACCGGAACCACCCAGGCCTATGACCAGCACATCCGCAGACAGTTCCTCGGTCTCCGCAGACTTCGGCATGGAGTGGTAGAATGCCTTCACGTCCCTGGCCTCTCCCCCCGCTGCCTTGATCGACTCCACAAGCGCAGCCTCGGCAGCCTGGCGCACACCGTTACTGGTGGCTGTCGCGCCGCAAATCGCGTCCACAGACACAGACTGATACTCCAGCATTCTGGGTATCAGCGTGTCCACCACTGTCTGTACGAAGGCCTTGGTGTCGGAAATATTCTCCTGATCGACCTGGATGTTCTCGATCTTGTCCTCACTGACCGTAACGGTCACCGTTACCGGCTCACTGATCCTGAAGCCGATACCCTGCCCCACATACTCGCCAGGCTTGAGGCTCACGGTGGCCTCCTCCGTAATGCCGGACGCTTTCTCGATGCACTCATCTGCGGCCAGCAGAACGGCCTTGCTGGTGAAGGAGGCGCCGGAAATACCGTCAACATTCGCGCTCTGGGCCTCCAGTATGGCGGCGGGCAGCTTCTCCACGGCAATACTACCAACACCATCTGTCTCCATATTGCCTTCGATCTGTACATCCGTGATGCTCGTCTCGTCAAACGTCATCGTGACCTTGACATCTCCGCCAAAGCCCGCCGCTGTCGCCTCATACGTTCCGGGCTGATAGGTCGCCTCCGCCATCGCGCAAAAGCAAGTCGCAGACATGCACAGCGCAAGGACGATCCCCAGTATTCTTTTCACGATTCTCCCCCTCCTGTCTCGTCTTCGAAGCCTCCGTGTCAACATCGACGCGGAAAAGTTAAAACGGTGGAACACAACGCTCCGCCATTATTATACCAAGATTATATAAGGATTGTCAATACATTAGTCCCTCCCGGTCACAGGAGGCGGTTGAGCTTCGCCCGCTTAACAGCAAGGTCCGAACTCCCGGTTTATCTATACTTAACACACTGCCGAACATGGATGTGATGTATTCCAGTCGTACGTATCCAAAGGGATGCGTCCGAACCACCCGTTTTCCTCCAAACAGCGTCGACAGTATGGACAGGACAGATGTGGCCATGTCAGAGAAACCGTTGACCGCATCCAGCATCACTGCCCTGGAATTGATCTTCAGGCCGATGATCAATTTGGCCGCCGAAAGCAACAGGTTCATCACGATTCCAGCAATGTTAAACCGGATAATTACCCTGTTTCGATTCTCCACTTTTGCTTCCAAAGCTTTCTCCCCGTTATTCGTTTCGCTACGTGCAATGGATCTTGCACCACATATAGCTATTATGGCGTTATACCGTTTGTGAATAGTCCGGAGAAAAGACGTTCGGCGGCTTTTCATCTGCCACTGTCCGATGCTGTACGCGCGACAGCATGCGTTTTGCGGCCGCTACCTGACATAGGTTGCAAGTACCCGCGCCAGGATGTCGATATCGATGGGCTTCGTGATGTGCTCATTCATTCCGGCTTTCTTGCACCTCAGCACATCCTCCGCAAAGGCGTTGGCTGTCATGGCCACTATGGGTATCTCCTTCGCGTACGGACGATCCATGGCCCGAATCGCCTGCGTGGCCTCATAGCCGTTCATATTCGGCATCTGGACATCCATAAAGATCATCGAGTAATACCCGTCCGGAGAAGCTTCCAGCTTCTTGACGGCCTGTTCTCCGTTTCGCGCCCAGTCCACCTCCGCTCCGGTCATCTCCAGGAAATCGGTGGCAATCTCCGCATTCAGCTCCTGATCCTCCGCAAGCAGTATGTGGTGGCCGTCCAGTTCCATTTCCTCCAGTTCCTTCAGAGGCGCTTCGAGGTCGTTCTCACCGGATGCGTCGTTGACCAGTGTATTGAAGAGCGAGGCCAGCTTGGTGCGGAACAGGGGTTTGCTGATAAAAGCCGTTGCCCCGGCTTCCCTGGCCTCCTGCTCGATATCTGACCAGTCGTAGGCCGAGAATATGATGATCGGCACTTTATCCCCCACGAGTTTTCGTATCTGCCGGGTGGTCTCCACGCCGCCCTGGCCGGGCAGCTTCCAGTCGATGATGACGGCAAAGAAATCCCTGCCCTGCTCCTGCCGCGCCTTCACCCGGTCCACGGCCGCCTTGCCGGAAAGCACCCATTCGCTGTTCATCCCCATGTCCCCGAGGATCTCGCAGGTGGATTCGCAGCAGACAGGGTCGTCGTCCGCGACCAGCACGTGGAGATCGACAAAGCTGGCGAAGTTGATATCCTCCGTATTCTGGAGCTTCAGGTACATGTTGACCGTGAACTTCGAGCCCTCGCCGAATACGCTCTCCACGGTGATATCCCCGCCCATCATGCGAACGATATTCCGGGTGATGGCCATGCCAAGGCCCGTGCCCTGTATGCCCGCGGTCTGCTCGGCCCTGGCAAACGGCTCAAACAGGTGCTTCTGGAATTCCTCCGTCATGCCGTAGCCGTTGTCTTCAAATATGAACTGGTAGTGGCCGTAGCCCTGCATCCGGGTGGGCATCTCCCTGACGCTCAGGGAGATCTTGCCCCCGTCGGGCGTATACTTGATGGCATTGCTCATGATATTAACGAAGACCTGCTCTATCCGCCGGCTGTCGCCGATGAGCTGTTCGTGCTCGACATTGATGATGTTCACCCGGAAGGAGTGCCCGTGCGACTGGATCTGGGGCCGGGTCATTGTCAGCATCGCGTCGATGAGATCCGCCAGGCAGAACTCCTCCTCCTGAAGCTCCACCTTCCCGGATTCGATCTTGTTCATATCCAGCACTTCATTGATCAGCGAGAGCAGGTGCTTGGAGGAATCGGATATCTTTTGCAGGCAGTCCGCAACCCTCTCCCGATCGTCCAGGTGGTTTGTGGCGATGGTCGTCATGCCAATGATGCCGTTCATGGGCGTGCGCATGTCGTGGCTCATGCTGGAGAGGAAGTCGCTCTTGGCCTTGTTGGAGGCGTTGGCGGCGTCGATGGCCTCGCGGAGCGCCTGCTGGATCTGCTGATCCTTGCGCACCTCATCGTCCACATCCCTAAAGCCCGTGACGATGCGCGTCTCGCCATTGTCCAGCTTCAGCTTCGCAAATTCCACACGGTAATAGCGAATCCCGTCTTCAAAAGTCCTGCGGAAGGGCACGGAATAGAACAGCCTGTCCTCGGTATTCCTGATGATGTTCTCCGGCGTGACCGCGTCAAGGAACGCTTGCCGATCCTCCTCCAGTACCAGCCTGGAATAGAAGGCGAAGGCGTCGCTGAAGCGCGTGATCCTGACCGCCTGCTGGGCGGGCATGAGGTGGACCATATTCTCGTCGATGCGGTACAGCTCAAACTGCTGGGTCTTCATATCGTTGATGAGCCATACCGAATCGTAGGAACGGGTCAGCGCTTCGATGACCGCGGCGCGCAGCGCGAGGGACTGCTGGATCTGCTGGTCCTTCCGCACTTCATCGTCCACGTCCTTGAAGCCGGCGACGATATTGATTTCCCCGTTGCCAAGGTCCAGCCTGGCAAACTCCACCCTGTAGTAGCGTATGCCGCTGTCAAATATGCGCCGGAAGGGTACGGAGTAGATCAGCTTTTCCCGGGTGTTTTTAACGATGTTCTCCGGGGTCACGGCATCCATGAACTGCTGCCGGTCCTCCTCCAGCACGAGGTTTGAATAGAAGGCGAAGGCGTCGTAGAACTTCCGGAGCCTCACAGCCTCCTGGGCCGGCAGCATGTGCGCCAGCTTTTCGTCGATCCGGTACAGCTCAAACCGCTGGGTCGCCATGTCGTTGATGAGCCACACGGAATCATAGACCTGGGTCAGCGCCTCGATGACGGCGGCGCGCTGGTTGAGGGAGCGTTGGATCTGCTGGTCCTTGCGAACCTCTTCGTCGACATTCCTGAATCCGCCGACGATGCCGGTCTTGTCGTCAGGGAGATCCAGCTTGGCGAACTCCAGCCGGTAATAGCGTATACCGTTCTCAAATACACGTCGGAACGGAATGGAGTAGATCAGCTTGTCCTCCGTGTTCCTGACAATGCTCTCGGGCCTGACCGCGTCCAGGAACCTCTGGCGATCCTCCTCCAGCACCAGCTTGGAGTAGAAGGCAAAGGCTTCGGAGAACTTTCCGATCCTCGCCGCCGCGTGGGCAGGCATGAAGTGCTCCATCTCCTTGTCGATCCGGAACAGCTCAAAGCTCTGGGTCTCGACATCGTTGATGAGCCAGACAGAGTCATAGGCCTTGGTCAGCGCCTCGATGACGGCGGTCCGAAGCGCCTTGTCGGATTCCGCCTTCTGATACTTGTCGGTGATGTCCGAGATGAACACATAGTACAGGCCGTTGTATACATCCGTCTCCGCATAATGGCCGTAATCGTCAATCCATCGGATCGCCCCGTCCTTGCGAATGATGCGGTATTCCACAAAATCGAGGTCGGACTGGCTCTCCTCTACCTGGTCCTTGATGGAGGTGGAGACCCTCTCGTAATCCTCCGGGTGCACCATGCCGCGGAAGGTGAAGCCGGTATAGGCCTTGAAGTCCTCCAGGCTGTCGCAGCCGAACATCTGATAGACGGCCTTGTTGGCGTACAGCAGCTCCTCGCTGCCGTCCGCCTTGTAGATGAAGAAGCCGCCGGGCATATGCTCGCCGAATTGTTCGACCACGGAGAGGATCTGCTCGGCCAGCAGCTTCTCGTTCGGTTCCCGTATGGACAGTATGGCGATTGCAATCGCCGTGTTCCCGGTGATAGGATTGATGGCGATTCGCCTGACGAACGTATGTACGATCGAGCCATCCGTCATGATTTCGTCAAAGAAGGCGCGGTCGCCCTCGCGGCAGCACTGGTTGACCGCCTTCATGAACGCGGGGCCGTAGCCGACGGGCGAGCCGGAAAAGTTCACCATCTGGCTGTTCACATCAAAGTCAAAGAACCGCAGCATGAAATCGCGGAAGGACTGACTCGTCCGCACATAACGCGCCTTGCCATCCTTGATCTCCAGCACGCCCATCGGCAGTGTGCTGAACGCATTTTGCAGGGCCGCATCGCCCTCGGTATCCACGACTGCGAGATCATACAGGTTGATGCGGCCGATCATCTCGTAGTACGCGGACTCCTCCTGGTTTTCATAGCCGATCTGAACGCCCTGGCTGTATCTATCGAAAATGGTTTCAAGGGGAATGGGCTTGCAGAAATAGTACCCCTGGAGCTTCGAGCAGCCAATTTCCTCCAGAAAGCGAACCTGGTTCTCCGTCTCCACGCCCTCGCAGACGGTATCCACGCCCAGCGAGGTGGCCATCTTCATCAGGTCGGTCAGTATGATCTTGCCGCTGTCGCCCTCGTCCAGCTTGCGCATAAAGCTCATGTCGAACTTGATCAGGTCAAACCGTATGCTTTGAAGCACGTCCAGCGAGGAGTAGCCGCTTCCGAAGTCATCCATCCACACCGGAAAGCCCAGCTGGCGGAAGCGACACACCTGTTGATTTATGAACTCGAAGCTGGTTCCGATGACGCTCTCAGTGATTTCGATCGTGATCAGCTCCCGTCGGACGCCCGCTTCATCCACCCGCTTGCGTATCTCCTCCACCATGTCGCAGGCTTCAAAATCGGACCGGGACAGGTTGATGGATTGCGGAACGACGTTCAATCCCCTTGCCTCCATGAGCCTGATCTTTTCCAGCACCTGCCCCAGGACATACAGATCCAGCTTATAGACCAGTCCAGACATCTCCAACGCGGGGATGAACTCCGCCGGCGAAAGGAAGCCGTACTCCGGGTCGATCCATCGCGCCAGGGCCTCCTCGTCGCTGACCCTGCCGTTTACCGCCCTGACGATGGGCTGATAGTACACCTTGATCCATTTTCCGGAGATCGCCTTGTCCAGGTTGGTCTGGATATAGCGGCGTATCTTGTCTATGTCGCTCAATTCCAGCGAGTAATAGTGGAAATTGGAGGTCTCTGACTTTGGGATTCTGTCGCAGGCCATCTTGGCCCTGTCATAGGCCGTACTGACCGGGACGTCCTCTATGCCGGTGGAATAGATGCCGATTCGCACCGGCAGATGCTGCTTCAGCTGCTCAACCTCATCGAAGAAGCGGCGCACCCTGTCGTCCAGGTTATCTTCCGTCGTGGAAACGGCGAACCGGTCCGCGCCGATATGGCAGCAATACTGATTGCCGAAGGTCTTGGCCAGGAGGTCGGCAAACGATATCAGCAGCTTATCACCCTCCGCAAACCCGTTCCTGTAGTTAAAGTATTTCATGCCATAGAGATCTATGTAGAGCAGGCAGCCCTGCTTCCCCTGGCTGAAAAGCCTCTCCTTCGCGATCTCGCACAGTTTGAAGAAATACGTCAGGTTCGGAAGGCCGGTCAGCGCGTCATAATTGGCCGCCCGGAGTATGCTTTCTTCGTGAAGAAGGCTGTTCAGCTCCCGGTTCATGCGAGTGCCCGTGGATTCGTCACCATCCACATATACGCCTTCATCCATGTACCATATCTGAGAGAGGCGAGCGCCCGTCTCCGTCAGGACGTGTTCCCCATGCGCATGGATCACCCGATAGCCGGAGTCTGCGCCGGACTTTGTCCGGAAGACGAACTCAAACGGATCATTCCCCGTCGAGAAGCGCGAGATGGCATCGGACATTCGCTTCCTGTCATCCGGATGTATTTCCCTGAGCATTTCATGGTCCAGGTGCCAGACTACCTGCTCCCGATCGTCATATCCGATCATTCTGCAGAATCCGTCTGATACAAGAATCGTAACGATCCGGTCCTCAATGCGCTGATAGACCGTAAATGGCTGCAGCATGCCCTCGAGGGCCGCCCTGACCTCATCTGTATATGTATATCGGTTCATAGCATCAAATCCTTTTGCTTCGAGGCACAAATAACATCGGCAGTGGTCATCCGCGGAAGAGGCGACATTTAGAAGCAAACTTCTTTTTTCCTATTTTACCACAATTCTTCATATAATGCTACCCCCGATTTATGAAAGGACCTGCCGGTCGAAAAAATCGTGTTACAGCTCAGCGTCCTGATTATTCGGAACCCCTCCGCCTCGCTTCGCTCAGCACCTCCCCTTTCAGGGGAGGCTTTTGGAGGTTGCCTCCCCTGAAAGGGGAAACGCTGTCAACTTTAAACAAGTTCTTAACAGAATCAGGGCGAACAGCGTCTAAAAGGCTTCCCCTCTGGGGAAGCTGGCTGGCCGGCCGAAGGCCTAGCGAAGCGTCAGGCCAGACTGATGAGGTCCCCCTCACGCTCTGCTTCGCGCCTCTGACACAATAAAGGCGCGAATCCATCCGCAAAAGACCTCATCCGTCTTGCCGCTT
>JAZTZK010000186.1:0-5510 GCA_045637485.1 Clostridia bacterium
AATGGGGAATGGGGGATAGGGGATAGGGGATAGGGGATAGGGGTTAGGGGATAGGGGATAGGGGTTAGGGGTTAGGGAATAGCCGGCTGACGCCATCGGTCCCCATGAATCAAGGAAATCCGCAAGGATTTCCGACGCGAAGCCAGTCCTTTAGGGCTCCTTCTCTAACCCCTAACCCCTAAAACCTAACCCCTAAAAAGGTGGTTGCCTATGACGATATTTCAACGGATCGCTAAGGCGATCAGAAGGTGGTGGAGCCGTTTGATTCCATACAAGGACATAGCCTCGGCGGAGCAGATCAAGACGCCGCTCGCCCCGGAGATGGTGCGGGCGCTTACGCTGTGGTGTGATCTGTACCATGACCGGGCGCCCTGGAAAGAGCCGGGGAAGGTGAAGAGCCTGAACCTTTGCGCGCTGGCCGCCAGCGAGATCGCCCGGCAGGTGGTGCTGGAGATGAAGGCCACGGTCGACGCCAGCAGCGAGGACGCCGAGGGCCGTCCCGTGACGAACGAGCGCTCTGAATTCCTGGAGGGCGCGTTCGACGGGCTGCTGGTCGTGCTGCGGCTGAAGCTGGAGGTGGGCTGCGCGGCGGGGGGCATGATCGTCAAGCCCTGCCCGGATCCGGCGACGGGGCGGATTTACTTCGATTTCGCGCCGGACTGGAGCCTGTACCCGCTGGCCTTCGACGGGGCGGGGAACCTCTCGGACGTCATCGTCCCGGACGTGTTCCGGGACGGGGATGCCATCTATACCCGGCTGGAGCGGCATACGCTCAACGGCGGGGACGTGACGATCACCCAGCGGGCGTTCAAGTCCACCCGCGAGGACAGCCTGGGCATGGAGGTGCCGCTGGACTCTGTGGAACGCTGGGCATCGCTTCAGCCCGAGGCGACGATCACCGGCGCGGGCGGCATGCTGTTCGGCTGGTACAAGGTCGCCGCGGCGAATACCGTGGACGCCGACTGCGCCCTTGGCGCGAGCGTGTTCGCCAAGGCAGTTGATGTGGCCAGGGAGATCGACCTTCAGTATTCCCGGCTGCTGTGGGAGTTCGAGGGCGGCGAGCTGGCCGTTGATGTGGATCCGACGGCGCTGTATGAGAAGAGCGACGGCAAGGGCCACATGCTGCCGAAGCTGAACGAGCGGCTGTTCCGCGCGGTGGACACCGGCGCCGACGCGACCTATGAGGTCTTCGCGCCCACGCTGCGGGACGTCAGCCTGGTGAACGGGCTGAACCAGCTGCTGATAAGGTTCGAGGACCTGTGCGGGCTGAGCCGGGGGACGTTCTCCGATGCCAACGTGGACGCGCGGACGGCCACGGAGCTGCGGATTGTCAAGCAGCGCAGCTACGCCACCGTCGCCGACAACCAGAAGGCTCTGGAGAAGTGCCTGCGGGACGTGCTGCGGGCCTTGGACGTCTACGCCACGCTGTACAACCTGGCCCCGGCGGGCGAGTGGGCGGCGGCGTTCGAGTGGGATGACAGCATCCTCACCGACGTGGACGCCCAGCTGCAGCAGCGGCTGCTGCTGGTGAACAGCGGCATTATGAGCAAGGCCGAGCTGCGCCAGTGGTACCTCGGCGAGAGCGAGGTCCAGGCCGAGGCGGCGGTCAGGAGGATAAAGGAGGAGGGCAGGGAAGTGGAGGGCCCGGCCTGAAGAAAAGCCGTTGACGGATGAGGTGAAGGATGATACACTGTCAACAGAGACGAAAGATGCTGGTGATGGTGTGAGAGAGATTGCGACAATTCAGTTGGATAAGATCAGCTCGCGATGGGGCGAGGAAATTGAGCAAAAGGTAGTCTTGTCTGATGAGAGAATTGGCCATATTATGCAGAGACATCCTGGCGCTTATGAGCAATATGGTCAGTATGTTTCCCAGACCATCGAGCAGCCTGATTTCATTCTGGAAGATCAGAAGAATGCAAACACAGCAGCTTTCATTCGCCATGTCGAAGGAACAAACCTGAATGTCATTATAAAACTGGCGATTCAGGATAATGAGGCGAAAATGAAGAGCTCTGTCATTACTTTGTATCCCATGAGCGAAAAAAGGCTTAGAAGGCTTATAAACAAGTCGAAGGTAGTTTACAAATCGGCAATAACGTGATATACTGTTAATGAGCCCGAAGTAGAGATTTAGTGCTTCTACGCGCCGTCAGGCATAAAAGAGATGCAGGGACAGGCACACCTGCCGGGCTCACAGATACAGAAGTGGGCCACTGGTTAATGCTGGTGGCCTTTAGTATGAATTGAACCGCCTTCGGGCGGTTTTTTGATGGGAGGGATTCAGAGTGACCTGTGAGCACAAGAGGCTGAAGAGCGTGAACTGCGTGATCTTCCGCGCGGACTGCGGGGCGCGGCTGGAGAAGCCGCCGGAGCCGGAGAAGAAGCCGGTCAGGAAGACGGCGAAAAAGGCCAAAGCTGATTAAGGCAATTACCGAGGATTTCCCGGCAGTTGCTTTTTTCATACCAATTTGCGAGTGACATTCCTGTCCTTTGCAAATACCATTTGGCCCTTCGGCCAAATAGACCAAGCCCGGCGGGGCGTTAAACACGCATCGGCCCATCACTCTATGAGGCCGAAAAAAGGAGGAGTATATGCCGAACATCTTCACCAGGAAGGCGCTGAACGACATCATGGGCAACGAAGCGCTGACGCCGGAGCAGCGGACTGAACAGGTCTTCGGCCTGTACGGGCGGGCGCTGGACGACGGCTATATCGCCAAGGGCGCGGCGGCGCAGGCCCGGCAGACGGCGCTGGAGAACGCCAGGGCCGAGTGGGAGAAGGAGATCAAGGTCCCTGATCCCAGGCAGAGCGACGCCTACAAGGCGCTGGAGGGCGAGTTCGCGTCCTACAGGGCCATGCAGGCGGCGCGAATCTCCAAGGATTACGAGGGCGTGAAGCCCAAGTTCTTCGAGACGGTCTACGGCATGGTGGATCGCGGGGAGAACGCGAAACCCCTCCGGGAACAGCTGGCGGGCATCCGGGAGCGGTATGAGGAATACTTCGCCGAGGTCAGGCCCGCCGAACAGAAGCCCGCGCCAACGGTGGTGCTGCCCACGGGCGGCAGTCCCGCCCACGGCGCGAAGCTGACCCTGGCCGAGGCCATGAAGCGGGCCAACGCGGGGGAGACGGTGGATGTTTCCCAGATCGGGAAGTAAGGGATTAGGCAATAGGCAATAGGCAATAGGAGGGCGGCAGTGGCTATTCCTATTCCCTGTTCCCTGTTCCCTATTGCCTATTCCCTAAAGAGAACGAAAGGAGCGAACGATATGAGCGTATTTGATTCCAAGAGCTTCAACGCCGAGGTATTCGGCAAGTACCTGGAGACGGTGCCCCGGGTCAAGCAGAACGCCCTGCTGAAGGCGGGCATACTGCGGGGACGGCCGGACCTGAAGAGCATGCTGGCGGATCAGTCCGGCGGCAACTTCATCTCCGTGCCCATGACCGGCCTGATCGGCGGCACGGCGCTGAACTACGACGGCAACACCGACATCACCGCCACGGCCCTGGAGACTTTCCTCCAGAACATGATCGTCGTGGGCCGCGCGAAGGCCTGGCAGGAGAAGGATTTCAGCCAGGACATCACCGGCCATGACTTCTTGGCCGACATCGCCGCCCAGGTGGCGGACTACTGGGACGACGTGGACCAGGCGACCCTGCTGGCGATACTGGAGGGCGTGTTCGGCGTGAGCGCCAACGGCTTCAACAGCGATCACACCCTTGACATCAGCGCCGAGGCGGCGCCCAACGTGGGCGTGGGTACCCTGAACAGCGCCATCCAGAAGGCCGCCGGCGCGAACAAGGACATCTTCACCTGCGTGGTGATGCACTCCGTGGTGGCGACCAACCTGGAAAACCTGCAGCTGCTGGAGTACATGAAGTACAACGACGGCAACGGCATGGAGCGCAACCTGAGCCTGGCCACCTGGAACGGGCGGACCGTGCTGGTGGACGACGACGTGCCCGTGGAGACCGTGGCGGCCACCCAGACGGAGGCGGCGTACAACAAGTATACCACCTATGTGCTGGGCGCGGGGGCCTTCGACTACTGCGACTGCGGCGCGGCGACGCCCTCCGAGGTGTACCGCGATCCCCTGACCAAGGGCGGCCAGGAGTACCTGATCACCCGGCAGCGCAAGCTGTTCGCGCCGAGGGGCTTCAGCTTCGTGCAGCCCTCCACCGCGATCATTAGCCCCACCGACGCGCAGCTGAAGACCGCCGCCCGCTGGGCCCTGGTGAAGGATACCGCCGGGACGGGCTACTTTGACTCCAGGGCGATTCCGCTGGCGAGGATCATCTCCCGCGGCTGATGCGGCGGGCGTCCGGCGCTGCCCGAAGGGGGAGCAATTCCCGCGATCGAGCGAAGCGCCGGGCGCGTAGCGACGAGGAAGGAGGAAGCCGGGATGTACCTGACCTATGAGGAATACCGGGCCTACGGTGGCACGCTTGCGGAAGCGGACTTTGCCCTGGCGGAGTTCAGGGCGCGGAAGCGCATCGACTACCTGACCGACAGTCGCGTGGAGGCTATGGAGGAAGTGCCTGAAGCCGTGAAGATGGCCATGATGACCATCATCAAGGCCGATAGCGCCGTGGGCGTGGATGCCAAGGCCGACGCGCCCCTGGTGGCCTCCTTCTCCACCGACGGCTATTCCGAGAGCTACGGCAGCGCCGCCGACCAGACCGCAGGCGTCGAGAGGCAGCTGAACGCCGAGCTTCGGCGGCTGCTGTACGGCGTGAGGGACGACGACGGCGTGCCGCTGCTGTACAGGGGAATAGGGGATAGGCAAAAGGCAATAGGCAATAGGAGGGCGGCAGCGGCTATTCCCTATTGCCTATTCCCTAAAGATAACGAAAGGAGCGAATGCCCGTGAAACTGTGCAATGACGTGATCACCGTGTTCAATGCGCGGGTGGACCCGGAGACGGGCGGCAACGTATGGGCGGCCACGGTGATCACCGGCGCGAGCTGGTGGGCCACGGACGCCAGCACGGTGGACGCATCCAAGGGCGGGCTGGTGGCCGCGAACAGGGCGACCATCCGGATCCCGGTGGAAGCCGACACCGGCGGGAAGGCCTACGCCGACCCCGTGAGCTACGCCAGCGCTGAGGATGTGTCCGGGTTTTGGACGCTGAAGGGCGGCGACATCGTCGTCAGGGCGGCGGTGGAGGACGGCGACTGGACCCCGGCGCGGCTGAAAGCGGCCTATGCGGACTGCGTGACGGTGCTGGGCGTGAGCGACAACCGGAGATTTCCAAACGCCCCACACTGGCGGGTCACCGGGACGTGAGGAAGTGACGGCTTATGTTCAGCATCAGCGCGAATGCCAAAGGAGGGTAAACACATGCCCGACACCAACAACACCGGAGCCCTCCGGACGTGGCTGCGGCGCTGCCCTGCCATCGAGCGCGCGCGGGCCTTCGGCGTGGACTACCTGGCCGAGAACGGCAGCTACTCGCTGGACGCGACGCCCACGGCGCTGCGCTACCGGGAGAATATCCTGGGCGACATG
>JAZTZK010000187.1:0-3723 GCA_045637485.1 Clostridia bacterium
GACACCTGCGCATCGACACCCACGGCGACAACACGGTCATGCAGCGCCTGCTGGGCAAGCTGGGCTTCGTCCACCGCGGCACGATCTACGTGGAGGAGGACGACTATCCCAGGCTGGCCTATGAAAAGATATGACAAGGAGTATACACCTATGAAGCTATGGGCGGGCCGCACCGGCGGCGACGTGGACGACAGGCTTTCGGCCATCAACAACTCCATCGGCTTTGACAGCCGCATGTACAGGCAGGACATCACCGGCTCCATCGCTCACGCGCGGATGCTGGGCAAGCAGGGCATCATCACGGCGGAGGACGCGGCGCAGATCGTCGAAGGGCTGAGGGGCATCCTCGCCGACATCGACAGCGGCGCGCTTGCCATCGACATGGCTTGCGAGGACATCCACACCTTCGTGGAGGCCACGCTGACCGAGCGCATCGGCACGGCGGGCAAGAAGCTGCACACCGCCCGCAGCCGCAACGACCAGGTGGCGCTGGACATCCGCATGTTCCTGGCGGACGAAATCGACAGGCTGGCGGGACTGGCCAGGGAACTGATCGCCGCCCTCTGCGACGTGGCCGAAAAGCACCTGGAGACGGTCATGCCCGGCTATACCCACCTGCAGCGGGCCCAGCCCATCACGCTGGCCCACTGGCTGATGGCCTACGCCCAGATGCTGCTGCGGGACATCGACCGGCTGACGGACTGCAAGAGGCGCACGCTGGTGCTGCCCCTGGGCTCGGGAGCGCTGGCGGGCACCACCTACCCCCTGGACCGGCAGTACGTGGCCGAGCAGCTGGGCTTCAACGGCATCAGCCTGAACAGCCTGGACGGCGTCTCCGACCGGGACTTCGCGTTGGAGCTGCTCTCGGCCCTGTCCATCATGATGATGCACCTGTCCCGCTTCTCCGAGGAGATCTGCCTGTGGTGCAGCTGGGAATTCCGCTTCGTCACGCTGGCCGACCGTTTCTCCACCGGCTCGTCCATCATGCCCCAGAAGAAAAATCCCGACATCACCGAGCTGGTGCGGGGCAAGACCGGGCGGGTGTACGGCGACCTGATGACGCTTCTGACGGCCATGAAGGCCCTGCCCCTGGCCTACAACAAGGACATGCAGGAGGACAAGGAGGCCCTGTTCGACGCCGTCGACACCGCCGAGCTGAGCCTGTCGGTGCTCGCGCCGATGCTGCGCACGGCCACCTTCCACCCCGCGAACATGAAAAAGGCGGCCGCCGAGGGCTTCATCAACGCCACCGACTGCGCCGATTACATGGTGCGCAAGGGCGTGCCCTTCCGGGACGCCTACGGCGTGGTGGGCAAGCTGGTGAAGTACTGCATCGACCGGGGCGTCACGCTGGAGGAGCTGCCCCTGGCCGAATACCGCCAGTTCAGCCTGGTGTTTGACGTGGACGTCTATCCCGCCATCGACCTGCTGACCTGCGTCAGCCAGCGCAACCTCCCCGGCGGCCCGGCCCCCGAGGCGGTGCGAGCCACCATCGAGGAAACGCGCTCGATGCTGGGGTGAACCGCAGTTTGTCAAATCGCATCTGTTCAGTTGTGGCGGCGTAGACGCCGCCGCTACTACGAATCGCCCTGTAGCGGTGACACGAAGTTAGTCCTTTATGACGGCCTCCAGGCCGCCACAGTAGGCGCAAGTGCGTAAAGACTGAACAGATACGTCAAATCTTTGTGAAACGTGGCCGCTGTCAATCAAAATAGCTTGACAACGGCCTCGCCTTTGCTTATAATGTTAGGGCTGTCAAGTAATCTTGCTTGCGGGGGCGTGTGCGATGGCGGACATGGACGAGCGGGTGGCGCTGAATTACCTGCTGGACTTCTACGGCCCGCTGCTGACCGAGCACCGGCAGGAGGTCCTGCGCCTTTACTGCGAGGAGGACCTGACCCAGCAGGAGATCGCCGACCAGCTGTCCATCACCCGACAGGGGGTGTTCGACAGCCTGGCAAAATCGAAGCGCCAGCTGAACGGCTACGAGGCCAAGCTGGGCCTGGTGCGGCGTCACCTGGAGCAGACCCGGGCGGCGGAGCGCTGCCTGAGGCTGCTGGAGGACGTGAAAACGCTACCGGGGGATGCCCCGGCGCTGGAGGAGGCCAGGAACGCGCTGGCCGCCATACTGTCGAAGGATTGACCGGAGCATACAGACCATATGGTTTGCGGAGGATAATCGATGGCATTTGAAGGATTGACCGATAAGTTACAGGGCGCTTTTAAAAAGCTCAACAGCAAGGGCAAGCTGAATGAGGCCGATGTCAAGGCCGCGATGCGCGACGTGCGCATGGCGCTGCTGGAGGCCGACGTCAATTTCCTGGTGGTCAAGGATTTCGTCAAGAGGGTCACCGAGCGCGCGGTGGGCCAGGACATCATGCAGAGCCTGACCCCCGGCCAGCAGGTCGTCAAGATCGTCAATGAAGAGCTGACGAGCCTGATGGGCGGCACCAACGCCCGGCTGACCTACTCCCCCCAGGCCCCGACGATCTACATGATGGTCGGCCTGCAGGGCGCCGGCAAGACCACCATGTGCGGCAAGCTGGGCAACATGCTCAAGAAGGACAACAAGAAGCCCCTGCTGGTGGCCTGCGACGTGTACCGCCCCGCCGCCATCAAGCAGCTGCAGGTGGTCGGCGGCCAGGTGGGCGTCGAGGTGTTCGAGCGCGGCCAGGGCAACCCGGTGCAGATCGCGAAGGAAGCCATAGAATACGCCCGCTACTACGGACGCGACCCGGTGATCATCGACACCGCCGGCCGGCTTCACGTCGACGAGAGGCTGATGCAGGAGCTTAGGGACGTGCGGGCCGCCGTCAAGCCCCAGGAGATCCTGCTGGTGGTGGACGCCATGACCGGCCAGGACGCCGTGAACGTGGCCAAGACCTTCAACGAGCAGCTGGGCATCGACGGCGTGATACTCACCAAGCTGGACGGCGACACCCGCGGCGGCGCGGCCATCTCCGTGCGCTCGGTGACGGGCAAGCCCATCAAGTTCTCGGGCATCGGCGAAAAGCTGACGGACATCGAGCCCTTCCACCCCGATCGCATGGCCAGCCGGATTCTCGGCATGGGCGACGTGCTGACGCTGATCGACAAGGCCCAGGAGAGCTTTGACGAGCAGCAGGCCATCGACCTGACCCGCAAGATGCGCACCAACAGCTTCACGCTGGAGGATTACCTGGAGCAGCTGAAGCAGATGAACAAGATGGGCAGCATCGCCGACCTGCTGAAGATGATCCCCGGCGTGGGCAGCAAGATCAAGGATGTGGACATCGACGAGGAAGCGGTGGCCAAGGCCCAGAAGAAGAACGAGGCCATTATACTTTCGATGACCCGCATGGAGCGCCGCAACCCCGACATACTCAACGCCAGCCGCAAGCGCCGCGTGGCCGCGGGCAGCGGCACCACCGTGCAGGACGTGAACCTGCTGCTCAAGCAGTTCGACCAGGCCCGAACGATGATGAAGAGCATGATGGGCGCCGGCAAGCGCGGCAGGATGCGCATGCCCTTCGGAAAGATGCCGAAGTTCTGAACCCCTCAGTCACGCTCCGCGTGACAGCTCCCCTTTCAGGGGAGCCTACCCCTCACTCACGCTTAGCACGACAGCTCCCCTTTCAGGGGAGCCTACCCCTCACTCACGCTTCGCGTGACAGCTCCCCTTTCAGGGGAGTCTACCCCTCACTCACGCTTCGCGTGACAGCTTCCCTTTCAGGGGAGCCTACT
>JAZTZK010000188.1:0-17808 GCA_045637485.1 Clostridia bacterium
TGCGTTCATCTTCCTGGAGATGGGCTTCACCGGCCTGGCATTCTATATCGGCTTCTTCGTTCTGGTCTGGTTCATGTGCGGCAACGCCAAGCATGCAGACATCGAAGACCGCATGTACATTCAGGACTCCCGCATCGTGTCCC
Source organism: Clostridia bacterium (assembly GCA_045637485.1). Lineage (GTDB taxonomy): Bacteria > Bacillota > Clostridia > Christensenellales > Aristaeellaceae > UBA2862. The sequence continues at coordinate 144 of JAZTZK010000188.1, forward strand.
TCTGCTGTCCGCTGATTATTATTTATAATAACTCCCTGCGCGCCGAGGGTGCTTACCTGCTGTATTTCACCCTGGCCCTGGGCTTCATCGGCAGCCGCAAGCTGCGCACGCCCCTGCCCAAGCAGCGCCGGCTGAAGCAGCACTGACCCGGTCAAACAAGAACCCCCTTCCGAATCGGAAGGGGGCTTGTGTTCAGCACTGGATTACCAGCGGTTCTCCATGCGCTGCTTGTCGAAGCAAGCGCGGCAGTACACCGGGCGATCTCCGCGGGGCTGGAAGGGCACCTGGGTGGGCTGGCCACACTCGGCGCAAACGACATCGTACATCGGGCGATCGCTGCGGTTGAAACCACCGTTGGCAGCCTTGCGCTTGTCACGGCAGGCCTTGCAGCGGCCGGGCTCATTCTGGAAGCCCTTATCGGCGTAGAACTGCTGCTCGGACGCGGTGAAAACGAACTCATTGCCGCACTCACGGCATACCAAAGTCTTGTCTTCGAACATGGAAAAAAACCCTCCTAATAGTATGTGCCCATGCGATGTATAGTCTCTGTTGCCGATTCCTGTCATCGGTAGGGTTCCACCGGAGGGATACGGTTACGAAGCGCTCTAATCGGGGCTACGTATATTATAACACAGTGGAGCAATTTTGTACAGCCCTTTCCGGACATTTTCGCCACAAAATTTTAATTAAGCAATTTGAGTCCAGCTCACTTAGCCTCGGTGTATTGACAACCATCCCATTTAAAGATAAAATAAAGGCAGGAACAACATTATATGCCCGCGAAGAAGGAGCGGATAACATGAAGAGAATCGTAGCAATCGTATTGTGCGCGCTGCTGACAGCACTGGGTGCGATGGCGCTGGCCGAAGCCCCCATTGACGGCCTGTTCGACAACCTTCCCGGCGAGTCGGGAAACGGCACCCCGCCCCGCGGCGAAGTCGAGGCCGCCGACAGCATAACCCTTACCGTGAACGGCGAGACCGTTCAGCTGGCCTACGACGCCTCGCCCCAGTATTCCTCGATCCAGGGCGGGCTCGTACAGGCCTCCTATTACGCCTACGGCGCGGATGGCAAGACGCTCTACGAGCTATACCTCACCTTCCCTGAAACGGCCCGCGCCGGCATGGTGATCACGCCTGAATACGCCGCCATGACCAACGAGGAAAGCTCTGTGGTGCTGATCGTATCCAAGGACAGCATGGAGACCTATTACTTTTCAAGTCTCCTGGACGGTCGCGTCTACCCCACAGGCTCCGGCTTCTCAATCGCCATCGACAGCGTCGAAGACAAGGGCGGCATGGTCAGCTATGCGGGCACGCTGTCCGCGAATCTGGTCGCCCTGGACATGGCCTCCGGCGACGTGGCGGCCACGCTGGATATCCCCGCCATGCCCTTCAGCTTCACCGTCTCCGGCCAGCTGTCCTCTCCCCTGCCCAACGCGCCTGAAGCGACCCCGATGCCCGATGATTTGAAGAAGGTCTGATCTGACCTGACACAGGAGGTTACCCATGAAACGAACGCCTTTGATCGAGCGCGTGATGCCCGATTACACCCGGAACGAGGAAATCTGCAACATGGTCACCCACATCCTCGGCGGCGCGCTGGGGATACTGGCGCTGGTGCTTTGCCCGGTGTTTGGCGCGCGGCATCACAGCGCCTGGGGCGTGGTGTGCGGGTGCGTATTCGCCTTTTGCATGCTGGTGCTGTACGCGATCTCCAGCGTCTATCACGGCCTCAGTCCCAGGCTGCACGGCAAGCGGGTGATGCAGGTGCTGGACCATTGCAGCATCTTCCTGCTGATCGCGGGCACCTACACCCCTATGGCCCTGTGCGCCATACGCCCCTACAATTCCGCGCTGGGATGGGTGCTGTTCGGTGTGATCTGGGCGCTGGCGGCGCTGGGCATCACCTTCAACGCCATCGACCTGAAGAAGTACGCCAAATTCTCCATGATCTGCTACCTGTTGATGGGTTGGGCCATCGTGGTGCGCATCGATCTGATCTACAGGCTGATCACTCCCTCGGGCTTCTGGCTGCTGCTGTCGGGTGGGCTGGCCTACACCGTCGGCGCGGCGCTGTACCTGGTGGGCAAGAAGCGCCGCTATGCCCACACCGCCTTTCATGTGTTCACGGTCGTCGGCAGCCTGCTGCACTTCCTGTGCATATTGCTGTATGTGATTTAATCGAACATCATTCAAAACGGGACCGTCCGGCAGACGGTCCCGTTTTGAATCACTTGTTTTAATACACCTCGACCCTCGTGTTGCTGGGGCAGTTGTTCCAGATCCACTTGGCATCGTCCACGCTCAAGCGCACGCAGCCATGGGAGGCCCGGCTGCCCAGGTGGTTGACCGAGCTCTGGGTTACCTTGCCGCCCTTCTGGCTGTACAGCACCGAGTGGAACATGATGTCTCCCTGGATATAGAAGGCGTACTGCGCCCAGCAGTTGAACTTCTTGAAGAAGTGCCAGCGCGCGCCGGGAGCGGTGTCGGTGAAGGTGCCCGTGGGCGTGGGCGTGCCCTTGCGGCCCGTGGAGCACTTCATCGTGCGCACCAGGTCGGTGTATTCGCCGTTGCGGTCAGGAGCGTAGGCATAGACCCGCTGGTCGGCCACGCTCACCTTCAGCACGTAGGGCTTCAGCGCCTTCCTGGCGTTCTCGTTGAACAACGCCGCCATGGTGCTTCGGTCGGCTACGCCCGTCTCAGGCAGGTCGTTGCGCCGCTGGAAGTCGGACACCGCCTTGACCGTGCCGGAGCCGTATTGGCCGTCCAGCCCGTCGTAGTAGTATTCGAGGCAGCTCAGTCGCCGCTGCAGACGCACCACGTCGCGGCCCTCCGACCCGTTGGCCATCTCAGCAGGCACAGCCGGGAAGCTGTCGGAATAGAAGTCGTCCAGCAGCAGCGGGTCCGCCACGCCGTTGACCTCGACGGACAGCTGGCTTGTGTCCGTGCCCTCCGGCGCGGCCGTCGCCGCCAGCGCGTCCCCCTCCAGCTCCCGCATATACTGCTGCAGATTCTCCACACCGGCCTTGGTGGACGCGCCGTAGCCGCCATCCACGGCAATCGACGCGAAGCCCAGCACCCGCAAGCGCTTTTGCAGCCTGGAAACATCCTCGCCCGAGGAGCCCATGGTCAGCATGGCATTGTCCGGGACTTTGGCCTCGCCGGAGAACAGCGCCGCCTGGGTCGCCTCATCGGCGATGCCTGTCTTCGCCAGCCCGCTGTAGTGTTGGAATATCCGCAGCGCCCGGGCGGTCCCACCACCATAGATGCCATCTGCGGCGTCGGTAGTGTATCCCAACGCGTTCAGCCGGGTTTGCAGGCGACTGACGTCGCTGCCCTCGTCGCCCATGCGCAGGTCACTGCGCGCTATTTTGAAGTCGTCGCTGTACAGGTAGGCCTGCAACAGTCCGTCCGCCACGCCGTCCACGACGGTCATCGGGGTCGGGCCCGGGTTCACGGTGGGCTCTGCAGTCGCCCCGGTTTGGGAATCGCCGTCCTCCGGCGCGGGGGACGCGACGGGCTTCGGCGTTAGCGTGACGCCCAGGGCCGCGTCGATCTCGTCCTGCTCCAACTGGCGCACGTATTCCTCCAGGCGCATCACCGCGGCCCTGGTGTTCTCGCCGTAATAGCCGTCGGCCCTGCCCGTGAGGTAGCCCAGGTCGATCAGCTTTTGCTGCAAGCGCCGGGTGGCGTCACCGTTCACGTCGACGGTCAGCTCGGGATAGAAGGGCACGGTGCAGACGATGTCATTCAACAGCAGGTCCTCGCTGGCCCAGGCCGGCATGCCCGTCTCTCCGGGCACGGCGGTAACCCGCTGGGCGCGATAGCCATCGTAGATCACGTGGGCCAGGGATTCGGAATCTGCCTGGACGTATTGCACCGACCCCAACACCAGCTGCTTCAGCCACTGTTCGACGGTGGCCCACTGGCCCTCGCCCATGGCGGTATTCCTGACCGTAAACCTGAATTCGACGTTCAGCACATCGCCCTTGCTGCTGATCAGCTCCTGGTTAAAGGCGCGCTGTTCGACGGCCTGGTCCTCGGGAACGTCGATGTCAAGATGGATGGTGGTGCTCTTCGGCGCGTTCTCCGGACGCATCAGCGACAGTATATCCGCCTGAATCGGCTGCCTTTGTTCCATCAGCTCTATATTCTCAGCGCCGGCATAACCTCCGAGCGAAGCCACAAAGGCCGTTGCCAGCAGCATCGACAGTATTTTCCGCAATCGCTTCATACGCATAACCTCCATCGCGAAGTTGCATTACATAGACGCGCAGCTTGGCGATTATGTTCATTCTGTTTTTCCTTGTAACATATGGCAGAACCATCAGAAGAAATACTTTTGTAACATTTATCAATCTTGATTATACCCCAACACACTGTATATTCTCAACCAAATGCAATCGACAAAATTAGAACAGCTTTGTGGCATAATGCCACGAAGCTGTTAGGCTTTACGGCGCCGCCATTTTATGTTAGAATAGATATGATCTCATGAGGCATCTCTCATATTGCCACGCAGGAACCATCAAAAGACAGACAGGAGATGTGTATCAGCATGCAATTTTATAATTCTCAATTGCAGGAATCCAACCGGGATTTTGCCGCCATTCCGGATATTAAGGCGCTGATGGCGCAGAAAGGCTTTCCCGAAGATGAAGTTGCCCTTTATATCGAGAAAGTCGTGGACTTATTGGATAATTGTGCCGACCAATTTGGTGTAGGAACCCGGTTTGGCTATACGATCAACAAGTATTTTGGCCGGGTCGAACTGCGGATCATTCTTATTAGCTCCTTCAACCCACCCAAGTCGCAGGAAGAAGAGACAATCGACAACGTCTCCGAATTTGTCACGCATCTCTTCATGAACGATAGCTCTCCATTCGTTTCATACAGAAAGATTCAGAACAGGAACATTATTACCTTGTATTCGGCGGTAAAACCCCGAAAGAAGCTCTCTTTGAAGACGCCAACGCTCTGGTACAAGTCGCCGCTGCTCTGGGCGATTATACTGGGCGTGGTCTGCGGGTTGATTTGTCAGCATTTGCCGGATAGTATCCGTTCTTTCCTTATTGACGGGTTGGCCGAGCCCATCGGCGACATCGTCTTTGCCCTGATCGCGGGCGTCACGGGGCCGGTCATCTTTCTGTCCCTGATCACATCCATCACATCGCTGGGCAGCATCAGCCGGCTGACGGACCTGGGCTTCAAAATCATGTGGCGCTTTATCAAATGCACACTGTTCATCATCGCGGTTTCCATTGCGGTGTCGCTGCTGTTTTACAGCGCGTTCGGCACGGGCGAAATTCAATTCAGCCCCGACCAGCTGGTATCGATGCTGCTGAAGCTGGTTCCCATAAACCTCATCGCACCGTTTCTCAACAACGATACGCCCCAGCTGGTGATCCTGGGCATTCTCCTGGGCGCGGGTCTTCTGTTACTGGAGGATCGCGTCGCCAACCTTACTGCCAACCTTCACTCCCTGAAGGAGTGGTCTTCGAGCGTCATGCGAATCGTTTTTGTCCTCACCCCGGTCATCCCCTTCATCAGCCTCTTCAAGGCGTTTGCCAGCGGAAGGGCGTCCATTTTACTGGACGGCTGGGAGTTCATCGTCGGCGTATTCGCCTCTCTGGCCATTAGCTGCCTGTTCAAGCTGGTAAAGACCTCGCTCAGGTGCAGGCTCCCCATCCCGGTACTGCTGAAAAAGACGCTGCCGATGGCTTCCCTGGCCTTTTCCGCAGGGTCCGAGAACGCCACGCTGAATATGCAGATCGAGCATTCCCGCACCAAGCTGGGCATCAATCAGGCGTTTTCGGATTTTTGGATTCCCATGAGCCATGCCATGTTCAAGCCGAGGACCACGATCCACCTGGTCATCCCGCCGTTCCTGATCGCCAAAGCCATGGGCATGCCCATCTCCCAGACCTTCCTTGTCATTCTGATACTAACCGTGCTGGAGCTCTCCGTCGCCTCCTCCGGGATCACGAGCGCATGGACGATCCTCTTCGCCGCCTTGGGCCTTCCGATGGAGTATGTGGGCCTCTATGTCATCTACAAGGTTTTTACGACCAACATCGCCTGCGGCGGATGCGAATTCTACTACACGCTCGAACAGATCGAGGCATCCAGTGTGCTGGATACGATCGACAGAAGCTGCTATGGGGAGGATCAATGACGCGCCGTTGAGCTCAAGCCTACAGCGCCATGAAAGCATGTAAAAATGATCCTTCGCCCCGCCCGGAATGACAGCGATACGTCCCTGTCATCCCGGCGAAGCGAAGGATCAATCCATATGGTGATAATCAGTTGACGCCTGCCGCGCACTTTTTTTGCGGCTACCCCCATGCCGACGCAATCTCCCGCAAGGGACAGCATACCTATGGCGACGCAGGCGCGGCTGCTACAATCCCTGACGTTCTTTCACGGTATACCCACTCTGTTGAAAGGCCATTGGAAACGCGCCCTATTCGTCCACCCAGTGGAAGTGATTGGTGATCACCTGCACATCGTCGCTGGAGACGTGCAACAGGCCGCCCTGAACCTCTCCGCAGCGGACCTTGCCGTCGGGTTCGGTCACGCGGGCCTGCCCTGCCTCGGCCAGCGCGGCGGAATAGTCGATGTGGTGGGGCAGTATGGCCACGTCGCCGCCGGTGGTGCGCACCATGACCCGCTGGGCTTCGCCATCGTAGAACTGGCCGTCGGGGGTGACGATTTTCAGGTGGATCAGCGCCATGGGTCTATTCGCCTCGCTTTGCTTTCTCTACGGCCTCGTCGATGGTTCCGACGAACAGGAACGCGCTCTCCGGCAGGTCGTCGTGCAGGCCGTCGATGATCTCCCTGAAGCCGCGAATGGTCTCCTTCAGCGGCACATATCGGCCCTGCATGCCGGTGAACTGCTCGGCCACATGGAAGGGCTGGCTCAGGAAGCGCTGCACCTTGCGAGCGCGGGCGACGATCTGCTTGTCCTCGTCGGAAAGCTCGTCCATGCCCATGATGGCGATGATGTCCTGCAGCTCCTTGTAGCGCTGCAGTATGCTCTGCACCTTGCGGGCCACGTCATAGTGGTCCCTGCCCACGATCTCGGGGGTCAGTATGCGGCTGGTGGAGTCCAGCGGGTCGACGGCGGGATAGATGCCCAGGGACGCGATGGAACGACTCAGGACCGTGGTGGCGTCAAGGTGGGCAAAGGTGGTGGCCGGGGCCGGGTCGGGCAGGTCGTCGGCGGGCACGTAAACCGCCTGTACCGACGTAATGGAGCCCTTCTTGGTGGAGGTGATGCGCTCCTGCAGCGCGCCCATCTCGGTGGCCAGCGTCGGCTGGTAGCCTACGGCGCTGGGCATGCGACCCAGCAGCGCCGAAACCTCGGAGCCCGCCTGGGTAAAGCGGAAGATGTTGTCGATGAACAGCAGTACGTCCTGATTTTCGCGGTCGCGGAAGTACTCGGCCATCGTCAGTCCGGACAGGCCCACGCGCATCCTGGCTCCCGGCGGCTCGTTCATCTGGCCGTAGACCAGCGCCGTCTTATTGATGACGCCGCTCTCCTGCATCTCGTTGTACAGGTCATTGCCCTCGCGGGTGCGCTCGCCCACGCCCGCAAACACAGACAGGCCGCCGTGCTGCTTGGCAATGTTGTTGATCAGCTCCATGATGATGACCGTCTTGCCGACGCCCGCGCCGCCGAACAAGCCGATCTTGCCGCCCTTGGCGTAGGGCGCGATCAGGTCGACGACCTTGATGCCGGTCTCGAGGATCTCCGTGGTGCCCTCCTGCTCGTCATAGGCGGGCGCCGGACGGTGAATGGGCCAGCGCTCCTTCGCCTCGGGGGCAGGCTTGTTGTCCACGGGCTCCCCCAGCAGGTTGAACACCCTGCCCAGGCAGCAATCGCCCACGGGCACGGTGATGGGGCCACCGGTGTTCACCGCCTCGATGCCGCGGCGCAGGCCGTCGGTGCTCGACATGGCGATGCAGCGCACAACGTTGTCGCCGATATGCTGCGCCACCTCGGCGGTCACCTTGCGGTCTCCGTTCTGAATCTCTATGGCCGAGAGCAGGTTTGGCAGCTCGCCATCCGCAAAGCGGATATCCAGCACCGGGCCGATGACCTGCACGACGGTTCCGATATTATGCTTATCCATTCGCTTGTCTCCCTGTTTACTATGGCAGTTTTAATGCTCGGCGCCGGCGACGATCTCGGTAAGCTCCTGGGTAATGGAGCTCTGCCTGGCGCGGTTGTAGCGCAGGCTCAGATCTTCGATCATCTCGCCCGCGTTCTTGGTGGCCGAATCCATGGCCACGCGGCGCGCGGCCTGCTCGCTGGCGAAGGAATCGCAGGCGGCCGAGTAGATCAGCCCCGCAAGGTACTGGGGCAGAAATTCCTTCAGCAGCGCATCCGCGCCGGGCTCGCACAGCATCTGCTTGCTGGTGCGCTCCGGGGCATCCCGGGCGTCCAGGGGCAGCAGCGGCTTCAGCTTGGTCTTTTGAAGCAGCACCGACACGAAGCTGGTATAGGCCAGCACGATCTCGTCATACTCCCCGGCGTCGTAGCTTTCCAGGATCCGCTTTGCGATATCGCCGCAGGCCTCCAGGCTCAATCCCTCGACCTTGTCCACGCTGGTGACGATGGACATTCTGCTGCGGGAATAGTATTCGATGGCCTTGCGCCCGATGGGAATGACACAGCAGATGGCGTCTCGGCTGTCCCACTCGATGCGCTTGAACATGTTGGCATTGTAGCTGCCCGCCAGGCCGCGGTCGCCGGCAATGACAATGTAGCAGCGCTGGCTGATCTGGCGTGGAATGACGAAATGGCTCTGTGCGCCGGTGTTGTGCAGCGCGATATCCCACACCGCAGTCCGGGCCACCTTCATGTAGGGCTTGCTGGCTTCCATGCGGGCGCGGGCGCCCCTCAGCTTGGATGAGGCCACCAGCTGCATCGCCTTCGTGATCTGCATCGTGCTTTCCACGCTTCGGATTCGCAGCTTGATATCCTTCATCGACGCTCCGGCCATGGTATCACTCCTTATCCGTGTGCAGCTTCAGGAAATCGTCTGTAAACGCCTGTATGGCGGCCTTCAGCCGGTTTTCCGTCTCCTTGCTCAGGTCGCCGGTTTCGCGAATGGTTCTGAGCATGTCGGCATGCTGGGCGTCGAGGCGCTCGTAAAGGGCGGTTTCGTACTCGTTGATCAGCTCCACCGCCACATCCTTCAGGTAGTCGTGCACGACCGCATAGAGAATGCAGACCTGATGCTCCACGGATACGGGGGCGTTGTGGTTCTGCTTCAGCACGGCTACGATGCGCTCGCCCTGGCCCAGGCGCGCCCGGGTGTCGTCGTCCAGGTCGGAGCCGAACTGAGCGAAGCTCTGCAGCTCACGATACTGGCTGTAGAGCAGCTTCAGCGTGCCCGAGACCTTCTTCATGGCCTTGATCTGGGCGTTGCCACCAACGCGGGAGACGGAGATACCGGGGTTCACGGCGGGCATGATGCCTGCGTGGAACAGCTCGGTCTCCAGGAAGATCTGGCCGTCGGTGATCGAGATGACGTTGGTGGGAATGTAGGCGGAGACGTCGCCCGCCTGGGTCTCGATGATGGGCAGCGCCGTCAGCGAACCCCCGCCATATTCCGGCGCGACCCGCGCTGCGCGCTCCAGCAGGCGGCTGTGCAGGTAGAACACGTCGCCCGGGTAGGCTTCGCGTCCCGGCGGGCGGCGGATCAGCAGCGACAGCGCTCGATAGGCCACGGCATGCTTGGACAGGTCGTCGTATACGATCAGCACGTCCTTGCCCTGGGCCATGAAATACTCGCCCATGGCGCAGCCGGAGTAGGGCGCGATGTACTGCAGGGGCGCCAGCTCCGACGCCGTGGCGGAGACCACGATGGTGTAATCCATCGCCCCCGCCTGAGTCAGGCTGTCCACCACCTGGGCCACCGTCGAGCGCTTCTGGCCGATGGCCACGTAGATGCACAGGCAGTCCTTGCCCTTCTGGTTGATGATGGTGTCCACGGCGATGGTGGTCTTGCCGGTCTGGCGGTCGCCGATGATCAGCTCGCGCTGTCCGCGCCCGATGGGGATCATGCTGTCGATGGCCTTGATGCCCGTCTGCAGCGGAATCGAGACGCTCTTGCGCTCGATGATGCCGGGGGCCGGGTTTTCGATGCGGCGCTCACCCTGGGCGGCGATGGGACCCTTGCCGTCGATGGGCTGGCCCAGCGCGTCCACGACGCGGCCGATCAGCGCTTCGCCTACGGGCACGGAGACCACCTCGTGGGTGCGCTCCACGGTGTCGCCCTCTTTGATGTCCGCGTCATCGCCCAGCATGACCACGGCCACGGAGTTTTCCTCCAGGTTCAGCGCCATGCCATAGGTGCCGTTGGAAAATCGCACCAGCTCGTTGGCCATGCAGTTCTCCAGCCCGGATACCCGCGCGATGCCGTCACCCACCAACAAAACCGTACCGACGTCGGTTTGGATGATCTGGTTATCGTAATGCTTGATCTGATCCTTTATGATCTTGGATATTTCTTCAGGTCTAAGCTGCATCTGCTTGCCCTCTTTCCTACAGCGCCTGGGTCAGGCTGCGCTTGAGCCTGCCGAGCCTGTCTTGAATCGTGTTGTCATAGCGCCTGCCGTCCATCTCCACGCGCACGCCGCCGATCAGCGACGGGTCGACCGCAGCGATCAGCTTCACCTGGCGACCCGAAATATGGGCAAGCCTCACCCGCAGTGCGGCCAGCTCGTCCTCGTTCAGCGCCACGGCGCTGGTCACAAAAGCCTCTACGATGCCGCTGTCGTCGTTGAAGCGCTGGTGAAACCACTCGGCGCACAGAAGAAAGGCGTCAAAATGCTCCTTCTCTACCAGCAGCTTCATGAAATTGGTCACATAGGGGTGCACGCGGTTGCCGAAGGTGTCGTCAATGATCTTCAGCCGGGCGCCCCGCTCGACGGCGCGCGAACACAGCAGCCGTATGAACCGGGGCTGCGCCTTCAAAATCGCGCTGATGTCGTCCAGCTGCGTAAATATCAGCAGACCGAGGTCTTCATCCCGCGCCAGTTCGTAAAGGCCCTCGCCGTATTCCCTCGCCAGGCCCGTCACGACGCTTCACCTGCACTTTTGATGAATTCTTCCACCAGCTCGCGATGGTCTTCCGCGTTGATCTCGCGCTCCACCATCCGTCCGGCGATATCCGCCGCCATGCCGGAGATCTCGCCCAACAGCTCTGAATAGGCCTTGCGCTTCTCCTGCTCGATGTCCCGCTCCGCCTTCTGCTTCAGATGGGCGACCTCGGCCTTGGCCTCGTTCACGATGGTGTCGCTCCGGCTGTTGGCGGTGTCCACCGCGTTCTTCACCAGCCGGTCGGCCTCTTCCCGGGCGCTGCTCATGCGCTCGGTATAATCCTCCTTCAGCTGGGCGGCTTCCCGGCGATCCTTGCCCGCAGCGTCGTAGATGCCGTCGATCTCCTTCTGACGCGCCTCCAGCACCGCTGTCACGCGCTTCCAGAGGAACTTCCGAACCAGCAGCAGCAGTATCAGCAGGTTGCAGATCTGGAAGATGATGGTCCATGCATCGATCGAGATAAACTCCAGTACTTTCACTTTTTTACCTCCGAGAAATGATCGCGTCTCAAAGATAAAGGGAAATTACAGCTTGCCGATGAAGGGATTGGCGAACATCAGCAGCAGGGCGACGATGAAGCCGTAGATACCGGTGGTCTCGGCGACGGCGCAGCCCAGCAGCATGGTGGATTGCACGGTGCCCTTGCACTCGGGCTGGCGGCCGATGGCCTCGCAGGCCTTGCCGACGGCGTAGCCCTCGCCGATGCCGGGGCCGATGCCGGCGATCATCGCCAGACCGGCGCCGATGGCCGAGGAACCCATTACGATTGCTTTGGTCCACAGTTGCTCATTCATTGAAATAACCTCCCAATGATTATTATTTGTTGTATGTCATTCCTCCGCCGCCGCGCCGATGTACATCATCGTCAGCATGCAGAAGATGAACGCCTGAAGCAGACTTGAAAATATGTCAAAGTAGATCGAGAAAACCGCGGGTATGCCCACCTGTAAAAGCGGAATCTGGCCGAACATCTGGCCCAGCACGCCGGGCAGCTTCGAGAAGATCAGGAAGGACAGGTTCGCCAGCGCCCAACGCAGCAGCCCCATGATGACCGTGCCCGAGGCGATGTTGCCAAAGTGACGGAAGGCCATGGACAGGGGCGTGGCAAACTCGGAGATGATGTTGAAGGGCAGCAGCACCGGAATCGGCTGGAAATAGCCCTTGATGTAGCCCAAGGGACCACCCGCGCGGAATTTGTTGTAGGTGATCAGCACGAACACCACCAGCGACCAGGCCAGCAGCGTCGAAAGATCCGATGTCGGCGCGAACAGGCCCACCATGCCGGACAGGGAGCACAGCGCCGACAGGCCCATGATGGTGGCGATCAGCGGGGCGTAGCCGACCCGCAGGAAGCGCTCGCCCATGTTCTCGCCCACCATGCCATTGACCTTGTTGACGATGAACTCCGCGACGATCTGTCGCTTGGTGCGGCAATGCACCTGCATGCCATTGGTCAAAAACAGGCACAGCCCCACGATGACCGCCATGACGATCCAGGTGTTCACCACCGTCTCGGTGATGGCGATGCCGCCCAACACCGGTATTTCAAACAGCACCCTTGCGCCGGTTACGGTAAACTCACTGTTCAAGGATTGTCACTTCCTTTGGTTTCGGGAGCCCTCTTGGCCTCCACGATTTGCAATACCCTTATCACAATCGAGGGAAACAGCGCCGCCAGGATCGATGCCAGCGGATCGAAGTGGAACACCGCGATGCCCAGAACCAGCAGCGCGAACAGCCCGATCATCCTCATATTATAGGAGAGCCGCATGCGATTCTGCATTTGCAGGCTCAAATCGGCGATCTCCTGTTCGCTGCGCTGGCGCTCGGCCATGCGGTCCGTCACGCCCTGCACCATCATGCCCATCACAAAGAAGTTCGCGACGCCCAGAGCCCCGGAGTAGAGCGCCCCAAAGACGACCGGCGGCTTCAGCCTGCCAATGACGGCATAGACGACCAGCATCACAGCCACCAGCGCCGCCACGCCCAGCGCCACATGCGTCGTCTGGGTCAAAACCGTCTTGTCCGGCTTCCTCATCCGCAACTCCCCGTATCCGCGCCTATGCAACGCCTTCCGAAATAAATCAAAAATCAACCTGTTCTTTTTCTTATAGCGCAAAACGGACATCGATGCAAGCCCAAATAGATTAATTGTTTGCATAAAATACAGGGAAAACAAATCTTGTGCATAAATAACCTTATCGTATAATTAAAAGACCGCGTTGCCTCAAAAGCAACGCGGTGATTGGTACACCATCAGGGGCTCGAACCCTGGACACCCTGATTAAGAGTCAGGTGCTCTACCAACTGAGCTAATGGTGCTTGTCCCTTCGACGATGGCTATTATATCGCTTTTCCGGTCGTCTGTCAATACCCTTATTCCCCTCGAACGCGTTGAATTATATACACAATTGTATTTTTTCTGTGTAAAGTGTGTAAGATGCGTTGAACATTAAAACTATTCAGAGTAAAATGGTCGAGGATATAACGCACAATGGGATATCGTGTCTGACGGCGCCGTATTCGATGCGAAGCAAGTCCTTTGGGACGCTGCGGTATCCCCCTCAGGCTGCCTTAAATACAGGTCTATCAGCTAAAGTAGCGAAATCCGGAGGTATTACAAATGACGATTCGGCTTCATAGAGCGGTCGTTTTACTATGTACCGTACTGCTCTGGTCGCTGTCATTCAACCCCTGCCTGGCGCAAACGGCCGACGCGGATACCTATTGCGTCGAGGTTGACGTCACCAATCAAATCACCACGGTGTATCGCGCCACCGACAGGCGGATCGTTCGCCAGATGCTCTGTTCCACCGGAATTGAAAACTACACGCCGCTGGGAACCTTCAGGATGGAACAGACCCGGCCGCTGACCGACCGCATGGAGTGGTATTACATCACCAAGTTCAAGTGCTACGTCAAGTTCGCCACACGGATCAAGGGCGGCATACTGTTCCACTCCATCCCCTATGCCCGGAAGGACATGCAAACCATCGACCAGGAGGCGCTGGCCCAGCTGGGTACGAAGGCCTCCCACGGCTGTATCCGCCTGCTCTGGGAGGATGCCCGCTGGATCTCCGAGCATTGTCCGGTGGGTACCACGGTCAAGATCTTCACAGGCGCCGCGAAGAAAACCGCGCTGCGCGACATGCTGAAGGTCCAGGGCTACACCGAGGATTGCAAGCTGACCTACCGGCAGTTTCTGGATGCCAGTCCTCTGGAGACCCTTTCCGGCGTCATGGGACGCGGCTCATCCGGTGAAGAGGTCGCCGCCCTCCAGGAGCGCCTCATCGGACTGGGCTTCTACGAGGATGATCCCACCGGAATCTACGACGAGGCCACCACGCTGGCCGTCATGCGCTACCAGGCTGCCGCCTCAGAGACGGTGAACGGTGTCGCCAGCCGCGCCCTCCTGGAGCGGATCATGACCGAGGACGACATCACTGCCGAATACGCGACCCTGACGCCGGGCTGCGAGGGGCCGCTGGTGGCAAAGCTCCAACTGGCCATGGCCTCGATCGGATATTATGAGGGCAGCATCGACGGCTTTTTTGACAATCGCCTGATCGCCGCCGTATCCGATTATTGCGCCTCCAACGGGCTACAGGCGGTTGATTCCGTCTCCCCCGCGCTGCGCGCCAGGATTTACGAGCTGGCGAAGGCGTAACGCGTTCGTACAGCGAAGCGGGCATCGGTTTTGAACCGATGCCCGCTTCGCTGTACGCAAGATCGTCATTTTGGCCGGTAGATGATCAGGTTCTTCAGGTTGCCCGCGTAGAAGCGCGTTTTCTGGACCTTGCTTGTTTCTCCCCAATACCAGGATTTATTCATATACTTCGGAATATTGACGTCTATGCAGTTGCGTGCGAAGCTGTAGAATTCGTACAGCGTCGCCCCGCCGTCGCCATTGCCCTTTTTATCCGCCAGGAAATAGCCGGGATAGCTGCCCTCTTCGGCTTCGGCATTCCTGGTCCACCAGCCATCCTTCTCGTTGTATCCGAGCCCTTGCAGCAGGAAGAACGTGAAGAAATCCACGGACTTGGCCTTGGTGTTGTAGAATGAAGCCTTGGTGTTGGAGGCCGCGGTGAGCACCGCGATCCTGCCGTCCTCGTCATCCAGCTTGCTCTTCATGTCGTTGATGAAGGTCCCGCTGAAGCAGGAATCCAGGATCAGTACGACATTGCCCCTGATGGGTTGTATACAGTTGAATATCTCCCTGGCTGTCAGGTAATACCGGGGATTGCTCTTATTCCTGTCGTAGCCCGCCAGCGAGAGCCTGTAGCTGGAATAGCTGCTCTTGTTGTTGTGACCGTGGGAACAGAGGTAGACAATGCTCACGTCGTTGTCGTCCGATTCCTTGAAGAAACCGGCAATGCCGGACTGGATGCCGGATTTGCTGGGGTTTCCCAGGACCTTTGCGGTGTAGCGCTGTCCGTCGATCTCCGACTTTTTGAACACAGCGGCCATGCTCTCGGAATTGCGCTTGACAAATGGCAGGCTGTCATAATAGCTGTAGGCTGCAAACAGCCGGTAGTTCACCTGGTTCTTCTCTTTTTCGGTGACCGTCACATTGCAGCTCGCCCGGACGTCGTTGGAAGTCGTCACCGTAACGGTGCCGCTGCCCGCCTTCAGGCCCGTCACGACGCCGTTTTCGCTGACGCCCAGCACGCTCCCGTCGCTGCTCGATACGGCATAATCAGCTCCTTCAATCACCGAGCCGTCCCTGGCGAACACCCTTGGCGCGAGGTCGTAGGTCTCGCCGACGTCGATGGTGATGTTGTCGGCGGCCAGCTCGATCCGGTCCGGCGCTTTTATCACATTGACAATGCAGAATGTAGGCACCGGCGTACCGTTGACCAGATGGCTCGATATACCGTTGTGCGCGGTAACGTAGAGAAAGGCGGTTCCCACGGCGACTCCCTTGATCCTGCCGGTTTTGGCATTGACCGAAACCTTGCCCGTGTCATTCTGGACGCTGTATGTAAATGTGGCGGGCACCTCGACGCCGTTCGCGTCGACGGCGGTTGCGGTGACGGTTGTCTTCTCCTTCAGGACAACCGTCAGCTTATTGGGCAGGAAGACCTCGGTCGGCGCCTCCACTACGGTCAGTTTGCAGACGGCCTTATGGCCGTTGAAGGTTTTTACCGTTATGGCGGTGCTACCGGGAGCCACCGCAGTGACGACGCCTGTGCACCTGTCCACCGTGGCGATCTTCGCTTTCCCCGAGGTATAGGTCAGCGTCGAGCCCGTGCCCGAAGGGAGCTTTCCCTTCAGCGCGCAGCTGTCACCCACGGACAGCGTCAGCTCGGCAGGCTCGATCGTCACGCCGTCAGGCGCATTCCTGACGGTGACTACACAGCTGGCCGAAAGACCGCTTAGCGTCGTGGCCGTGATGGTCGTCTTACCCCTCCTGACGCCGGTGATCCTGCCGGTCTTCTTATTCACCGTTGCCACAGCGCTGCTGCCGGAGGACCAAGTGACGGCGTCGCCTCCGTCTTCGGGAACCCGCGTCGCCTTGAGGATCGCGCATTTCTCTCCGACTCCAATGAGAAGCTTTGAAGCACTGAGCTCAAGTCTGGCCTCATCCTGCTCCGCGTCGTTGACGGCCTCCACCGCATCCAGGCCCTCCGGTTCCCCATAGAGCAGCCCTCGATCGACGTCGGTATCGGATAGGCTCAGCTCCAGGTCTTCCGACAAGGCTATTTCGCTGCCATCCGGCAATTCGTCGACGAACAATGCATTCTCCGACACATCCACGATCCCTGCGCCATCTTCAATCGCAATCTCCTCCGCAAGGGAGAATGTCCCCAAACTCAGGATCAGCGCCAGCGTCAGGCAGAACCATCGTCTATACATGCATAACACTCCTTATATAGGCTCGCTTTCGCAGCAGACAGGCCATTCGGCATTACAGTCATATTTTACCTCATTTTCAGAGCCCCTGTCAATCTTTCCCGGCGCCAAGGTGTGGCAAAACCCGGACTTTTCAGCATAGATGCGCGTCGTATTTCGCAAACCTCAGATCATGATGCCGCACGTCGCGGTCCACAGGCCCACCGCCGCATCATCCCAGAAAGCCCGGGAAGAAATGCCCGACATCGTTGCCGGCGCGATGGCATATTCCCGGATTCCTTCAGCGCCGCGTTTTCGTTCCGCCTCTCATATACGATGACGCCCGCCACAGGCGAAATGACACCACTTTTCTTTATCTTTATGCTTTTCTCTTGACTTTTCCCACAAATATTTTATTATTAGTACAATCACACTGCCGGAGGCCGCCCATGAAGCAAACCCGCAAACGCCGCTCCCCAGGCGAGACCCTGCGCCTGTTCAAATACTTCCTGCCCTACTTCAGACCGTACCTGGCGGTTCTGCTGCTGGACCTGTTCTGCGCGGCGCTGACCACGGTCTGCGACCTGGTTCTGCCGATGATCGTTCGCTACATCACCAATATGGGCGCGACCAACCTGTCCGCGCTGACCGCGGCGACGGTGCTGAAGCTTGGAGCGCTGTATGTGGCGTTGCGCATCGTGGACACTGCGGCCAACTA
>JAZTZK010000189.1:0-7139 GCA_045637485.1 Clostridia bacterium
TCGGCGATGCGCAGTATCTCGTCCATCTTGTGGGAAATGTAAACCACGGCCACGTTTTCAGCCTTCAGGTCGTCGATGATCCGAAACAGCGCCTCGACCTCGTTGCTGGTCAGCGACGAGGTGGGCTCGTCCAGGATCAGCACCCGGCAGTTGGCCGACACGGCCTTGGCGATTTCCACGGATTGCATCTGGCTGACGCTCAGCTCGCCCACCTTCTGCCTGGGGTCGAAGGTCATGCGCACCTTTTTCAGCAGCTCCGCGGTGTCGTCGTACATCTTTTTGTGGTCGACGATGGGTATGAAGCCCAGGGCCTTCTTCATGGGATAGCGGCCCAGGAAGATGTTTTCGCCCACGGTCCGGGCGGGAATGGGCTGCAGCTCCTGGTGCACCATGGCGATGCCCTTGTTCAGGGCGTCCATCGGGTCGGTGATGGTCACGGGCTTGCCGTCCATGCGGATCTCGCCCTCATCCATCTTGTAGATGCCGAACATGCATTTCATCAGAGTGGACTTGCCCGCGCCGTTCTCGCCCATCAGGGCGTGCACCTTGCCCGGACGCAGCTTCAGCTGCGCGTGGTCCAGGGCCTTGACGCCGGGGAAGGACTTGCAGACGCCGCCCATCTCCAATACGTATTCCGACATACAGACATACCCCCTTTCATTTTTATGGCTGTAGCGCACTTCGCATCGCATCCGCGCGGCGGGGGTGCAATGCGAAATGCGCTCAGGGTTCAAACAGTGGGTGAGCCAGTTTTGGCTCACCCACCCTTCCATGCGCTATGTCGATGGAATTCGCTTCAGCGCGAATTACTGGGCATCGACGTAGGCCTTGTCGACCTTCACATAGTCAACCCAGTAGTAGTTCTGGATGTCCTCGCCGTTGAGCAGCTTCACAGCCACGTCAACCGCCGCGTGGGACTGGCCGATGTGGTCGTTCAGCACGGTGCCGGTCATGTCGCCTTCCTTGATCAGTTCGACGGCCTCGGGCAGAGCGTCAACGCCCAGCAGGTAGATGTCCTCGCCCACCTTGCGGCCAGCAGTCTGGATAGCGGTGGCAGCGCCCAGCGCCATGCCGTCGTTGTTGCAGAACACGACCTCGATCTGGTCGCCATAGGCGGTCAGGGCGTTGGCGCACAGCTCCTGGCCCTTGGACTGATCCCAGTTGCCCACCTGGTCGTCCAGGCACTCAACCTCGATGCCCGCGTCGGTCAGCGCCTTCACGGAGAACTCGGTGCGATACTGGGCGTCGATGTTCTCGGGGTCGCCCTCGATCATGATGTAGGAAACCTTGCCGTCGCCGTTGACGTCGCCCTTGTTGTCCAGCGCAGCGACCATCTCGCCCTGGAAGGTGCCGGACTGACGGGCGTCAGCGCCGACGTAGCAGACCTTGGGATTGTTCAGGATGCCCTCATAGGCCTCGTCGAGGGTCTTGCCGTCGGCGTCATAGGCCAGGGGCTCGCGGTTGATCAGCACCAGCGGGATGCCGGCGGCCACGATCTGGTCGATCACGGCGTCCGCGGAGGAGGTCTGCACCAGGTTCAGGATGATGACGTCCATACCCTGGGTGATGAAGTTCTGCACCTGGTTGGTCTGCTCGGCCATGTCGTTCTTGGCGTCAGCCATGGTGATCTCGTACTTCACATCGTCGGTCTCGAGGGACTTGAAGTAGTTCTCGATCTCGTTGCGATACAGGGTCATGAAGTTGTCGGTGAACTGGTAGATGGACACGCCCACCTTGTAGGTCTTGGCCTCGGCGGAAGCGAAGCTGAACATGCCGATCAGCATCAGGGCGGCCAACAGGATAGCCAGGGTCTTCTTCATGTGAAATCGTCTCCTTATCTTGTTATTCTTCAAGCGGTCTATCCGCTTTGAATTCACATCGTATCAATCGTATTATAACATTATCACTTGTCATTGTCCAGTGCAAAATGAACAAAAACAGTTCGAAAATATTTGACGTTTGTACACTATTTTACAAAATAGAAGTCTTCGCCCGGCAGCGCGCCGCCCACGGCGGCGGGATCCTGTGCCATCAGCGCTTCCAGGTAGCCGCCCAGCTTCGCCTTCATCTCCTCGCCGTCGATGAATACGATGTTGCAGAAGGGCAGCGCCTTCTGGGCGGGTCCGGCCTCGAAGATGTCGAACTGGCCGATCAGCCTGGCCGCGCCTTCGACGTCGTCCTGCGCGAACTTCACGCTCTCGGCGTAGTCGGAAAGGAACTGCGCCACGGCCTCGGGGTTTTCCTCTATGAAGGCTGCCCGGGCCACGGCGATGCCGGTGATCATCGCGGAGGGCGCTTCCGCGTCCGCCTGCAGGGCGTCCCACTCCGCCGTCAGGTCCAGCGCCACGCGCATGTCCTGGGCCTTGGCCTGGGCGACGGTGGCGAAGGGCTGGGGCAGCATGGCCACGATGTTCTCGTCCTGGAGCATGGCCGCCAGGCACTCGGCGTGCTCGCTCTTGAACTCGACGGTCAGGTCCGCCTCAGGGTCCAGGCCGTTGCCCCTGAGGATATAGTTCAGCGCGTACTCCGGCGTGGAGCCCTTGCCGGCGGTGACCAGCGTGCGGCCCTTCAGGTCGGCCACGCTGTGCACGGTGTCGCCCCGCTCCACGATGTACAGCACGCCCAGCGTGTTGATGGCCAGCGCCCTCACCGCGCCCTGGGTGTTGTTGTACAGCACGCTGCCCAGGTTGGCGGGCACCGCGGCGATGTCCAGCTCGCCCTTCACCAGCAGCGGCACGAGCTCGTCCGGCGCGGCGGCCAGTGTGAACGCGTAGGCGTCGGCCCTGTCCTCCATCATCTGTACCATGCCCATGGCGGTGGGCCCCTTCAGCGCGCCCACGCGCACGGGGTTCGTTTCGGCAAGGGCAACGGGCAGCGCCAGCAGTGTCAGGACGGTCAGAAGCGAAATCAGCTTGCGAAGCATTGGAATACCTTCTTTCATTATATATGCTTAAATCTGCACGCTCGGGAACAGATTCGCATCGGTGTGGGGCAGGAAGCAGGCGGCCACGAAGGAATCCATGTAGCCGGGCTCCGTGGACAGCTCCAGGTAGGTCATGGTCCTGGCCAGCTCGTCCACCTTTTCCCGGCTCTGGGTGCTGGTGAGCATGGCGTAGGCCCCGGAGAGGGACGAGTTGCCGATGTAGGAGAAGCGGTCAAGGTCGATGTCCGGCAGCATGCCGATGGTCACGGCGTTCTTCATGTTGATGCCGCTGCCGATGCCGCCGGCCACGTACACGTGCTCCAGCACGCTGGGATCCATGCCCATGCTCGTGAGCATGGTCATCGTGGCCGAGAAGATGGCCCCCTTGGCCCGGATGAAGTTGTCGATGTCCACCTCGTTGATGGACACGTCCCGTATGCCGCCGGTCTCCTCGTGGAAGGCGATGACGTACTCGCCCATGCCGTTCTCGTCGAAGCGCACCCGCCTGTGCTCCCTGTTGAACTTGCCCTTGCCGTTGATGATGCCGCACCTGAACATCTCGGCGATGCTGTCGATGATGCCGCTGCCGCAGATGCCCACAGGCTTGTCGGCGTCGCCGATCAGCGTGTATCTGGGCTCCCAGGTCTCCGGGTCAATGACCATGCTGTCGATGGCCCCGTCGGTGGCCCGCATGCCGCAGCTGATGTCGCCGCCCTCGAAGGCCGGGCCGGCGGAGCAGGCGCAGCTCATCAAGAACTCGTTGTTGCCGAACACCAGCTCGCCGTTGGTGCCCAGGTCGATGAAAAGGGCCATCTCCTCCCGGTTCCAGAGCATCGACGCGAAGGCCCCGGCGGTGATATCGCCGCCCACGTAGCTGCCGATGTTCGGGGCCAGTATCAGCTTCGCCTCGGGGTGCAGGTAGATGCGCAGCGAGGCCGTGCGGATGTCGTCGCAGTGGAAGAAGGTCGGGATGTAGGGCTCCATGCGCACCGGCTCGGCGTACACCCCCAGCAGCAGGTGGTTCATGGTGGTGTTGCCCGCCAGGGACATGCGGTAGATCTGGTTGGGGTTGATGTCGATGGACTTGCACATCTGCAGCACCATCGGCCGGATGGATTCCATCACCGCGGCGTGTTGCAGCCGCTCGCTGCCGCCCTCCCGGCCCGATTCGATGATGCGGTTGATCACGTCCGCGCCGTAGCGGATCTGGCCGTTGCCGGTAGAGCCCTTGGCCAACACCGCGCCGTTCTCCATGTCCACCAGCAGCCCCGCCACGGACGTGGTGCCCAGGTCCACCACCAGGCCGATGATGGGCGTGGCGTCGCCCGCGGGCAGCACATCCAGCACGTTCACGGTGTCGCCCGCGGTCTCGACCACGCAGCGCACGTTGAAGTCATTCTCGCGCAGCACCCGGGCCAGCTTCTTCAGTGCGAAGAAACACAGCGTCACCCTCTCGGCCCCGGCGGCGGCCCGTATCGCCCGGATCAGGCGCTCGTTGTCGGGCATGGTGTCGTCCACGGTGGGCGCGTCCATGGACACGGTAACGGAAGAAAGGTTATTGCCAAAGGCGATGCCCGCCGCCTCGATCTCCGCCTTGGTGCGGTTGAAGATCTCCAGCTCCTCGGGCGAGGAGATGTCCGCCACCTTCATGCGGCTGCGGTAGGCGCTGGCGATGTCGGGCACCTCGATCACCACGTCGCTGAGCACCTTGCTCAGACAGCTCAGCCGCCAGCCCTGGGCGTATTCCTCGTCGGTGATGTGGCGCGTCTTCGGGGAATCCAGGCTGCCCGAGATCAGCTTCACCCGGCATTTGCCGCAGGCGCCGTTGCCCGAGCAGGGCGCGTCAATGACCACGTTGGCGCGCTGGGCCACCTGGAGCAGGTTGTCGCCCTCGTGGGCGCTGATCTTCACCTTGGAACCGTTGACCCGGAAAGTGATCGTTACCATTGCATTCCCTCCCGATAAGCGTCCGGGCGGTCCCGGCCACCGACCGCCGCAGCGCCGTGTTATAACAACATAACCTTTGCCCAATCATTATAGCATCCTCCGGGGAATAATTCAATCCCATCGATATAAGGTGTTTTTCGGCCGGGAACGCAGACAAAGCGTCAAATGCTATAAAATTGTAATAACATTTCAACAAATGCGCGTATTTGTGGACACCCGAACAAAACCTATGGTATATTATACAGGACGACATATCTCTGTTATAAACTCGCGGCGATTGCCCGACACCAACATCGGAATGGGAGGAACATATGAACCGCAAAAGATTCCTGGCCTTGCTGTGCATGCTGTCCTTGCTGTGCATGAATACCGTCACCGTCGCGCCGTCGCTGGCGGATGCCGCGGCGAACGCCTCCGCCTCTACTCAGACACAGAGCGAGCAGGCATCCAATAAAAAGTCCAAGGCTACCAAGAAGCCGAAAGCCACCAAGAAGCCCAAGGCCACAAAGACGCCCAAGCCTACCAAGGAGCCCAAGGCCACGAAGACGCCCAAGCCCACTAAAGAACCCAAGGCCACGAAGACGCCCAAGCCCACTAAGGAACCCAAGCCCACCAAGGAGCCCAAGCCCACTAAAGAACCCAAGCCCACTAAGACGCCCAAGGTCACAGAGGCGCCCGATCCCACAGAGGCGCCCGACCCCACAGAGGCGCCCGATCCGGAAAAGACGCCCAAGCCCACCGAAACGCCTAAGCCCACCGAAACGCCTGAGGCTACGCAGACGCCTGAGGCTACGAAGACGCCCGACCCGGAAAAAACGCCCAAGCCCACTAAGACGCCCAAGCCCACCGAAGGGCCGAGCGAACCTGAAGTGACCGAAGAACCCGAGGAAACCATCGTTCCGGAAGCCACCGAGACGCCAAAGCCCACCAAAGCGCCTGACGATCCCGAGGCGACCGCGACGCCCACACCCACCAAGGCGCCCAAGCTGAAGCTGAAGGACCTCAAGTCCGACGTGCCCGAAGCCATTCCCGGCACGGTCATAAACTTCACGCTCACAGTGGAAAACGCCGACAAGGTGGTATGGATCGCCCAACGCAGCGACGGCCTGAAGGGCGGCTCCGGCAAGGTCAGGGGCAGTTCGTTCAGCTGGAAGCCCAAGGTCAGCGGCGTATACACGGTAATCGTCAACGCCACCACCGGCAACAAGACCGTGTCGGACAGCTGCATCGTGATCGTTCGCGAATCCCTGCTGACTGTCGAGGTGAAGCCCGCGAGCTACGCCCAGCAAGGCGGCAAGAAGCTTAAATACGCCATCAAGGTCCTGGGCGGCTGCGAACCCTATACCATGAGCGTCGTCATAAAGCACAAGGGCAGGAAGATCTTCGCCTCGGAGGAAGTGCTTAGTAAGGTGACCTGCGACGCAGTCGGCTATGGCAACAACAAGCTGACCGTCACCGTGACCGACGCCACCGGCGAAACCGTGAAGGCCAGGGCCAATATCGTCTCGGCCAGCAACGAACCGAACGAGGCCCCTGCCCTGCCCAAGCTGAATGACGACATGACCTTCGTCGACAAGCTGCTGGCCGTGGCAAATTCCCAGCTGGGCTACCGGGAAAGCACCGAGAACTTCATCCTGCGGAGCGGCGGCGCCGTTCAGGGCTGGAGCTATTACGGCGGCTGGTACGGCGCGCCCTATGATGAATGGTGCGCGATGTTTGTCAGCTACTGCCTGGTCAAGGCCGGCATCGATCAGGAAATGATGCCCCATCACGGCAACTGCAACCACTGGAAGGCCGACCTCGGGGAGCGCTACATAGACGACGAGGTCAGCTACATCCCCGAGCCGGGCGACATCATCTTCTTCCACCACAACCGCGTATCCAAGGACCCGAACTATCCCAATCACATCGGCATCGTCACCAAATACGACGCCGAAACCGACACCGTGTACACCGTGGAGGGCAACTCCGGCAAGTCCGTGCGCACCCGCCAGTACGAGCGCGCCAGCAAAGTGATCGTCGGGTATGCCAGCCTGCGCGACTGCATGGTGCAATACGATGAAGTGTACCAGGCACAGCTGGGCGACCAGCTGGCCACCAACCTGGAGAGCTTCCGCGCCGAGTACGCCGACAGGGACTGACGGATCGCCCCGCCGGGCATACCCGATATGAAGCGGGGGCGACCTGAAGCACGCAACCCACAGGTTGGTTGTAAAACGCAGGGGCGGCGTTGCGCCGTCCGCCGGGAGTACCGAAACGTACCCGGGCG
>JAZTZK010000190.1:0-7785 GCA_045637485.1 Clostridia bacterium
CCGCTCATACCCGTTACAGCTCAGCGTCATGGTTATTCGGAACCCCTCCGCCTCGCTTCGCTCAGCACCTCCTCTTTCAGGGGAGGCAAAAAGTGTGGACGCTCTCCAAAACAGCTTCCCCTGAAAGGGGTATCGAGCGCCCGGAAAAATGTCCAGTGGACATTTTTCAGCGAGATGGGGCCGGTAGGCCCATGGACGGTGGCCCCGCCACAGGCGGGGTCGGAGGGGTTCCACCGTGTCGACCCTGAGCTGTAACGGTTTTTCCCGTCAGAGCCTTCGTTTTAACGCGATATAAACATTGACAAAATTGAGCAATAATGCTATAAATATATAAAATACCGCATAAAAGGAGACAGACGCCATGAAACGATTCCTTTCCCTGCTGCTCGCCGCGCTGATGCTGGTCAGCTGCGCATCCGCCCTTGCGGAAACCACCAGCTACAAAGAGCTTGGCTTTGCCATCGACTTTTCCGCCATCCAGGACCAGTCGGCCAACTGCCCCTTCCTGAAGAATTTTGGCGTTGGCTCCAGGGATCCCTTTGTTTCATCCATGGGTATTTACTTTGTCAACCTGCCCAGGACGGTTCTCGAAATCATCAACAGCATGGAGGAGGGCAGCGAAGACGCGGAGGCGTACGAAGCTTTGGAGAATGCCCTTACCATCAACATTGGCGTTATCATCGTCACGAACGCGAAGACCCTGGCTGAATTGATTGAGGATAAGTCGAACCTGGAGCTGCTGGAGCAGAGCGAGGTGATCGAGTTTGGAACGCAGGGCGATTACCATTATTTTCTCATTAACTACCCGGAAGACGCGCTGACCAAGCTGACCGCGTTTTATGACGAAGCGGAGGATACCGGGGATTATGAGCATTCGCCCCAGGAGATGAAGGCGGCGGCGCTCGCCGACATCGAGCTGGTGCGCTCCGAGCTGCTCAAGCAGCTCCAGGCCGCCGGGCTCTTCGAGCCGGTGGATAAGGAGGCGGAGTTCATCGGCCAGGTCGTCGAATTTGAGAGCGTCGACCTGGACGGCAACGTCGTCAAATCCGCCGACCTGTTCAAGGACAACAAGGTCACGATGGTAAACCTCTGGGGCTCCTGGTGCATCAACTGCGTGAAGGAGATGGGCGAGCTGGCCGAGCTCCACAAGCGCATGCAGGAGAAGGGCTGCGGCATCGTCGGCGTGGAGTATGAGCGGGGGGAACCCATGGAGGATATTGCGGATACCGCCCGCAAGGTGCTCGCGGACAACGGCGTCACCTATCCCAACGTGTTAATACCCGAGGGCAACCCGATTTTTGAACAGGCCGGCGGCTACCCCTTCTCGCTGTTCGTGGACAGCGAAGGCAAGATCCTCACCTACCCGATCAAGGGCGCGCCCGTGAACGCTATGAACGCTTACGAATCCACCTTTGAGAAGCTGCTGGCCGGCGAAGCCATCGTGGATTCCCCCGAGACCGGTTCGACGGAGAACGAAAGCGGCGAATACCGCGTCTTTGCCTACGACGAGGAGGGCAACCCCGTCAAGGATGTGATCGTACAGCTGTGCGACGAAAGCTCCTGCTCCTTCCAGAAGACCAAGGAGGACGGCATAGCGACCTTCCAGGTGGAAGCGCCGAAGGTCTACGACGTTCACGTGCTCAAGGTCCCGGAGGGCTATCAGAGCAGCGACGAGACCTACAAGACGCTGGATACCTACTCCGATGTGAACATCTTCATCAGCAAAGCCGAATAAACGGATTATCCTTTAACCAGAGCCGCGCCTCATGGCGCGGCTTTGGTGTTTCGGAAGGATTGGGGACAGGAGAAATGCGTATGACGGGAACCGGGATCCAAAACACATGGGAACTGTCTGTGTGTTATTCATTTACTCTAATATACATACGCTATTGGCATTTTTCAAGCCTTATGCAGATAGTTGTGTGTGCATTTTCTGCTTGACAATACCGGCTCCGGGGACTATAGTTGAAGCAACGACAAATTGAAATCAAGGAGGAATACCGCCATGCAACAGCAGGGCCTGGGCACCACCTGTGTGCAGGGGGGCTACACCCCCGGCAACGGCGAGCCCCGTCAAATTCCGATCATACAGTCCACGACCTTCAAGTACGATACCAGCGAGGACATGGGCAAGCTGTTCGACCTGGAGGCCAGCGGCTATTTCTATACCCGCCTGCAGAACCCCACCAACGACATGGTGGCGGCCAAGATCTGCGCGCTGGAGGGCGGCACGGCCGCGATGCTCACCTCCTCGGGCCAGGCGGCCAACTTCTTCGCGCTGTTCAACATCGCCTCCTGCGGGGATCACATCGTGGCCTCCTCCACCATCTACGGCGGCACCTTCAACCTGATCTCCGTCACGATGAAGAGGATGGGCGTGGACGTCACCTTCGTCTCGCCCCTGTGCACCGACGCGGAGCTGGACGCCGCCTTCAGGCCCAACACCAAGGCCGTGTTCGGCGAGACCATCGCCAACCCGGCGCTGACCGTGCTGGACATCGAGCAGTTCGCCCGGGCGGCCCATAAACACGGCGTGCCGCTGATCATCGACAACACCTTCGCCACGCCGGTGAACTGCCGGCCCTTCCGGTGGGGCGCGGACATCGTCACCCACTCCACCACCAAGTACATGGACGGCCACGGCGTGCACGTGGGCGGCGCCATCGTGGACAGCGGAAACTTTGTCTGGATGGCCCACGCGGACAAGTTCCCCGGCCTGTGCACCCCGGACGAAAGCTACCACGGCATCACCTATGCCGAGAAGTTCGGCAACGGCGGCGCGTTCATCACCAAGTGCACCTCCCAGCTGATGCGGGACTTCGGCTCGATCCAGTCGCCCCAGCACGCCTTCTACCTGAACATGGGCCTGGAGAGCCTGCATGTGCGCATGCAGCGCCACTGTGAAAACGGCCTGGCCGTGGCCCGGTTCCTGCACGACCATGATAAGGTGACCGCCGTCAACTACTGCGGCCTGCCGGACAGCCCCTACCATGCCCGGGCCATGAAGTACCTGCCGAACGGCTCCTGCGGCGTGGTCAGCTTCGAGCTGAAGGGCGGGCGCGAGGCGGCCAGCCGCTTCATGAAGGCCCTGCGTCTGGCGGCCATCGAGACCCACGTGGCCGACGCCCGCACCTGCTGCCTGAACCCCGCCAGCAGCACCCATCGCCAGATGAATGACGAGCAGCTGAAGGCCGCCGGCGTGCCCGCGGGCATGATCCGCATCAGCTGCGGCCTGGAGGACGCGGCGGACCTGATCGCGGATATCGGGCAGGCGTTGGAGCAGGCATAGTTACAGCTCAGCATCGACCATATTGGATGTGAAGGGAGATGTATGCAATGGCTACGACGAATCTGAATATCAGGACGGATAAGGACGTCAAGGACCAAGCGGAAGTCATCTTTAATGAGCTGGGGCTGAGCATGACGGCGGCCATTAATATCTTCCTGAGGACGACTATCCGTGAACGGGGTATTCCCTTTATGCTGAAGCTGGATGTGCCAAACGAAGCGACTGCCGCCGCGATCGAAGAGGGCAGACAGCTCGCTTTTGATGACAGCGTCAAGGGCTATTCCAGCATGGAAGATCTCAGGGCGGCATTGGAAGCATGAAGTACACAATCAAGTTTACCAGCCAGTTCAAGAAGGACCTGCGGCTGGCAAAGAAACAGAACAAGGATTTGGACAAGCTGTTCGAGATCGTGAATACGCTTGCGAAAGGCCATGCGCTGGAAGCCAAGTATCGCGACCATGAGCTTTCCGGAAACTATAAGGGCGTGAGGGAATGTCACGTTGAGCCGGACTGGCTGCTGGTATATGAAATCCGAAACGATGTGCTTGTCCTTATGCTGTATCGCCTGGGTTCTCATTCAGAACTGTTCAACAGGTAGCATTGGAAGGCAGTATAATTGATACTGTCAGGAGTGTGCCATGCAACACGCATACGAATCCCAGCCCCACCTCCGCCCGATCCCCCGGCAGCGGGTGATCGAGAAGCTGGATTGGTACATGAGCCGGCGGGACTACGCCGGGGCGGAGCGCCACCTGCTTTACTGGCTGGAGGAGGCCCGCCAGGGCGGCGACCTGCGCGGTGCGCTGATGCTGCGAAACGAGCTGGTGGGTCACTACCGCAAGACGGGCGAGCGGGACAAGGCGCTGGAGAACGGCGAGGCCGCGCTGGCTCTGCTGGAGGCGCTTGATTTCGGCGATACCATCTCCGCGGGCACGACCTTTGTCAACTTCGCCACGGCGCTGAACGCCTTTGGCGAGAACGAGCGGGCGCTGGCGCTGTTTGAGCAGGCCCGGCCCATCTATGAATCCAGCGCCGCCACCCGGCCCGAGCTGCTGGGCGGGCTGTACAACAACATGGCCCTGACCTGCGTGGCGCTGGGCCGCTATGGCGAGGCCGAGGCGCTGTACGACAAGGCCATGACCGTGATGGCAAAGGCGCCCCACGGCGCGCTGGAACAGGCCATCACCTGCCTGAACCTGGCCGATTTGGTGGAGGCCCGGGACGGCATGGAGGCGGGGGAGGGCGCGATCTATGCCCTGGCGGACAAGGCGGTGGCCCTGCTGGACGATCCGGCGCTGGAACACGACGGTTACTATGCCTTCGTGTGCGATAAGTGCGCCCCGACGCTGGAATACTACGGCTACTTTGACGACGCGCGGCGGATGAAGGAGGAAGCGGAGCGCATCTATGCGGGGACTTGAGCTGGCGCGAGCCTACTATGAACAGTTTGGCAAACCGATGCTGGATGAGCAGTTCCCCGAGCTGCTGCCCCACATTGCCGTTGGGCTGTTCGGCAGCGGCTCGGAGTGCTTCGGCTTCGACGACGACATATCCCGGGACCATGACTTTGAGCCCGGGTTTATGCTGTTGCTGCCCGGGGAGGATGAGGTCAGCCGCCGACAGGCCTTCCTGCTGGAGCGGGCCTATGGGAAGCTGCCCCGGGAATTCATGGGGCTGCGGCGGGGCCTGATGCAGCCGGTGGGCGGCCCGAGGCGCGGCGTGCTTCGGACGGCGGATTTCTTTATGGGGAAGGTGGGTTCCCCGGACGGCGTGCTGACCCTTGGCCAGTGGCTGGACACGCCCGAGTACGCGCTGGCCGAGGCGGTGAACGGCGAGATGTTCTTCGATGGCAGCGGCGAGGTGACGGCCATACGGCAGCGCCTCTCGACCTGGCCCGGGGATATCCGCAAAAAGAAGCTGGCCGGTCGCCTGCTGCTGATGGCCCAGGCGGGCCAGTACAACTACCCCCGGTGCCTTGCCCACGGCGAGAAAGGCGCGGCCCAGCTGGCCGTGGTCGACTTCGTGCGCGCCTGCACGGGAGCGGTGTTCCTGCTGAACGATGCCTACCCGCCCTACTACAAGTGGATATTCCGGGCCATGCGCGCCCTGCCGAGGCTTTCGCTGCTGGCGGAGCTGATGGAGTACCTGCTGACCACCGACAACGACGGGGACATGGCCGCTGCCAAGCGCGACGTGATCGAGGGCGTGGCCGCGGACGTGCTTGCGGAGCTGCGCCGCCAGGGCCTGACGCGGGTCGACGGCGGCGAGCTGGAGAAGCACGCTTATTCCGTCAACGACGGCATCGCGGACGGCGATATCCGCAATCTGCACGTACTGGCAGCAGTGTAAAATTTGGGCATAATATATAGAACATATAGAGCATTTTCAGTTAATATGCCACAACATATTGACAATCATCCCCTTTTATGGTATCGTGGTATGCGTTGCGGTTCGAAAACCGCCATTATTGAAAGCACATCCGCCAAGGGGGGATTTTTTTCATGTATGAAGTAGTCAAGCGGGACGGCAAGGTCGTCGATTTCTCGATAACGAAGATCACGGGCGCGATCACGAAGGCCTTCGAGGCGACGCAGCGGCAGTATCATCCCAGCGTGATCGAGCTGCTGGCGCTGCACGTGACGTCGGACTTCGAGGGAAAGATCCACGACGGTCAGATCACCGTGGAGGACATACAGGACAGCGTGGAGAAGGTGCTGTCGGAGTCGGGCTACGCGGACGTGGCGAAGGCATATATACTGTACCGCAAGCAGCGGGAGAAGGTGCGCAACATCAACTCGGCGCTGCTGAACTACAAGGACCTGGTGGACAACTACCTGCAGATCAACTCGTGGCGGGTGAAGGAAAACGCCACGGTGTCGTATTCGGTGGGCGGATTGATCCTGTCGAACAGCGGGGCGATCACGGCGAACTACTGGCTGAGCGAGGTGTACGACGAGGAGGTTGCGGAGGCGCACCGCAGCGCGGCGATCCACCTGCACGACCTGTCGATGCTGACGGGATACTGCGCGGGCTGGAGCCTGAAGCAGCTGATCCAGGAGGGTCTGGGCGGGGTGCCGGGGAAGATCACGTCCTCTCCCGCAAGCCATCTATCCACGCTGTGCAACCAGATGGTGAACTTCCTGGGCATCATGCAGAACGAATGGGCGGGGGCCCAGGCGTTTTCCAGCTTTGACACGTACCTGGCGCCGTTCGTGCGGGTGGACAACCTGACGCAGAAGGAAGTCAAGCAGTGCGTGCAGAGCTTCATCTACGGCGTGAACACGCCGAGCCGGTGGGGCACGCAGGCGCCGTTCAGCAACGTGACGCTGGACTGGACCGTGCCGAACGACCTGAAGAACCTTCCGGCCATCGTGGGCGGGAAGGAGATGGACTTCACCTACGGGGACTGCCAGCGGGAGATGGACATGGTGAACAAGGCGTTCATCGAGATCATGATCGAGGGGGACGCCAACGGCCGGGGGTTCCAGTACCCGATACCGACGTATTCGATCACCCGTGACTTCGACTGGTCGGAGACGGAGAACAACAGGCTGCTGTTCGAGATGACGGCGAAGTACGGCACGCCCTACTTTTCGAACTACATCAACTCGGACATGGAGCCGAGTGACGTGCGGAGCATGTGCTGCCGGCTGCGGCTGGACCTGCGGGAGCTGCGGAAGAAGTCGGGCGGGTTCTTCGGCAGCGGGGAGAGCACCGGCTCGATCGGCGTGGTGACGATCAACCTGCCCCGGATCGCGTACCTGGCGAAGGACGAGGGGGACTTCTACAAGCGGCTGGACGCTCTGATGGACATCGCGGCGCGGAGCCTGAACACGAAGCGGCGGGTCATCACCCAGCTGCTGGAGCAGGGGCTGTACCCGTACACGAAGCGCTACCTGGGGAACTTCAACAACCACTTTTCCACGATCGGGCTGATCGGCATGAACGAGGTGGGGCTGAACGCGAAGTGGCTGCGCAAGGACCTGACGCACCCGGAGACCCAGAGATTCGCCCGGGACGTGCTGAACCACATGCGGGAGCGGCTGAGCGACTACCAGGAGAAGTACGGAGACCTGTTCAACCTGGAGGCGACCCCTGCGGAGAGCACGACCTATCGCTTCGCCAAGCACGACGTGGAGGAATATCCGGGGATCATCACGGCAAACATGAACGGCACGCCCTACTACACCAACAGCAGCCACCTGCCGGTGGGCTACACGGAGGATGTGTTTTCGGCGCTGGACATCCAGGACGAATTGCAGACGCTGTACACCTCGGGGACGGTGTTCCACGCGTTCCTGGGAGAGAAGCTGCCGGACTGGAAGGCGGCGGCGACGCTGGTGCGCAAGATCGCGGAGAACTACAAGCTGCCCTATTACACGATGTCGCCGACGTACAGCGTGTGCAGGGATCACGGATACCTGGCCGGCGAGCAGTACGTCTGCCCGGTGTGCGGGCAAAAGACGGAGGTGTACAGCCGGATCACGGGCTATTAC
>JAZTZK010000191.1:0-2535 GCA_045637485.1 Clostridia bacterium
GTTTTAGGGGTTAGGTTTTAGGGGTTAGGTTTTAGGGATTAGGGGTGGTGCCCTAAAGGGCTATCTTCGCGTCGCAAATCCCTTCGGGATTTGTTTGATTCTATGGAAAGACAGGGGTTCCTACGCTTCGCAAGCCTTTGAATAAAAAGAAATCCGCAAGGATTTCATCCTTCCCTAAACCCTAACCCCTAAAACCTAACCCCAAAATTCTGATATATCGAGCTGATGCTCGATATATCAGAATTTGCCGGTATGTTTCCCCCTCCCTGCGTCAAGACTATGGGCGCAAGGAGGTATGCAATATGAATCGCAAGATCATTCCGGTCATCCTGATCGTCGCCGCGGCGTGTCTGGCGCTGGCGGCGTGCATGAACAACGGCGGGACCACGACCCGGCCCGCGCCCACGGCCAACTACGCGCCCAACGCCGCCGACGGCACGGCGAATGACGCCCAGAACGGCAACGGCGCGGCGGGGCTGACCAACAACGCCAATGCCAACAACAGCGGCGCCGGCGGCGCGATGAACAACGGCAACACCGGCAACACCGCCGCCACCACGGACGGTGCGCTGAACCCCTTCGACTGGGCCAACGGGGCGGCGGACATCGAGAAGGCCATCGCCCGGATCTCCGAGGTCGCCGACGCCCGGGTGGTGGTGACCAACAGCACCGCGCTGGTGGGCGTGAAGTTTGACAACGCCTACAAGGGCGAGATCACCGAGCGCATCCGGGAGATGGTGGCCGCCGAGGTGCTGCGGGCCGACCCCAACATCCAGACCGTGGCCGTCACCGCCAGCGAGGACGACGTGAACAAGGTCTACGACCTGTCCGAGCAGATCCGCTCCGGCCGCACCGCGGACGAGCTGAGCGCTGAGATCAACGCCATCGTGCGCAACGCTACGACACTGAGGTAATTGACGCGACGGGGAACAGGAAATGCCGGAGGGCGCGACAGGCGCCTTCCCCGTTTCCTGGAATGTCGCCAGCTTGGCGTTCGGAACCCCTCCGACCCCGCCTGCGGCGGGGCCACCTCCCCTTTCAGGGGAGGCTTTTAGAGAGCCTTCCACGCTTCTTGCCTCCCCTGAAAGGGGAGGTGCTGAGCGAAGCGAGGCGGAGGGGTTCCGTATCTTCTCCTTATATTGACGACATTGCCGTCTCCTGTTTCCCTGGCCCTGCGCCATCACCGAATTTGTTTCACAGCCGGAAAGGAAAGAACGATGTTCGCTCATCTCCATCTACATACCGAATACAGCCTCCTGGACGGGGCGTGCAGGATCAAGCCGCTGATGGAGCGCCTGAAGGCGCTGGGCATGACCTCCTGCGCGGTGACCGACCATGGCGTGATGTACGGTGTGGTGGACTTCTATCGCGCCGCGAAGGCGGCGGGCATCCATCCGGTGATCGGCTGCGAGGTCTACGTGTGCCCGGACATGGACAACAAGACCAGCACCACCAGGGACTACAGCCACCTGATCCTGCTGTGCGAGAACCAGAAGGGGTATGAAAACCTGTCCCGGCTGGTCAGCGAGGGCTTCATAAGGGGCTATTACTACCGTCCCAGGGTGGATTACGCGCTGCTGGAAAAGCACAGCGAGGGGCTGATCGCGCTGTCGGCCTGCCTGTCCGGCGACCTGCCCAAGCTGCTGCTGGACGGCAGGGAGAACGAGGCCCGGCAGATGGCCCGGCGCTACCTGGACATCTTCGGCCGGGACAACTTCTTCATCGAGCTGCAGGACCACGGCCTGCCGGACCAGCGGGCGGTGAACCCCCGGCTGGTGCGCCTGGCCCGGGAGATGGACATTCCGCTGGTGGTGACCAACGACTGCCACTACCTGACCAGCGAGGACGCCGCTGCCCAGGAGGTGCTGATGTGCATCCAGACGGGCAAGACGCTGTCCGACGAGCACCGCATGCGCATGGACACCGACCAGATGTACGTGAAGTCGGAGGAGGAAATGCGCCAGCGCTTTCCCAACTTCGGCGACGCCTTACAGCGCACGGAGGAAATCGCCCGGCGCTGTAATGTGGAGTTCGACTTCTCCACCACCCACCTGCCCGCCTTTCCGCTGCCGGAGGGCAAGACCGACAAGGGGTATCTTCGCGAGCTGTGCGAGGCGGGCCTGCTGCGCAAATACGGCCCGGACCGGAAGGACGCCCGGGACCGCATGGAATACGAGCTGGGCGTGATCGAGTCCATGGGCTACGTGGATTATTTCCTGATCGTCTGGGACTTTATACACTACGCCAAGACCCACGGCGTGGGCGTCGGCCCGGGCCGCGGCAGCGGCGCGGGGTCCATCGTGGCCTATTCGCTGGGGATCACGATGCTGGATCCGCTGAAGTACCAGCTGCTTTTCGAACGCTTTCTGAATCCGGAGCGGGTCAGCATGCCGGATATCGACGTGGACTTCTGCTACGAACGCAGAGGGGAAGTCATCGATTATGTCGTGGAAAAATACGGCCGCGAGCGGGTGTCTCAGATCATTACTTTCGGAACGATGAAGGCCCGGGCGGCTGTGCGGGATGTCGGCCGTG
>JAZTZK010000192.1:0-1698 GCA_045637485.1 Clostridia bacterium
AGGTTCACGATGGTGGACTGGTACACCGGCTTTGCGATGCGCAGCACCTGGGGCAGCGTCACCAGCCGGAAGGTGTCCCAGGCGGAAAAGCCCAGCGTGCGCGCGGCCTCGGACTGGCCCCGGTCCGCCGCCTCCAATGCCGAGCGCAACAGTTCCGCCACATGGGCGGACACGTTCAGCGCGAACGTGATCACGGCGACCATCACCGGATTCAGCCCCGCCCGGGCGAACACGCCGTAATACAGCAGCAGCAACAGCATCAGCACCGGCGTGCCCCGCAGTATGGCGATGTACGCCGAGGCGAAGCCCCGCAACAACGGGTTCTTCCGGGTGCGCAGCAGGCACACCGCCGCCCCCAGCAGCGTGCCCAGCAGCAGCGCCAGCGCGGAAATCTGAATCGTCACCCACAGGCCGCCCAGTATGGTCTTCCAGGAGCCGCCCTGGATCAGAATCTTATAAAGCTTGTCAGAAAGCGTCATACTCCGCCTCCGTTATGGTCAAAAATATTCCCTGGCGTCTTCAGATGATCGCGTCACTGTTGACGGGATACCATGGCGCCGCTGTCCAGCAGATAGGGGGCGGAAATGACGATGCCCTCCAAATTATCCAATGGATAGAGCAGTGTACTGTCATTCGCATCATAGGTACCCCGTGTCCAGAACAGCGCATCTACCACGCCGGAGGAAAGCGCCACCGCGCGGGCGGAGGATTCGACGCTCACCGGCTCAAAGTTCACGCCGATGCGCTGGGAGAGCTCCGCCAGAAACGCCGTATTGAAGCCCGCGGGCGTGCCGTCCGAAAGAATGACGTCCATCGGCGGCATGTCGCCTGTGACGGCGATCCGGATGGTTTCCGCGCCTTCGATAACGGGCAGCGCGACGGGCTCA
Organism: Clostridia bacterium; assembly: GCA_045637485.1. GTDB lineage: Bacteria > Bacillota > Clostridia > Christensenellales > Aristaeellaceae > UBA2862. Next base: position 888 of record JAZTZK010000192.1, read on the forward strand.
GGATCGTCAGTGCCCAGAGCATAGATGTATTGCTCCTTGAGCCTGTCGAGCGTGCCGTCGGCCTGCATGGCGGCGATGGCGCCGTCAATGGCTTCAATCCGTGTGCTGTTTTCCGTGAGCATAGCGATGGAAAAGCCCATCTGTAAATCAACGCTCCGCGGTGTAGCGACAAGGCCTTCGTTGCGCGCAGCGATGTAGTTTGCCGTGTTGCTGACAATCGTAAAGCAGTCGATCTCACCGCTGTTCAACGCCAGAAGCATGGATTGGAGGTTGTCGAAAAATGTATATGTAATGTCGTTTTCATAGAGGGTTTCTTCGACTCCCTTTGCGGCGGCTTCTGCAGGCCAACTTCTGGAATCATCTTCAGTCACTCCGATAAATGTCAGCGAGCCGATTCGAATGCCATCCGCCAAAGCGGGTACTGAAACAACGGCAAGGGCCAGGAGCAGAATGGTGGCAATGATCTTCTTCATGGGATTGTCCTCCTTCAATATTTCTGTTAGTTCAGTGTCAGGTCTTCGACGGTTCCTTCCGCTGTAACATTCGTGATGCTGTCCACGATCACGTCGGAATGGCAGGGTTGTCGAATGGGATGGTCTCCGCCAGCGCGGGCAGGAGCGCGAGCAGCGCGATCATCAACGGTTACAGCTCAGCGTCCTGATTATTCGGAACCCCTCCGCCTCGCTCCCCCCAGCACCTCCCCTTTCAGGGGAGGTGGCCCCGCCACAGGCGGGGTCGGAGGGGGTCCACCGTGTCGGCGCTGAGGTGTAACCATCAGCGCAAGTGTGAGTGAAACGAGCTTCCTTATCGG
>JAZTZK010000193.1:0-34394 GCA_045637485.1 Clostridia bacterium
CGAGATGATCGAGCAGCTGAACGGCTTCGGCTATGAGCAGCTGTACGCCTTCGACTGCGAGAACTATCAGACCGAGGTGGACGCCAAGATCGCAGTGGCTGAATAATACAGTCATGACCCCCATGCAGGGGCGCCGCATCGGCGCCCCTGCGGCGGTTTTGGCTTCAAATACGGAAGGGAGATAAAGAATATGGATAGATCCGCCATACTGCCGAACGGCACAAGATTTGATTTCTGGGAGCAGGAATGCCAGTATGACCGGGAACTGATCGTGGACGGCGCTTCCCGGTTATCCAGTGACGACAACGACGGCGGCATCGACAGTCCCCTCAAAACCATCGGCCGCGCGGCGCAGCTGGCCACGCCGGGCACACGGGTGCGCATCCACGCGGGCCTTTACCGGGAGTGCGTGTCCCCGGCCCGGGGCGGGGAGGGCCCGGAGCGCATGATCGCCTACGAGGCCTGGGGCGACGGTCCTGTGGTGATCCGCGCCTCCGAGGAGGTGCGGGAATTTACGCTCAGCACCGGCTGGAGCCTGCAGCGCCCGCGCCAGGCGAAGGACGTGTCCGGCGTGCGGGTGTGGCAGTACGCCCTCGACCCGGAGCTGTTCAAGGGCTATAACCCATTCTGCGCGATAAACATGCTTCACGACCGCCTGTTCATCGAGTACGATAAGACGGACATGACGCCCTACCTGAACCGCCGGGGCTGTGTGTTTTGCGACGGCAGACCGCTAAGACAGGTGGCCCTGTACAACCAGCTGGCGGATGACACGGATACCTATTGGGTGGAGCACAACGGTCAGCGGGTCCACTTCAGGCTCGCGGGCGACGACAGCCCGTCCAACCACCTGATCGAGGTAACGGTGCGGGAGCAGTGCTTTGCGCCCCGGACGCCGTTTATATCCTACATCCACATCAAAGGGCTGACCTGCGAGCACGCCGCCAACGGCGCGCCGGTGCCTCAGCGCGGAGCGATCTCCGCCTATCGGGGGCACCATTGGATCATCGAGGATTGCGCGGTCAACTGGGCCAACGCCGTGGGCATCGACGTGGGGAACGAGTGCTGGCACCACGAGCATACGCAGGAGGAGATCATCGGCTATTCCGTGATCAGGCGCTGCAGGATCCGTGAAGCAGGCGTGTGCGGTATCGCGGGACTGTTTGCCGAGGGCATGCTCATCGAGGACAACCTGATCGAGGGCACTGGCTGGCAGCGCATGGAGCTGTCCTGGGAGGCGGGCGGCATCAAGCTGCACAACAGCGTGAACGGGCTGTTCCGGCGCAATGTGTTCCGCAACACCCTTCGTGCAGATCACCTGTGGCTGGATTGCCACAACGAAAATAACCGCATCACCGGGAACCTGTTTATCAACGGCATCGAACAGCGGGAGGCCATATTCATCGAATGTACCCGGGAAGGCGTCAACCTGATCGACAACAACATCATCTGGAACGTGGAGGGGCGCTTTGATCCCGCAAAGGTGCCCGTGGAGCCGGGCTCGTCCGGCTGGTACAAACTGCGGGAGGACGAATCCGTAAACGGCTATGCCGTCTACTGCGAGGGTACGGACCGGCTGGTCGTCGCTCACAACCTGATCGGCAAATGTCGCCACAGCGGCTATTATGCCAAGCCGGTAGGCTTTCGCATGGGCGGCACGGACCGGGGCGGTACCTCCCGGAAGGCGAGGATCGTCAACAACATCTTCTACGACTGCGCAGAGGCGGCGATTGTCTTTCCCACAATCGATAACGCCGCCGATGGCAACCTGTACGTGCGCATGCAGGGCGGCTATCTGCGGGTGATGTACCCCGAGCCTGAGGTCTGCCTGAACCTGCCCGCATGGAAGGAGTTCTGCGGCTTCGACCGCGAGGGCCAGAATGGCTGGTTTGACATCGCGCTGGATGAGGCTGCCGGAACCGTAGCCCTGAAGGGCAGCGAGGATGAACCCTCCGGCCTGCCGGCCCAACTGAAGCGGTTGGCACTGATCCGCAATCCATCGGACGTTCACGCCGTGACCGGGGAGCCGGGGGTCGAAAGCGACATGCTCGGCAAGCGCAGGGGCGAAGTATCCCTGCCGGGCCCGTTTGTCGATTGGTCCGAAGCCATATCTTTGAAGGAGGCATTGCCATGCTTAGAGTAGTCCGAACGGAAAACGGCCTTGTCCGCGGCATCCCCGCGGCTGATCCCCGCATCACCAGCTTCAAGGGCATACCCTTCGCCGCGCCGCCAGTGGGCGTCAATCGCTGGCGCGCGCCTCAGCCCTGCGAAAGCTGGTCGGGCGAGCGGGATTGCGCCCGATTCGCGCCGATATCGATGCAGGAGACGCCCGGCATCGGCGACGTCATCTACAATCGTGAGTGGCATGTGGATCCGGAGATCCCCATGAGCGAAGATTGCCTGTACCTGAACGTCTGGACCGGGGCAAAATCGGGGGAGGAGCGGCAGCCCGTGCTGGTGTGGTTCTTCGGCGGCGGACTGCAGTACGGCTATCCCGCCGAGATGGAGTTTGACGGCGAACGGCTGGCGCGCCGGGGCATCGTCGTGGTCTCTGTCAACTACAGGATCGGCGTGCTGGGTTACATGGCCCATCCCCAGCTGACCCTGGAACAACCCGAGGCTCCCGCCAACTTCGGCAGTCTTGACCAGCAGGCGGGGCTGCGCTGGGTGCGGCGCAACATCGCCGGCTTTGGTGGCAACCCGAACAACGTGACCATCGCCGGGCAGTCCGCGGGCGGCGGCAGCGTGCTGTCCCAGATCGGCTGCAAGGCAAACGCAGGGCTTTTCCAGAGGGCCGTCGTGATGAGCGCCATGATCCGCGACCCCTACGGTGGCCGGGAGGTGGGCCGCCCCGAGCCTCTGGCGGACGCCGAGAAAAACGGTGAGGCTTTCCTGCGCTTCATCGGCGCAAACAGCCTGGAGGAGGCCCGGGCCATGGACGCCTTCTTCATACGGGACCGATATGCGGAATACATGCGTCAATATCGGCCGATGTTCACGGTGCTGGACGGCCAATTCTGCACGGGCGACCCACTTGCCCAATACCTGAGCGGCGACTGCGTGGATGTGCCCATGCTGGCGGGCAATACCGCCGATGAATTCCCCGACGGGCTGACGGCTGAAGACGAGGCATCCCTTCAGGAGGCGGCGGGCTGCTTTGGGGCGGACGCACAGCGCTTCCTTGGCTTTGAAGAGAGCCGCGTTCAGGGCGAAGCCGGGTTTGGGACGGTCAACGGCATCGGACTGACGGTTCGCGGTGTCTTTGAGCGCAAGGCGCGGCAGGGCATGAAGAACTATTACTATCGCTTTGACGCCGATATTCCCGGCTGGGACCATCCCGGAACGTTCCACTCCGTGGATCTTTGGTTCTTCTTCGAAACGCTGGCCAAGTGCTGGCGACCCTTCGTCGGGCGTCACTACGACTTGGCCAGGCAGATGTGCAACTACTGGGTGAACTTCATACGCAGCGGCGATCCCAACGGCACGGATGCCGACGGAACGCCCATGCCAACGTGGCGGCCCTACGCACTGGAGGCGCCGTGTGTAATGACCTTTGCCGGGGATGGACCCAACAGCGCCGACGAGCAGCCGAGCCCCTTCGAGCGCTTCCTGATCGACAGGATCGTCGACAGGATATGATTGCGCACGTGCAGGGATGAAAACCATACAGGAGGGTGTATTCAAATGCATTTGGCATTGGGATGCACCCTCTTGTTTGGTTTGGAACATGCAGTGTTGACTTTGGTTTTTTATGATGGTATAATAGCTTTGGCGGACATCCATAGATTCAGCGAGGTATAGAGTCATATGAAAAACAAAGTCAATATCATCTGTTCTGTCCTTGCATTATTATGCTTTGTTTCGTTATTCATACCAGTCATCGCGCCACAATATCCCACCGCGCTGTATCACGCCCAACCGGGAAACAACGATTTCTTTTTATCGGGCGACTACTATCAGGCCAGAAGCTATTGGGCCGTCACCGATTATGTATTTGGCGCACAGCCTCAGATCTGGAGAATCATACTCAGCTTTGACCAGGCACTGCTGTTGTTCTGGTCGTTGATGAGCGTTCGGGGCGAAGCGGGAAAGAAGGGCTTGGCCGTGGCCGTCCTGAATCTTGTGGTGTCCGGTACTGCGATCATCAAGATGGCTTCATCGATGTGGGCATGTCAATGGGCTGTACTGATCATGATGGTATTGGATATGATCGCCGCGGTTGCGTTGGCGGCAGTGGGAAGTTTTTGGAAGACTACAGGCAAGCCTTAATTGTATAGTTGCTTAATATACAGAAATTCTGCTGTCATTAGTGGTCAGTACTTTGAAACGTGTTGTCAGCCAGAACGCATAAAACGCCCCAATTCGCGCAAACTACGCACACATCATGAAGCAGTTTGAGCGTATCGGAGGCGTTTTTTATGCGAGCGACGGGCATTGTAAGAAGGATAGATGAGTTGGGAAGGGTGGTTATTCCGAAGGAAATCAGGAGGACTTTGCGCATCCGGGAGGGCGACCCGCTTGAGATATTCACGGATCACGACGGGGAAGTGGTGCTGAAGAAGTATTCTCCGATCGGCGAGATTGCGACCATCGCCAAGGATTATACCGATTCACTCTATCGTACCCTGGGGCATGTCGCGCTGATCAGCGACAGGGATGCCATTGTTTCCAGTTCTGGCGCGGCGAAGCGTGAATATGTGGAAAAACAGCTCAGCCAGGAGTTGGATCAGATTTTGCAAAGCCGCCAGCTGACCCAGCTGAACCTGTCTGCCGGGGTAAAGATGATTCCCATCACCAATGACGATCGGCCGGAGAGCTATTCCGCACAGATCGTCGCGCCGATATTGGCCGACGGCGAGATCGTGGGCGGACTGATATTGCTCAGCCGGGAGAGCGGCCTGCAAATGACGGACATCGACCAGAAGGTGGCGGAGACCACGGCGAGCATCATCGGGCGGCAGATGGAACAGTAGTGCATCCTATGCCTTGCCGGGCGCGGCAAACTGTGCTATAATGCCCTCATCGAATCAACAAAAGACGGATATCACCGCATATCTGACGGAGGGCTTGTCATGGAAAAAATCACGGTTGTCGGGGCAGGATGGACGCGGGGAGAGCTGACCGTGAACGCCATCGAGGCGCTGAAGCGAAGCGATGCCATTGTGCTCCACACGGACAGATGCGGCTGCGCGGATTGGCTGAAACAGAACGGCATGCCGTTTAAGTCGTTGGACGCACTCTATGAGACATGTGAAGATTTTGACAGTCACGCTCAGGCTGCCGCCGATGCCGTAATAGCTGCGGCCAGCGAGGGGGATGTGGCTTATGTCGTTTCAGACATACGGGATCGGAGCGTCTCCTGCCTGATCGAGCGCAATGGGGCTGCCGTGCAGATTATACCCGGCCCGCCCACCGAGGGCACGCTACTGGCACTTGCGCAGGGTGAAGTGCGATCGGTGGCGGCGTCAGAGTGGGCGCAGTTCCATCCGTCGGCACGGGAAAGCAGCCTGGTCCGCGAGCTGGACAGCCGGGAGCTGGCGTCGGAGGTCAAGCTGAGGCTGATGGAGGTATATCCGGAGGAGTGGGGAATCTGGCTGCTTCAGGGCGAATGCGAGCCTGTCTTCATGCCCCTGTTTACGCTGGATCGCGGCGATCGCTTCGATCACAGGACCTGCCTGATGGTGCCAGCGCAGCCCTCGATCACGGCGCTGGAGCGCTATGACTTCGGCCACCTGAACGAGATCGTGCGCAGACTGTGCGCTCCGGACGGCTGCCCGTGGGATCGCGTACAGACCCATGCGTCCCTGCGCACCTGCCTGCTGGAGGAGACCTATGAGGTGATCGACGCCATTGATGAAGGAGACGTGGATCACCTCTATGACGAGTTGGGCGACCTGCTGATGCTGGTGACCCTTCATGCCGAGATCGCCAGTCGGCACGGGGAGTTTGACATATCCGACGTTACCACCGCCATCTGCCAGAAGCTGATCAGCCGACACACCCATATCTACGGCTACGACACCGCCATGGATGAAGCGCAGGTATTGCGGCTCTGGAATCGAAACAAAATGGCCGAGAGAAACCAGCAGAACCGCAGCGAGGCGATGCGATCGGTTACGCGCAGCCTTCCCGCGATGCTCAGGGCGATAAAGGTGCTCAAGCGCAGCGCGGAGCTTGGCCTTGGTGAACCGGATATCGAAGCGGCGCGTCGTCATTGTGAAGCACTGATCCGTCAGCTGTGGATGCAGGAGGACGCAGAGCGACATATGGGCGATATTTTGATGGCCTTGGCGGAGCTTGCACGGCTGGGAAAGGTGGACCCGGAAATAGCTTTGAGCGGAGCCGTGAGCCGTTTTATCGACCGTTTTGAATCCGTTGAGGTAGAAATCAACAAAAACAATGTCGCTGTCGAAGATTTGACAGAGGAAACATTGAGGAATTATTGGAATTCAGTAAAATTGTGATAGAGTGGCAGAAATCGGCAGGAAACATGGGCGGATGACGCGAATATGTTCAATATTGCGCTCAATGATCTGTATTTGTTGCGCTCAATTGCTTATCATATCTGGAGGTGTATTCTCAATGAACAAGGCGACCCTGATTGCCCGTATGGCAGAGAAATCCGAACTGAGCAAGAAGCAGGCTGAGGCCGCGCTGAATGCTTTTACCGACACCATTACCGAAGCACTCAAGACAGGCGACAAGGTACAGCTGATGGGCTTCGGCACCTTTGAAATCAAGGAACGCGCTGCCCGTACCGGCCGCAAGCCTTCCACCGGCGAGAGCATCGAGATTCCCGCCAAGAAGTCGCCCACTTTCAAAGCGGGCAAGGGCTTCAAGGATCAGTTCTGAGGCAACGGGTCAAAACAGGGCGCTTCCGCAAGGAGGTGCCCTGTTATAATTAGTGGATAATATTACGCTCAGATTAAACGGACAGATTTGTCGGTTTACGCTGAGGCATATATTCCTTTGAGAGGGGAACGAACATGAGCAGGAAGGCAATAGAGGCCAGGAAGCCTGTGGAACGCAAGACGCCGACTTCCATACGACTGGACAAGTATCTGAAGATATCCAGGATCATCAAGCGCAGGAGCGTCGCAAACGATGCGTGCGCCACCGGGCATGTCACCGTCAACGGCAAGGAGGGCAAGCCCGGCACGGACGTCAAGGTCGGGGATATTTTGGGTATTCGCTTCGGCGACAAATACAGTGAATACGAGATTCTTTCCATCGCCGAGCATGCAGCCAAGCAGGACGCGGCCTCCATGTACCGCGCAAGGACATGAGCTGCTGGGCGGTGATCGTGGCGGCGGGTCGAGGCTCCCGCGCAGGCCTGGGCGTCAACAAGGTGTTTCATAGGGTAGGCGGGCGTTCGGTGCTGGGCCGATGCCTGGATGCGATACAGCGCTCTGGAAGCTTCGACGGCGCTGTTGTGGTCCTCTCCCCAGAGGATAAAGCCCGTTTTGACGAGCTGCAGCGCCTGGAAGGCCCCTTCGATATCGTCAAAAGCACGGCGCCTGGCGGTGAGACCCGCCGGGATTCCGTATGCAACGGGCTGTTGGCGCTGCCGCAGGATACCGGGCTGGTAGCGATACACGATGCCGCGAGGCCCTTTGTCAGCAAGAAAATCATCGATGCCACCCTGGATTCGGCGCGCGCCCATGGCAGCGGCGTCATATCGACGCCCGTGGTGGACACCGTCAAGCAGGTCGGCGCAGACGGCCGTGTGACATCGCTGGATCGGGGCGCCCTGCGCGCCGTTCAGACGCCGCAGAGCTTTGATTACAAGCGCATACTGAAGGCCCATATGAGGGCCAGGGAGGACCGGCTGGCCGTGACGGACGACGCCATGCTGTTCGAGCACTACTACGGGGATATCAGGCTGGTGTCGACTGACGACGCAGGGGAGAACATCAAGTTGACGACGAAGAAGGATTTTGAGGCGCTGGAGCAGACGCGTATGCCGGATTTCCGCGTCGGCCAGGGCTACGACGCCCATCGTCTGGCGCAGGGACGCAGGTTGGTGCTGTGCGGGGTGGAGATTCCCCACGATCGGGGACTGGACGGCCATTCAGATGCCGACGTAGCCGTGCACGCGTTGATGGACGCGCTTCTGGGCGCAGTGGGACTCGGGGACATCGGTCGTCATTTCCCGGACAGCGATCCCCAATACAAGGGCGCCGATTCCATGAAGCTGCTGAATGCGGTGATGGCGATGGTTTCAGAGCGCGGCTATCGCGTTGGCAACGCCGATGTCACCATCGTGGCGCAGAGACCGAAGCTGTCCGGATACATGGCGCAGATGCGCGTGAATCTGGCCGGTGAATTGGGGGTCGATGAGGGTCGGGTAAACATCAAGGCCACCACGACGGAGCGCATGGGCTTCGAGGGTGAGGAACTGGGTATATCCGCCCAGGCAACGGTACTGTTATATCAATTGACATTATGAAAGCGCTTTAGGGCGCTTTTTTCGTTACCATTCACCCTTGCGGCGAACCGCCGTAGCGGCGAGCAATGCTCGCCACAGGCATGTATGGCGAGCATTGCTCACCGCTACGGATATGTGCCAATCGGCTTGAAGGGTGAATGGTTACCTTTTTTCAACTTTTTCCCATGGAAGCAGTATTTCCCTCTTGCATTCATCGCTGAGTTGGTATATAATAGTCAAAGATGGTCAATGGAGGATGATGTTATGGCGCAGCTCAGTGATAATATAGAACAGTTTATCAAGGAACTGATGCGCGAGGACGCACATATAGAATTGCGGCGGAATGAATTGGCCCATCACTTCGGCTGTGCGCCTTCGCAGATCAACTACGTGCTGGCCACCCGTTTTTCCGTGGATCACGGCTATATCATAGAATCCCGACGGGGCGGCGGCGGCTATGTGCGCATCGTGCGGATGACAGCCCGGGACGAGCCGAGCTTTCTCGACGCGCTGCTCAACCGGATCGGAAACTCCGTGAACGAGGAGACAGCCAACGCGATCATTACCAACCTGAACGAGCGCAAGATGATCACAGATCGCGAGGCGGCGCTGATGCGTTCGGCCGTCTCCCGAAACGCCCTGGCGCTGCCCATCAGCGCGAAGGATGTACTGCGGGCGGCGGTATTTAAAAACATGCTGATACAGGCATTCAAGAATCTCGAGGAGGATGAGCGCGATGATGTGTGAGGATTGCGGTATCAGACCCGCCAAATTTCATCTGATGACGATTATCAACGGGGACCGCGTCGAGCGTAACCTGTGCCCGACCTGCATGGCCAGGCACCAGAAGCAGATACCCGGCATCGACTTTTCCAATTTGGCGGGCATACTGAACAGCATACTGGAAAACAGGAGCGCCCAGCAAAGCGAGCGCGATGACGGAGAATACGAAGCCCTGGCCTGTGGGCAGTGCGGCATGACCTATGCGGAGTTCCAAAAATGCGGCATGCTGGGTTGCGCGAACTGCTATCAGGCGTTCAAGACGCCGTTGAACGCGCTCTTGCAGCGGGTACACGGCAACACCCAGCACGCGGGACGCGTGCCCGGAGGCGTGCACAGCGGCACCTCTATCCGCATGAACATCGATCGCCTGAAGCAAAAGCTGCAAAAGGCCGTCGCGGATGAGGAATACGAGCAGGCGGCCAAGCTGCGGGACACCATACGCGCCCTGACCATGCAGCTGGAGCGAAAGGAATCGGACATCAAGGTCAAGCCTCACGAGCGGCTTGAGACCAACGGGGAAGAGGGGGCGAACGAAAATGTATGAATATGTACTCGCGCCTGAACAGGACGTGGTCATATCCAGCCGCGTGCGGCTGTCGAGGAACTACGAGGATCTGCCCTTTTCGCCCAAGCTGACACCGGAGTATTCCGAGGAGGTCATCGAGCGCACGGTGGACGCCGTGTTCAAGACGGAAAACGGCTCTGTCTTTACGCTGTTGCGCATGAGCGAGCTGGAGGAGGACGCCCGTTCCCGCCTTGTGGAGCATCACCTGATCAGCTATGACCTTCTGAAATTCGTCAATCGCTCCGCGGCGATGGTATCCTCGGCGGGCACCGTAACCGTGATGCTGAACGAGGAGGACCATGTGCGCTTCCAGGGCCTGTTGCCGGGCCTGCAGCTGGAGCGCTCGGCGGAGATGGCTCTGAAGCTGGACGAAGCATTGGAGGAGAGGTATCCCTTCGCATTTGACCATCAGTGGGGCTTTTTGACGGCATGCCCGGCCAATACGGGCACGGGCATGCGCGCCAGTGTGATACTGCATCTGCCGGCGCTGTCCGCCAACGGACAGATGGGCGCCGTGATGCAGACCATCGCCAAGCTCGGCCTGACCATACGCGGCCTTTACGGCGAGGGCAGCGAGGCACAGGGACACCTTTACCAGCTGTCCAACCAGGCTACGCTGGGGCGCAGCGAGGAGGACGTGATCCGTGCCCTGTCCGCCGCCACGGGCCAAATCGTGGAGCACGAGCGGGGTATGCGCGAAAATGCGGAAAAGAAAGACATGCTTCAGCTTCAGGATAGACTCATGCGTTCCTGGGGAGAATTGATGTATGCGCGCCTGATGACCGCAAAGGAGTTCATGACCCGCTATTCCGACATTCGCTATGCAGCCAGCATGGGCTACCTGCACGCGCCGCTGCCCGGACTGGACAAGCTGATGATGGACGTGCAGCCCGGTTCCCTGGGCGTGCGCGCCGGCAAGTTGATCAGTCCAAGGGAGTCCGAAATCCTGCGGGCAAAGATACTGCGTGAGGAGCTGCAGGCTCTGGTCGCGGAGTAATTGACTGGAAATTGGAGGAAATTAATGGCATATTACGCGAAATTTACCGAGAGGGGACAGCGCGCACTGCTTGCCGCCCAGAGAGAGGCAGCCGAGCTGGGGCGCACCTATGTGGGCACCGAGCATCTGTTGCTGGGCGTGCTGACCGAGCCCGGCGGGGCGACGGCAGTGCTGAAGGGCATTACCCTGGAGGCGGTGCGCGAGGAGGTCGTTCAAATCCTCGGTCGGGGCGGCGAGAGCGTCGAGGGCAAGCAGATGGTCTATACCCCCCGAACCAAGAAGGTGCTGGAGCAGAGTGTTCGGGAAGCGCGGGAGCTGAAGCAGAACTACGTCAGCACAGAGCATATACTGCTTGCGCTGATGCGGGAGCGCGAGGGCGTAGCGGCCCATGTCCTGATCAAGCTGGGGCTTGATCTGTCCAAGGCGCGGGAGGAGCTTCTGCGCATACTGACCGGCGCCGAGGAGGAAGGCGGTGGAAGCAATGCCGCCCAGGCCTCCGACACGCCGACCCTCAACCAGTATTCCCGTGATCTGACCGCCCTGGCCCGCAGCGGGGAGTTGGATCCTGTGGTGGGGCGCGCCAACGAGATCGAGCGTATCGTACAGATACTGTCCCGACGGCGCAAGAACAACCCCGTGCTGATTGGCGAGCCCGGCGTGGGCAAGTCGGCCATCGTGGAGGGACTGGCCCAGCTGATCGTCGAGGACATGGCCCCTGAGATCCTGCGGGGCAAGCGCGTCGTCTCTCTGGACCTGGCCAGCATGCTGGCCGGGGCCAAGTATCGCGGCGAGTTTGAGGAGCGCCTGAAGAAGGTCATGGCCGAGATCAAGACCTCCGGCAACGTCATACTCTTCATCGACGAGTTGCATACCATCATCGGCGCAGGCGCGTCGGAGGGTGCGATCGATGCCGCGAACATCCTCAAGCCCGCCCTGGCCAGGGGGGAGATACAGTGCATCGGTGCGACGACGCTGAACGAGTATCACAAGCACATCGAAAAGGACGCCGCGCTGGAGCGCCGCTTCCAGCCGGTCAAGGTTCCCGAGCCCTCACGGGAGGAATCCATTGCGATCCTGAAGGGCCTGCGTGACCGCTACGAGGCCCATCATCGCGTGCGCATCACCGACGAGGCCATCACGGCGGCGGTCTTCCTGTCGGACCGCTATATATCCGACCGCTGCCTGCCGGACAAGGCCATCGACCTGATCGACGAGGCCGCCTCCCGGGTGCGCATCAAGGCCTTTACCGCGCCGCCGGACATGAAGCTGCAACAGGAGCGCCTGGACGCGCTGAACAAGGAGACCGAGGAGGCCGTGGCCCACGAGGACTTCGAAAAGGCCGCCCACCTGCGCGACAGCAAGAAGGCACTTCAGAACGAGATGGCTCAGCGCCGCAGCGAATGGGAGCACAGGCGCAACAGCCGGGTGGAAACCGTGGGCGAGGAAGAGGTGGCCCAGATCGTCTGCGCCTGGACAGGCATACCGGTGGCAAAGATCACCGAGGACGAATCCCGCAGACTGGTCAACCTGGAGGCGGTGCTGCATGAGCGGGTCGTCGGCCAGGAGGAGGCCGTCGCCTCCGTCGCCCGGGCCATACGCCGCGCGCGCGCCGGGCTCAAGGATCCGAAGCGGCCCATCGGCTCCTTCATCTTCCTGGGACCCACTGGCGTGGGCAAGACCGAGCTGTGCAAAGCCCTGGCGGAGGCGCTGTTCGGCGACGAGGACAGCATGATCCGCATCGACATGTCCGAGTACATGGAGAAGCACTCCGTGTCCCGCATGATCGGTTCACCTCCCGGCTACGTGGGTCACGAGGAGGGCGGGCAGCTGACCGAGAAGGTCCGGCGCAAGCCCTACGCCGTGATCCTGCTTGACGAGGTCGAAAAGGCCCATCCGGACGTGTTCAACATACTGCTGCAGATCCTGGAGGATGGACGACTGACCGACGGCCAGGGCAGGGTGGTGGATTTCAAGAACACCGTCATCGTCATGACCAGCAACGCCGGGGCGCACGTCCTGAAGAAGCAGCGGAGCCTGGGCTTTGGCGGCACCATCGACAGCGCCCGCACCTATGAGACCATGAAGGAAAACATCATGGGCGAGGTGAAGAACATCTTCAGGCCGGAATTCCTGAACCGCGTGGACGAGATCATCGTGTTCCATGCCCTGGAGCAGCACGAGATCGAGGAAATCGCACGTCTGCTGCTCAGACAGGTCTGCACCCGGCTGGCCGAACACGGCATAGAGCTGGACGTGGACGAATCCGCCCTCGGTGTGATCAGCGGCGCGGGCTATGATATACAGTATGGCGCGCGCCCGCTGCGCCGCGCAATCCAGCACATGGTGGAGGATGCGCTCAGCGAGGAGATCCTGTTGGGCAGAATCCGCCTGGGCGACCGTGTGCGCGTGGTGGCGGAGGGCGACCACCTGGCGTTTATACCCATCGAAAAGGAGGAAATGGAGCTGCTCGTCGCCGGTCAGCCGAACAGCGACTGAGGACCGGCATCCTCCACCTCTGCGGGCGTCGGCGGAGCATCGGCTTCGCCGACGCCCATTATCCTGTTCAGGAGGCCGCCTGGCGCATAGGTGACGCTCTGGCTGACCGGCCCGGTCAGCAGCTCTCCTCGGGCGTAAAGCAGGCCATTTCGGGGCAGCAGCGCATAGCTCGCGCAGCGGGAAAGGTCACAGCCGTCGTCTGCAAAGCGAATTTCCTGTCCCGCCTCTCCCTGCAAAACGCCCACCTCGGCGCTCTCGCCGTCGACCGTGCGCGTGAGCACGTACTGGGCGCTTGAATCCTGTACAGTGAAGAACAGCACAGGGGTCTGTCCCGGCGCTGTGAGCAACTGAAAGTCCGGCGGCGAAGCCGGGGAGGTCCAATGGGTTGAAAACCGGGTCGGCATGTCGTCAGGGTGAAACAATTCGAGCTGCGTACAGTCTGCCGGCGTCCGCTCGGTGCTCAACAACACCGCCCTGTCCTCCGCCAGCGCCACGCTGTCCACCAACGCCGTTCGTATGCCCGCGGGTCGCTTGAAATCGCGGCTGCTCAGCTGGCTTGAAACGCTGTCAAGGTAGGCGGCGCACAAACTTGCAGGATAGCCGCTGCCGCCCTCCGAGCCGGGGAGGCGGTTGCCCGTTCCCGGATTGTCAAAGCCCATCCATACACACACGGCGGCGTCCGGCGTATAGGCGACGGTCCATATATCCCGGGTGCCGTCACTGCCCTCCGCCACCGTGCCCGTCTTGCCGGCCACGGGCAGGCCGCAGGCGGAAAGCGCCCTGGCGCTGCCCTTTGTCGCAGCCGTTTTCAGCATGTCCGTGACCATATAGGCGGTTTCCGGGGAGACAGCGCGGTGCGCATTTTGAGGGGCCCGGTACAGGACATGTCCTTCGAAATCCTCGATTGTTCGTATGGCATGGGGCGTTACGCAGGACCCGCCGTTGGCCAGCGTGCAGTAGGCCGCGCCGAGCTGCGTGGGAGACACGCCATAGGTCAGCGATCCCAGGGCGAGGGACAGGTTGGCGTCGGCGGCGTCCAACGGCAGGCCAAAGCGCTGGGCGTAGTTCCGCACAGTGGGCACGCTGACGCGCTCGGCCAGATCCACGGTGGCGACGTTCAGCGAGCGGGAGAGCGCCTCCCGAAGGGTCACGGGGCCGTAGCTAGCGCCGCCGGCATTACCGGGTCGATAGCCCCCTGAAAAGGTCCTGGGCGTGTCGTCGACGATGGAGGAGGGCAGATAGCCGCAGGCGTCTATGGCGGCGGCGTAGGTGGATACGGGCTTGATGGCCGAACCAGGCTGGCGTCGCATGGCCGTCGCCCGGTTCAAGCCCCTCCGGACGTCGTAGCGCCTTCCGCCGACCACGGCCTGCAGCGCGCCGCTCTCGGTGTCCAGCGCGACGAGGGCGGCCTGTACCGGCATGCCGTCCGTCCCGTCGGCGGGAAACCGTGCGCCGTCCTCAAACAACGCCTCCGCCGCAGCTTGCATCCGGGGATTCAAGGCCGTGTGTATGTCGTACCCGCCCGACATCAGCTCGTCCGCGTCGACGTGAAGGATCGACATCGCTTCCTCGAGAACGGTGTCCATGTACCAGGCGAACCGCGCCCCGTTCCCGTCATCCGCAGCCAGCCGAACCGCTTCAGACTGGGCTTCCCTGCGCTGCTTCGGGGTGATCATGCCGTTTTGTTCCATGGTTTGCAGGATCGAATTGCGCCTGGAGGTCGCCTTTTCCAAGTTCAGGTGAGGCGCGTAGCTCGACGGGGATTTGATGACGCCCGCCAGCAGCGCACCTTCCGCGAGGGTCAGACGCGAGGCGGGCTTGTTGAAGTAGGTATTGGAGGCAGCTTCGATCCCGTAGGCGCCGTGGCCGAAGTACACGGCGTTCAGGTAGGCCTCCAGGATGTGGTCCTTGTCCATCACCCGCTCCAGTTGAAGTGCCAGTACGATTTCCTGAGCCTTGCGTGAAATCGTCTTGACCTGGCTGAGATGGGTCAGCTTGATCAGCTGCTGGGTGATCGTGGAGCCTCCCTGGGCGTAGCTCAGCGTGCGCACATCATGCCAGAGCGCCCCCAGCAGCCTATGGAAATCTACGCCGTGATGCCTGTAGAAGCGCAGGTCCTCTGCGGCAATGAAGGCCTGCTGAACATGCCTGGGCACGCTGGACAACCCCACCCATATCCTGCGCTCGCTGCCGTAAAGCGCGCCTACGGCCGCGTCGTTAGCGTCGTAGACGGTCGTCGCCGTCGACATGGTTTCGATTCTGCTCAGGTCCAGCCTTTTCCAATGGGGCAGGTCGAGCCGCCAAATCAGCAGCCCAAGGGCAGCCAGAAGGACGATGCCCAGCCCGGCCAGCAGCTTCTTTTTCATCTTTTTATCCACCCTTCGAAGAAGCATCTCCTCTAAGCATTCCCATTTTCGGTGCAAATAGACATGTGTGGCAGAAGTTGTTCATGGACATCTGCGCGCATTGGATTTATACTGTTACCGGCATAGATGAAAGCCATGCATATGGAAGAGGTGGTATTCCTTGAAGCGCTTGACGGTTGTATTGATGACGTTGACGCTGGCAACGGCGCTGGCCTCGGCTTTGCTCGCGTTGACGCTCAGCAGCGAACCACAGCTGCGCACGACGCTCACGCAGATATTGATCGTGCTGTCGATGGCCGGTTTTGTGCTGCTTGCGGCTTTGGGCCAGCGGCACAGAGGGGCGGAAACGGTGGGACAGGGACTGACGCCCTCGGGCCAGCGTACACAACGGGTCTGCACCTTTTCCGATGTCGCCGCCAATGAACAGGCCCTCGAGAGCCTTGAAGCGCTCAGGGATTACCTGAAGCGGCCGGAAAAATACGTTCGATACGGCGCGCGCATGCCCAGGGGCGTGCTGCTCTACGGCCCGCCGGGAACGGGCAAGACGCTGCTGGCCCGGGCGCTGGCGGGGGAAGCGGGCGTGCCCTTCTTCGCACTCTCCGGATCGGACTTCGTTGAGAAATACGTGGGCGTCGGCGCAAGCCGGGTGCGCGCCCTTTTCAGGAAGGCCCGGAAGGCGGGGCGCTGCGTCATATTCATCGACGAGATCGACGCCATGGGCAAGCGGCGGGACGACAGCGCTTCCGATGAGCGGGACCAGACGTTGAATGCGCTGCTGAGCGAGATGTCCGGTTTTTATACCGGCGACGGCGTGATCGTCATGGCCGCCACCAACCGCATTGAGACGCTGGACCCGGCCTTGCTGCGTCCCGGGCGCTTTGACCGCCAGATAGAGGTGGGCCTGCCCGGAAGGCCCCAGAGGCTGAGCATACTGAAGCTGCATAGCCGGGGCAA
This sequence comes from Clostridia bacterium, assembly GCA_045637485.1. GTDB lineage: Bacteria > Bacillota > Clostridia > Christensenellales > Aristaeellaceae > UBA2862. The sequence continues at coordinate 16,590 of JAZTZK010000193.1, forward strand.
GCCGCTGGACGCGGACGTCAGCCTGGAGGAGCTGGCCGCCCAGACCGTCAGCTTTTCCGGAGCCTCGCTGGAAAGTCTACTGAACGAAGCCGCCCTTGCGGCGGCGGAACGGGATGACGGGCGCATCACCAGGGGTGATTTGCGGCAGGCGTTTTACAAAACCGTCGCCGGGGCGGACCGGGAAATGCTCGCTTCCCAGAGGGAAAGGCAAATCGTGGCCGTGCATGAATCGGGGCATGCCGTCGCCAGCAGCCTGTTATCGCCGGAAAACAGGCTGGCAAGGGTGAGCATACTGCCCGCGGGTCACGGCGCAGCGGGCTACAACCTGTGCGTACCCCCGGAACGGATAATGGTTGAAAAGCGCCATTTGGAGAGCCAGATCCAGGTATTGCTGGCCGGAAGGGCGGCGGAGCAGGTCGTCTTTGGGAACGGTGCCCTGACGGCGGGCGCCTCCAGCGACCTGGCGCGGGCCACGGAGCTGGCGGTGACGATGGTCATGGAGCTGGGCATGCGAGATGAGCCCTCGGTCTCTCTGAAGACGCTGGGTCGTTTCTGTGGCACGGGCACGGACGCCTCGGAGGAATGCAGGGCGCTGCTGCGGGAACAGTACGAACGGGTCAAGGCGCTGCTCACATCACAGATCGCCGCGGTCGACGCCCTTTCCAGGGCGCTTTTAGCGGCAGAATCGCTGGAAGGGGACGAGGTCGGGCAGGTCATAGACGCCCACCTGTCGACCGAAAGACAAGAATCGGCATAAGCAGACCCTATCAGACAGAGGAAATGACAGTCAAGGCATGGAATTAACCGGGGAAAGGGTGATTCCATGCTTTGCTATGAAAACAAAGAAAACACGCTGACCGTCCGACTGTCGGGTGAGCTCGACCACAGCGCAGCCACGGGAATCAGACATGAGCTGGACGCGCTGATCGTTCAAACCGGCGCAAAAAGGCTGGTATTCGATTTGAAGGGGCTGGATTTTATGGACAGCAGCGGCATCGGACTGGTCATCGGGCGATACAAGGTGATGTCCCAAAGGGGAGGAAGCGTTGCTGTGCGCGCTCCCGGTGCGCGCATCGACACGATCTTCAGGATGGCCGGGCTGTATCAGCTGGTAGAGCGATTGGCCTGAGGGAAAGGAGCGGGAATATGAGAGACATCAATGAAATGAGCCTTGAGTTCGAGGCGCTGCCTGAAAACGAGGCCTTTGCACGACTGGCGATCAGCGGCTTCATGCTGCCCCTGGACCCCACGATGGAACAGCTGGCGGATGTCAAGACCGCCGTGTCGGAAGCCGTGACCAACGCCATCATCCACGGCTATGGCGGCGCGGGCGGAAGGGTAGTCATGCGCGCGGCCTACGGCGAAGGGGGCGAGCTGGTAATCAAAATCATCGATCGGGGCCGCGGGATCGACGATGTACAGCGTGCCAGGCAGCCGTTCTTTACCACCTGCAAAGAAGAGGATCGATCCGGCATGGGCTTTACCGTCATGGAGAGCTTCATGGACGGTGTCGAGGTTCAAAGCGCGCCCGGGAAGGGCACGACCGTGATGATGACCAAGCGGATGCGGGACGATGCGATCCCGCACGAGGCTTGACGGTCGAAGTCCACCAAAGCACCGAGGCGCTGCTTGTACGGGCGAAGGAAGGCGACCCTCAAGCCCGGGAAAGGCTCGTCCGGGAGAATGTCGCCCTGGTGAAATTCATCGTCAAGCGCTTCCTGGGGCGCGGCGTGGAATACGACGACCTGTTCCAGTTCGGCTGCATGGGGCTGCTGAAGGCCATAGATCGCTTTGATCCGTCCTTCCAGGTTCAGTTTTCCACCTATGCGGTACCGGTCATCATGGGCGAGATACGCCGCTATTTGCGGGATGACGGGCCGATCCATATTTCGAGGACCCTTCGCGAGCTGTCCAGGCGGGTTGAGGATTACATGGAAAAAACGGATTGCGCCGCCAGTCAGTCTGTACAGGAGATTGCAGAGGCGCTGGGCGCGGAAAGGGGAGACGTGCTGCTGGCGCTGAACGTCAGGCGTCCGATGCGCTCGCTTGACGAAACGTTGGGCGGCGATGACGGACCGCGCCTGATGGATGTCGTGGGCGAGGATACCATGGCGGACGTGGATCAGCGCCTCATGCTGTCCAGGCTGCTGCTGGACCTGTCCGCAGATGAAAGGACGCTGATACTGAGGCGCTACTTTAAGCGCCACACCCAGGCTCAGATTGCCAGGGATCTGGGCACCTCCCAGGTGCAGGTCTCCCGCATGGAAAGCCGTATACTCAGGAAGCTGCGGGACAGGGCCGGCGAAGGAAATGGCGAATGATAAACAGACCGTATTCTGTACAGAATATGGTCTGTTTATTACTAATTGGACCGCGTTCTGTTCTTATTCCGAGATGCCTTCCAGTATATCACAGAAGTCAAAGGTGGCAAAATAATCCTTTACCGTCTCCGCGCGGCGGATCATCGAAAAGCTCCCGTCGGGATGCAGCAATATCTCCGCGCTCTTCAGCTTGCCGTTGTAGTTATAGCCCATCGAATAGCCGTGGGCGCCGGTGTCGTGGATGATCAGCAGGTCGCCGTCGTCGATCTGGGGCAGGGCGCGGTCCACCGCGAATTTATCGTTGTTCTCGCACAGCGAACCCACGACGTCATAGACGTGGTCGCAAAGCGCGTTCTCCTTGCCGGATACGGTGATGTGGTGATAGGCGTCATACATGGCCGGACGCATCAGGTTAACGGCGCAGGCGTCTACGCCGATGTACTCCTTGTAGATGTGCTTCTTGTGGATGGCGCGGGTCACCAGGCAGCCGTGGGGACCCGTCATGAAGCGGCCCAGCTCCGTAGCGAGGGCGACATTGCCCAGGCCGGCGGCGCCGAGCACCTTGGCGAAGCTTTCCTGGATGGAAGCGCCGATGACGTGGATGTCCGGCATGGTCTGCTCCGGCAGGTAGGGGATGCCGACGCCGCCGGACAGGTTCACCATGAAGATCTGGGCGCCGAGCTTCTTTTTCAGGTCGATGGCCAGGTCGAACAGTATCATGGCGTTAGCGGGATAATAGTTGTTGTCGGCGGCGTTGCTGGCCAGCAGCGCGTGAAGGCCGAAGCGCATGACGCCCAGCTGCATCAGCCTCTGGACTGCGGAAAAGATCTGCTGCTTGGTCATGCCGAACTTGGAGGAATCGGGCTGGCCCATGTAGACCGTGCCCACCAGAAGCTCTCCGCCGGGGTTGTAGCGCAGGCAGATGCGCTCGGGAAGGCCGCCGTGGGCAGCGAGAAAATCGATATGGGTGATGTCGTCCAGGTTGATGATGGCGTCCAGCTTGCGGGCGTATTCGTATTCCGCGGCGGGCGTCTCGTTTGACGAGAACATGATCTGGTCGCCGCAGAAGCCCAGGGCCTCCGCCATTTTCAGCTCGGTGAGGGACGCACAGTCAACGCCGCAGCCCTCTTCCTTGAGCAGCTTCAGTATAAAGGGATTCGGGCAGGCCTTTACAGCAAAATATTCCCGAAAGCCCTTGTTCCAGGAGAAGGACTCGGATACCTCGCGGGCGGTGCGCCGGATACCTGCTTCGTCATACAGGTGAAACGGGGTGGGGTACTGCGCAGTGATCTCCTTCAGCTTTTCATGATCGACAAAGGGCAGCTTTTGCATAAGTATTCAACTCCATTTCTGCATGTTATAATAGGGTGTTTGCGTCCTTCCGTCAAGGGTATGTTATGTTCTTTTGTGTTAAGATGTCTGCATGAAGCGAACTGCCTTTGAATTCGCAATTGTTAACATTGGGAAGTTGAAGAAAAGGTGATTTCGTGATAGAGTAATCGTGAAAGTGTATATGTACAGGAGGTAGCCCATTGTCCCTTTCCGAACGCATAGAAAACCTGATGATGTCCGTGCAGAAGCCGGTTCGCTACATGGGCGGAGAATTCAACGCCGTCATGAAGGACGCGGCCAGCGTGGAGGTCCGATACGCCTTCCTGTTTCCGGACACCTATGAGGTGGGCATGTCCCATCTGGGCATGAAAATTCTGTATCACGCCATCAACGCGCGGGACGACGCCTGGTGCGAGCGGGTCTTCTCGCCCTGGGTTGACATGGCGGATCTGATGCGCCGGGACGGCATCCCCCTGTTCTCGTTGGAATCGCGAACGCCGATAAAGGATTTCGATCTGTTGGGCATCACGCTTCAATACGAGATGAGCTTCACCAACATCCTCGAGGCGCTGGACCTGGCGGGCCTTCCCCTGCGCAGCGCGGATCGAAAGGAAGGCCCCTTTGTCATCTGCGGTGGCCCCTGCGCCTTCAATCCCGAGCCCCTGGCGCCCTTTGTGGACCTGGTGGCCCTCGGGGACGGCGAGGAGGAGACTCAACAGACCATCGACCTCTACAGGCAGTGGAAGGCCGCCGGGCTTCCCAGGGAGGAATACCTGCGGATGGCGGCGCAGATTCCCGGCATCTACGTGCCGTCTCTGTATGATGTCAGCTACAACGACGACGGCACCGTGCTCTCCGTGAAGCCCAAGCCCGGCAACGGCGCGCCAGAAGTCGTCCGGAAGGCTTACCTAAGGGACCTCGACACGGCAACCTATCCCGATAAGCTGATCGTGCCCTACGGCGAGATCGTCCACAATCGCATCATGCTGGAAATATTCCGGGGCTGCACCCGGGGCTGCCGCTTCTGTCAGGCGGGCATGATCTACCGTCCGGTCCGAGAGCGCAGCATCGACCATCTGATGAAGATGGCCGACAGCCTGGTCTCATCCACAGGTTATGACGAGATCTCGCTGATGAGCCTGTCCAGCGGCGATTACAGCTGCCTGGCCGAGCTGGCCCACAGGATGGTGGAGCACTTCGGATCCCGCCGCGTGCGCATATCGCTGCCATCCCAGCGCATCGACACGGTGCTGACGGACACGCTGAAGGAGACGCAGAAGGTCAGGAAGACCGCCCTGACCCTGGCGCCGGAGGCGGGCACCCAGCGCCTGAGGGACGTGATCAACAAGGGCGTGACCGAGGCCGACCTGATCCGGTCGGTCACCGACGCCTTTGAGCAGGGCTGGTCGGCGGTGAAGCTGTACTTCATGCTGGGCCTGCCCACAGAGATGGACGAGGATGTTCTGGGCATTGCCGACCTGGCGGAGAAGGTGCGCAAGTGCTATTTCTCCGTTCCAAAGGAGCGCCGGGCGCCGGGACTGCGCATCACGGTCAGCGCCTCGGTCTTCGTGCCGAAGAACGATACGCCGTTCCAATGGGCCCCGCAGCTGGACTACGACACGGTGGTCCGCCGCCAGCAGCTGCTCAGACAGGCGCTGTCAAGGGTCAAGGGCGTGGATTTCAAGTACCACGCGCCGGATCTGAGCTACATCGAGGCCGTGTTCGCCCGGGGTGACCGAAGGGTGGGCGAGGCGATGGAGCGGGCGTGGCGAATGGGCTGCCGATTTGATGGCTGGAGCGACCAGTTCCGCTACGACCTATGGCTCAAGGCCTTCGAGGCGGAGGGCATCGACCCGAACTTCTACGCCCTGCGTCCCCGTCCGACGGATGAGGTGTTTCCCTGGGATCACCTCGACTGCGGCGTAACAAAGGGGTACCTGCTCAGGGAGTGGGAGAAGGCCCGGCGAGGGGAGTGCACCCAGGACTGCCGTAAGGGCTGCACCGGCTGTGGCATGAAGCGCTATCCCGGCGCATGCGAAAACCGTTGACGACTTCAAAGGAGACAGATATGCGGGCACTGATACGCTTTGGCAAGCAGCCCAGGCTGCGCTTCATTTCCCATCTGGACCTCCAGCGCTTCTTCCAGCGCGCCGTCAACCGAACCGGCCTGCCCATCGCCTGGAGCCAGGGCTTCAATCCCCATCCGGTAATGTCCTTCGGCTCGGCGCTGGCATTGGGCTGGACCAGCGAATACGAGGTTATCGACATCAAGCTCAGCGCCCCGATGGGGCGCAGGCGCACCGAGGACGCCGTTCGCGCCGCGTTGCCGGAGGATCTGCCGGTCCTGGAGGTGCGCATGGTGGACGACCGCCATGCCGCGCCGATGTCACTGGTGCGCATGTCGGATTATGTCGTACAGCTGGAGGGGGAGAGCGCAGATGCGGTCATTGGGCAGATTTCGACCTTTCTCGAAAGGGAAGTCGTGGACGCGGTAAAGAAGACCAAGTCCGGCGAAAGGACCATCAATGCCCGGCCCCTCGTGCTGTCGCTGGAGGCGCGGGAAGCAGGTTGCTTCCGTACGCGATTGATGCTCACCGAGAGCCAGTCCATGAAGCCGGAGCTTCTGGTCAGCCTGCTCTCGGACATGGCCGGGGTCGAAGCGCCCATGGCGCGCGTGCACCGCACGATGCTGCTGGGCCTGGATGCAACGGGCGACCCTGCCCCGCTGATGACACTGTAGGGGTGGCATCGCGATGAGAAAGATCTTGCTGCTGGAGCGCGTGATGGACCAGACCCGGCTGGCTGTCATAGAGGATGATCAGCTGTGCGAGCTGGTCCATCAGCGCCCGAACGACGATAACCAGTCCGGCAACATCTACCTGGGCCGCGTGGAGAACGTGCTTCCCGGCATGAACGCGGCCTTTGTAGATTTCGGCATGGAAAAGAACGGCTTTCTCGCCGCCGGTGACATCCGGCTGTTTGCCCAGGGCGACAGGGCGTTGGCGGGCATGCTGGGCAAGGCGCGCATCGAAAAGCTGGTGCGCCCGGGCCAACAGCTGCTGGTACAGGCCATACGCGCCGAGCCCGGCGCGAAGGGCGCGCGGCTGTCCTGCCACATCACGCTGCCCGGTCGCAGCATGGTGCTGCTGGCGGGGATACAGTACGTTGGGGTGTCCAAAAAGATCGCAAGCGAAAACGAACGCGCCCGTCTGCGGAGCATCGGCCTATCGTTGACTGAGGGCGGGGGCGACGGCGTCATACTGCGCACTGCGGCGCAGGGCATGGATGCCGCGCGGCTTCGATCGGAATACGCGGCTTTGCAGGCCCGGTGGTCTGAAATGCGGAGGCAGGCAGAATATACGGCGGGACCGAAACTGGTTTATGATGACAACGACTTGGCGCTGCACGCGGTGCGGGACATGCTGGCGGAGGATGTCGAAGCCGTATGGGCGGACGACGAGATGTGTTATGAACGCCTGAGGGCCTTCGCCGGGGACATGGCGCCGGAGCTGCTGGACAGGATACGGATGCACACAGGCGATACGCCCCTTTTCGACCTCTATCGTGTGGACGCCCAGGCGGACAAGGCCCTGCAGCGGTATGTCTGGCTGAAGAGCGGCGGATCGCTGGTCATCGAGGAGACCGAGGCCCTGACCGTCGTGGATGTGAACACCGGCAAGAACACCGGCAGGCGCGACGCGGACGACACGATCCTCGCGGTCAACTGCGAGGCCGCACTGGAGCTGATGCGCCAGCTTCGGATGCGGGACATCGGCGGCACGATCGTCGTTGATTTCATCAACATGCGCAGGCAGGCCGACCGAGAGGCGCTGATGTCGGTGCTTCGGGAATGCGCGGCAGGCGATCGCAACCGCACCCGGGTGGTGGACATCACTGCCCTGGGCCTGGTGGAGCTGACGCGCAAGCGGGCGCGGCAGAGCCTTTCGAGGCAGCTGACGCACACCTGCCCTGAGTGCGACGGCAATGGCGTCGTTCCCGCCCACGAAGCCACGGCGCGAAGGGCGCTGCGGGAGCTCTGGCGGCGCAGGCGGGGCGGGGACGACACGGCGCTTCGATTGGAGGCTGCTCCCGGCGCATGCGGTTGGATACGAAAGATCGGCATCCCCGAGGGAGGCAGAATAGAGCTGTCGCCATCGGAGGCGTATGAGGGAGGGGCGTACCGCTTCACGCCCATACAGAGCGAACACTGAAACGAGGTTCTCAAATGAAGGAAAGACCGGTTGTGCCCCAGGAAGAGATGCTGCGACAGCAGGAGTTTATGAAGCTGGTAAGCTGCCTGCAGGAACGCCCCCACAGCTACCACATCGTCTCCATGGGCTGCCAGATGAACGAGCGGGATTCCGAATCGATCGCGGGCATGCTGGAGCAGATGGGCATGGTTCACGCGGCTGTTCGCGAGGACGCGGACCTGATCCTCTACAATACCTGCTGTGTGCGGGAAAACGCCGAGAACAAGGCCCTGGGCAACGTGATCTGGCTGAAGGAGTTGAAGAAGGTCAAGCCGGAGCTGATGATCTGCGTGGGCGGCTGCATGACCCAGGAGAAGGGCATGGCCTCGATGATGAAGGCCCGATATCCCTTCATCGACCTGGTCTACGGCACCCACAACCTTTACCGACTGCCGGAGTACATCTACCGCGTGCTGACGGAAAAGCACCCCGTGGTGGAGGTTATCGATACCGACGGCGAGGTCGTGGAGGGGATGCCCGAAAAGCGCAGGAACCGCTTCAACGCCTTCGTCAACATTATGTACGGCTGCAACAACTTCTGCACCTACTGCATCGTACCCTACGTGCGGGGTCGGGAGCGCTCGCGCGCGCCGGAGGCCATCATCGCCGAATGCGTGCGATTACAGGACGAGGGCGCTCAGGAGATCATGCTGCTGGGACAGAACGTCAATTCCTATCGTGGCGGCGGCGCGGAATTTGCGGAGCTGCTGTACCGGATCAACCGTTTGGGAATACCTCGCATCCGGTTTATGACCTCCCATCCCAAGGACCTGTCCGACGAGCTGATCCACGCCTTCGGGGAACTGACTCACCTGATGCCCCAGCTACACCTGCCCGTGCAGGCAGGCAGCGACGAGATCCTCAGGCGCATGAACCGGAGCTATACCCGGGAACACTATCTGGACCTGGTGCGCAGGCTGCGGGCTAAATGCCCGGATATCGGCCTGACCAGCGACATCATCGTCGGCTTCCCCGGCGAGACGTTGGAGCAGTTCGAAGAGACGCTGTCCCTGGTTCGCCAGGTGCGCTTTGACGCGGCCTACACCTTCATCTATTCGCCCCGCCAGGGCACGAAGGCCGCGGATTATCCGGACGATACGTCTTACGAGGTCAAGAGCGAGCGCATCCAGCGGCTGATCGACCTGCAGCAGGCCATCGCCCTCCAGGTACTCGAAGCCCAGGTGGGGAAGCGGGAGCGGGTGCTGGTAGAGGCCGTCTCCACCCGGGACAGCCATTCCGTCGGCGGCAAGACGCCCAGAGGCCATATGGTCAACTTTGCGGGGGACGCCTCTCTGATCGGCCGGTTTGCCGACGTTGAAATCACCTCTGCCGGTCGCAATACGCTGCGCGGCAGGATCATCAATCCGGAGGAATAATTATGGATGCAGTTTTTCAAAAGACCCGGGAGCTGGGCCAGGCGCTGATGGAGAGCGAGGCCTACCTGAAGATGAAGGCCGCCGAGGACAAGGCGATGCAGAATGAAGAGGCGGCGCGGGCGATGGGCGAATACCTTGAAAAGCGCCAGGAGCTGCAGCGCATGATGCAGTCTGAAAATCCTGATCCCGGCGCGCTGAAGCGCATCTCCGACGAGATGGACGAGGCTCAGGAGCGGCTTCAGATGATGGACGACATCGTGGCGCTGACCGATGCGCGCAACACCTTCAACGCCCTGATCGGCCAGATCAACCAGGTGCTCCAGTTCATCGTCACCGGCGAGATGCAAGAGCCCTCCGGCTGCTCCGGCAGCTGCGCGTCCTGCCCAGGCTGCCACTGAAAAAGGGCCGCGGCCGACCCACTTACCAATGCGAGGTGAATCTCATGCCCGTAACGCCGATGATGCAACAGTACCTGAACATCAAGGAGCAGTACCCAGGCACGATTCTGTTTTATCGCCTGGGCGACTTCTACGAGATGTTCTTCGAGGACGCCAAGCTGGTCTCCCGGGAGCTGGAGCTGACGCTGACGGGCAAGGACTGCGGCCTGTCCGAACGGGCGCCCATGTGCGGCGTGCCCTATCACGCGGTGGACACCTACCTGCAGAAGCTGATCGAGAAGGGCTACAAGGTGGCCATCTGCGAGCAGATGACCGACCCGGCCACCACCAAGGGGCTGGTGGAGCGGGAGGTCATCCGGGTGGTGACGCCGGGCACGGTGATCGAGAGCAACATGCTGGAGGACCGCAAGGCCAACTACATTGCGGCCGTATGCCTGCAAAAGAACCGGGCGGGCTGCGCCTTCTGCGACGTGTCCACCGGCGAGTTTTCCTTATATCAGATCCAGGATGCCCGGGCAAATCTGTCCGACGAGCTGGCACGCCTTGCGCCAAGCGAAGTGATCGTCAACGACAGGGAAGCCTTCTCTGAGCTTGAACCCGAGCGCGCCCAGAAGGCGGAGGAACTGGGAGACGAATCCTTCGCCTATGCCGTCGCTTCGAAGGCGATGACCGCGCACTTCGGCAAGTCGATATCGGAGCTGGGCTTTGACGGCCAGAGGCTGGCGGTATCCGCAGCCGGAGCACTCCTTGGCTACCTGACCCGGACCCAGAAGAATGCCCTTTCCCACATATTGGTCGCGAAGCCCTACGAGAGCGCCGCTTACATGGCGCTGGACCGGGTGGCGCTCAGAAACCTTGAGCTGGTGGAGACCGCCCGGAGCAAGAGCCGAAAGGGATCGCTTCTGTGGATACTGGACAAGACCCGCACCGCCATGGGCAGCCGCCTGCTGCGCGCGTGGATCGAGCGCCCCCTGAAGGACAAGGCGCGGATCGAGGCCCGCCTGGACGCTGTCGGGGAGATGATCGAAAACCCGATGACCGCCGATGGCCTGCGCCAAACCTTTGACAGCGTCTATGACATCGAGCGCCTGCTCAGCAGGATCGCCTACGATACCGTCAACGCCCGGGACTGCCTGGCGCTGGTCGCCACGCTGGACTGCGTGCCGCTGATTCGGGAGTACTGCGGCGAGATGCATTCGACGCTGATAAGCGAAACGATGGCATCCCTGGACCCGCTGAAGGCGTTGACGGACACGCTGCGCCGGGCCATATCCCCGGACGCGCCCATCTCCGTGCGGGATGGCGGCATGATCCGGGAGGGCTACAGCGCGGAGCTGGACGAGTTGCGCCGGATCGGCAGCCACGGCAAGGAATACCTGACGGGCCTGGAGGCCCGGGAACGGGAGCGCACTGGCATCAAAAACCTGAAGGTGGGCTATAATCGGGTATTCGGCTATTACATCGAGGTTACCAAGTCCTTCTACGACCAGGTGCCCTACGACTACGTTCGCAAGCAGACCCTGGCCAACGCCGAGCGCTTCATCACCGAGGAGCTCAAGACGCTGGAGAGCAAGATACTGGGCGCCGAGGAGAACGCCATCCGTCTGGAGTATTCGCTGTTTTGCGAGATAAGGGAACAGCTCAAGCAGAACCTGGCCCGACTTCAGGGCACGGTAACCGGCCTCAAGACGCTGGACGCGCTGCTGTCTCTGTCCAGGGTGGCCTCTGAATACAACTACGTGCGCCCCGCCATCAACGACGAGGGCCGCTATACCATCGAAAACGGGCGGCATCCGGTGGTGGAGGCCTCCATCGGCCGGGAGCGCTTCGTGCCCAACGATACGGCCCTGACCCAGGAGGAGCGGGTGATGATCATCACCGGTCCGAACATGGCGGGCAAATCCACCTACATGCGCCAGGTGGCCCTGATCGTGCTGATGGCCCACATGGGCTCCTTCGTGCCGGCCACCGCCGCCGATATCGCCATCACCGACCGGATTTTCACGCGCATCGGCGCTTCCGACGACCTGTACGGCGGACAGTCCACCTTCATGGTGGAGATGAGCGAGATGGCCACGATACTGAAGTTCGCCACCCCCAGGAGCCTGCTGATCCTGGACGAGGTGGGGCGGGGGACCTCGACCTTCGACGGCCTGTCCATCGCCTGGGCGGCGGTGGAATACATTGCGGGGCCAAAGTGCGGCGCGCGCACGCTGTTCGCCACCCACTACCACGAGCTCTCGGAGCTGGAAGGGCAGCTGGAGGGCGTGGTCAACTTCCGCATCACCGCCAAGGAGCAGGGCGAGGACGTGATATTCCTGCGCAAGATCATCCGGGGCGGCGCGGACCGCAGCTACGGCGTGTCCGTTGCTCGGCTGGCCGGGCTGCCCAAGTCTCTGATCGCCAGGGCCCGCCAGATCATGGCGCGGCTGGAGGTGGATGGGCAGGCACGGGGAACCATCGGTCAGAACATACTGGACGATCGGAAGAAGCCCCAGGACCGCCAGCTGGGCATGCTGGACTTTCAGCCGATGGAGCTGGTGCAGGAGATCGCGGCACTGGACGTGGTCAGCATGACGCCCATCGACGCGCTGAACAAGCTGTTTGAGATCAACGAAAAGGCCAAGCGGGTATAAACGGAGGAAACGATTATGCCGATTCGCGTACTGGACGCCGCAACCGTCGGTAGGATCGCCGCCGGCGAGGTGGTGGAGCGCCCCAGCTCGGTGGTCAAGGAGCTGATGGAAAACGCCATCGACGCCGGCGCCACCGCCGTCACCGTGGAGATCAAGGGTGGGGGAATCGACTACCTTCGGGTGACCGACAACGGCTGCGGCATCGAGCCGAATCAGGTGCGCCTGGCCTTTGAGAACCACGCCACCTCGAAGCTGCAGAGCGCCGACCAGCTGGACGACATCCGCACGCTGGGCTTTCGCGGCGAGGCGCTTCCGTCCATCGCGTCGGTATCCCATGTGGAGATGACCACCCGCGCGAAGGGGCAGGATACCGGCGTCAGGCTGAACATCGACGGTGGGACGGATCTGCGCGTGAAGGAGACCGGCTGCCCGGAGGGCACCACCTTCGTAATGAAGGATCTGTTCTATAACCTGCCGGTGCGCAGGGCCTTTTTGAAAAAGCCCGCCTACGAGGGCGGATTGGTGGGCGATGTGGTGGCGCGGATGATCATGGGAAATCCCGATATCGCCGTGCGCTACATCAACAACGGCACCAATGTCTATCACAGCTTTGGCGACGGCAAGCTGCGCCACGCCGTGTTCGCGGTCTACGGCAAGCAGACGGCGGAGCAGATGTTGGAGGTGGACGCCTGCGAGGGCGGCGCACGAATCTATGGGCTGATCGGCATCGGCGAACAGGCCAAGTCCACGCGGGCACACCAATCCTTCTTCATCAACGGGCGGACCGTACGCTGCGCCCTGTTGTCCAGAGCCCTGGAGGAGGTGTGCCGCAGCCGGGTGACCATCGGCATGTACCCGATGTGTGCGCTGAATCTGGTCATACCGCCCACCAGCGTGAATGTCAACGTGCACCCCAATAAGCTGGAGGTGCGCTTCAAGGACGAGACTGCGATGCGCGCCGTGGCCGAGCGACTGTTGAGAAGCGCCTTCGAGGGCGAACGGGTGTTGCAGCTGGGTCCGAATCGCCCAACGAAGGCCTCCGTGGAGCGTGTCGCCACCGTGCGGGAGATTGTCCCGGTTCCATCAGCCGTGGAAGAAGCGCCCGTTGCGGCATCAATGGACCACAGGGAAGAGAGTCCTGCGCCTGTCACCGAATCTGTCGTGGTACCCAACCCGGAGCAGCGGCAGGTCGAATCAAGGCCGGTCCAGCGAAGGGAAAAGCCGGTGCAGCTGGATGTGTTCCAGCGGGTGGTCCGTCAGGAGCTGCGCAAGCTGAGTGACTCGCGGGGAAGCGCCCTGCGGGAGGATCGCCTGTCCGATCTTGCGCCTGCGCCGAAGATTGAGCTCGTGGAACAGGGTCCGTTGGAAGCGCCGCCCGTTCAGACCCGAGTCGAAAAAGCGCCGATCCCGACGCCGGTTGAGCCGCCAAAGCCCGAATACCGCGTAATCGGCGCGGTTCTTAACACCTATATACTAATTGAAGCCGACGATTCATTGGTGCTGATCGACCAGCACGCGGCACACGAACGCCTTCAGTACGAGAAGCTCATGGCGCAGTTGGAGGCAGGCAGGGGTTCGCAGCAGTTGCTGACCCCGATGATCCTCCGGCTGTCAGCCCGGGAAATCGCGCTGATCATGGACAACCTTGAGCCCTTGAAGGATGCGGGCTACGACGTGGAGCCCTTCGGTGAGACGGATATACAGGTCCGTGCCGTGCCCTTCATATTGGGCAAGGCGGATCTCAAGCCCGCCTTCATGGACACCGTCAACGCCCTGAACCGGGTCCGCAGCGCGACCATCGACCTGCGCCGCGCAGAGGTCATGCAGATGGCGTGCAAGAGCGCCGTCAAGGGCGGCGATTCGCTGAGCAGGGATGAGATCGAGGCGTTGATCCGCCAGATGCTGGAGACCGGCGCGCCGCCGACCTGCCCCCACGGCAGGCCCGTGATGAAGGTGATCAGTCGCCGGGAGCTTGAAAAGATGTTCAAGCGCATACAGTGAGGCAGCCTATGGATAAGACGATTCTGCCGGTGGTCGCCGGGCCTACGGCCTCCGGAAAGACCGCCTGCGCGGTCGAGCTTTGCAGGCTGGTCGGCGGCGAAGTGATCTCCGCGGATTCAATGCAGATCTATTCAGGTATGGAAATACTATCCGCGGCGCCCACGGCGGACGAGATGGCGGGGATACCGCACCACATGATCGGTTGCGTCGATCCCATCTACGGTTACTCCGCCGACGCCTACAGGGAGGCCGCCAAGACCTGCATCGCAGACATTGCCGCAAGGGGCCGGGTTCCCGTGCTGTGCGGCGGAACAGGGCTGTACATCGACGCGGTCACAAGGCCCATGAGCTTTTCCAGTCAGCGCAGCGACGAAGTGATGCACCGCCGGCTGATGGAAATGGGGGAAACGCCGGAGGGCAGGCGGCGCTTGCATGACATGCTCCGTCAGGTCGATCCGGAATCCGCCGACAGACTCCACGAAAACGACGTGCGCCGGGTGAGTCGGGCCATTGAAATCCACAGCCTCACGGGCATGACCCTGTCGGAGCACACCCGTTTGGACCGCCAGCGCCAGGGTGATTTCCGGGAGATCATCTTCGCGCCGGACTGGCCCAGGGATGCGCTGTACCGGCGCATCGATGATCGGGTGGATAAGATGCTTGAGAACGGTTTGGTGGATGAGGTGCGCGCGCTGATGAATTCCGAGCAGCGACATCCCACGGCCCTGCAGGCCATCGGCTACAAGGAGATCGCGGAAGCCCTTCAGGGCGAGATCACCATGGATTTCGCCGTCTATTTGACGAAAAAGGCTTCGAGAAACCTGGCCAAGCGCCAGTTAACCTGGTTCCGACGCGACCCCAGGGTAATATGGCTGGAGGCGGAGGGGGAAACCGCCCGATCTCTGGCGATACGGATGCGGGATGCCATCCTGGAAAGATACGGCGCTGATGCGCTCTGCGTTTGAAACCGCATACAGTTGCACTGGCGCGACGGCGCTTGCGCCGCCATATTAACAAACAACCCTGTATGGCGGCCTGGAGGCCACGGCCACGGAAGGCCTCGAATAAAGCCAATAAACCCCTTAAAGGAAGTGAACCGCTTGCGCCGCGCTTTCATCATGGCGCTCTTGCTGCTCGTCCTCGCGTATGCACTCTCCGGCTGCACATCGTTGGTGCAGGAGGAGGCCGGGCCGATATCGATCTACGCCACGTTTTATCCCATCTATGCGCTGACGGACGCCGTCATGCAGGATGTGACCGACGCGGAACTGCACTGCCTTGTGCAGCCTCAGGACGGCTGCCTGCGCTTCTATCAACTCTCCGATTGGGATAAAGCGCTGCTCATTCGCGGCTCGGATGCCGTCATTTCAGGCGGACGAGGCCTGGAGAGCTTTGAGAACACGCTGTTCAACTGGGGAGAAGACGGCCCCGCCGTCTCTGCGGTGCTCTACAACCTGGAGCTCTACGAACCGCCGCAACGCACGGATGGCGAGGCGCAACCTCATTTCCAGGGACCGAATCCGCACCTGTACATGTCGCTGGATGGCGCAACGCACATCGTGGAGAGCATCTCCGCGACGCTGATTTCTCTGGACCCGGATTATTCAGAGCAATATATCGGCAACTCTGCCAAGGCCGTAAAAGCTCTGAGAGAATTGCAGGATGTCTCCCGGAACAAGCTGGCTGCGCTCGCAGGTCGACGCGTAGGGCTGATGGGCGAAGCGCTGATCTATGTGGCGCGGGATTATGAGCTCGAGGTCGCGGAATGGATCGAGCGGGAGACGGGCTCGGCCTTTGGTGACAACGAATTGACCATGTGGCTTGATCGGCTGGAAAAGGCCGATGTCAAGGTGGTGCTGATTGAGAAGCAGGCGCCGCAAACCCTGGTCGAATCGCTGGAAGCGCATGGCTTCGCCGTTGCGTTGATCGACGTGTTATCAACGCACCTCGAGGGCGAAGGCTTCGACAGCTACCTTGAAATCCAGGGCAATAACGCGCAGGCCATACTCGACGCCTTTGAGCTCGCGGACGCCGGGAGGAAACAGTATTGAAAAAAGTGATCATCTATACGGACGGCGCCTGCTCCGGCAATCCCGGTCCGGGCGGTTGGGGCGCCATACTGATGTACAGGGATAAGAAGCTGGAGATTTCCGGCTATGAGGCGCACACCACGAACAACCGCATGGAGCTTACCGCGCCCATACAGGCGCTGTCCAGACTGAAGGAGCCCTGTGAGGTCAACGTGTATTCGGACAGCGCATACCTGGTGAATGCCTTCCAAAAGCGCTGGCTGGACAACTGGCAGCGCCGGAACTGGCTCAAAAGCGACAAGATGCCGGTGGAAAACAAGGATCTGTGGCAGGAACTGCTGAAATACGATGCCATCCACAGAATCCAGTGGATCAAGGTCAAGGGCCACGCGGATAACCCCTACAACAACCGATGCGACGCGCTGGCCACCGGCGAAATCAAGCAGCACAGCATCAGAATATAACTAAAGTCCCCTTCAAAAATGGGCTTTCATTGTTGAAGGGGACTATCAAGGCCATTCGCCGACACGTCGCTCGCCGGCTCACTGTCCGTCGCCTCGTCGCCGCGAACATGGACCCGCCGCGCGGCCATGCGCCTGCGATCGTCGGTCATGGCTGCGTAATGCCTGCGGGTGGTGTTCACGTCGCTGTGGCCCAGCACGTCGGCTACCAGGTAGATATCGCCGGTTTCATGATACAGGTTCGTGCCGAAGGTGCTTCGCAGCTTGTGAGGGCTCAGCTTTTTCTTCAACGGCGCGGCAAGCGAGGCATATTTCTTGACCATGATCTCCACCGCCCGTACCGTGATGCGGCGGTTTTGAAGCGACAGGAACAGCGCTTCCTCATGGCCGGGTGCAGGGTTCAGCTCTTTGCGAACCTTCATGTAGTCCTGCAGGACCCGCGCGACCTCGTCGGGAAAGTACAGTATGGCCTGATTGCCACCCTTGCGGGTCACCAGGAAGCCATTGATGGAAAAATCGATGTCGTCAATGTTGATGCCCACCAGTTCGCTGACGCGAATACCGGTGCCAAGAAAAAGGGTCAATATCGCCAGGTCCCTGGCCCGGGTATGCGCGTTGTATTTCTTTTGGCGCTCGGTCTGCTGCGCGCCGCTTTCCACCAGGTCCAGCATGCGGGCAACCTCATCAATCTCCAATCTGATGATGGGCTTCTGGTGCCGCTTGGGCATATCCACCAGCGCGGCGGGATCTGAATCGATGAAGTTGTTCTTATATAAGAATTTGTAAAAACTGCGCAAAGATGAAATTTTGCGCAATTTGCCCAATTCCTGATTGGTAATTTCGACGTCATCGCGCATGTACAGCGAGAGATAGTCCATGTACATGTAGATGTCCCTGGAGGTAACCCTTGCGATATCCGAGGCTTCCAACGCACTTGGCGGTTTGCCCGCGAATTTCGGAAGCTCCTGGGATAAAAAGCCAAAGAACAGCTTCAGATCGA
>JAZTZK010000194.1:0-5976 GCA_045637485.1 Clostridia bacterium
GTCCGAGGACGTGAAGTAGGAGATCACGAAGTCGTCCAGCGACATGGTGAAGGCCAGCAGCGCGCCGGTGAATATGCCGGGCGTGATCTCCGGTATGATCACCTTGTACAGGGCCTTGATCGGGTGGCAGCCCAGGTCCAGCGCCGCCTCGTACAGGTTCGGGTTCATCTGCCTGAGCTTCGGCATCACCGAGAACAGCACGTAGGGGATGTCGAAGGCGATGTGGGCCATGATCATCGTGCCCTTGCCCAGGGGTATGTGGACGAACAGGAACATCAGCATCAGCGATACGCCGGTGACGATGTCCGGGGTGGTCATGGGCAGGTAGGAGACGTTGATCAGGGCGTTGGCCATGCCCGTGTTCATGCTGTGCATGCCGATGGCGCCCAGCGTGCCGATCACGGTGGATACCACGGTGGCGATCACGGCCACCTCGAGGGTGGTCCTCAACGCGCCGAGGATCGTCGGGTCGTGGAACAGCTTTACATACCAATCGAGGGTGAAGCCGGTCCACTGGCTGCGGGAGACCGAGGCGTTGAAGCTCAGCGCGATCATGACGACGATCGGCGCATACAGGAAGACCAACACCAGGGCCAACCAGAGGGTGCGGAAGACTTTGAAGCCCTTTCTGTCACTCACCACATTCCGCCCCCTTCGCTGTCCGGGTCCACCTTGCGCAGCAAGCCGATGGAGATCAGTATCAGCACCAGCATCATCAGCGAGAACGAGCTGCCGATGTTCCAGCGATTCGGGTTCGAGGACTGGTTGAAGATGTAGTCGATCAAGTCGCCCGCCAGTCGCAGCTTGCCGTTGCTCAGCAGCGTGGAGATGGCGAAGGACGTGACCACCGGCATGAATACCATCGTCACGCCGGAGACGATGCCGGGCACGGACATGGGGATCACCACCCGGGTCATCACCCGCAGCGGGTTGCAGCCCAGGTCTTCGGCGGCCTCGATCACGGAGTAGTCCATCTTCTTCAGCACCGTGTAGATGGGCAGCACCATGAAGGGCAGGTAGTTGTACACCAGGCCCATCAGCACCGCGCCTTCGCTGCCGATGATCCTGACGGGTTTAAGGCCGATGGCCTGGAGCGCGGCGTTCAGCACGCCGTTGTCGTCCAGCAGGGTCATCATGGCGTAGGTGCGCAGCAGCAGGTTCATCCACATGGGCAGCAGTATCAGCACCACCAGGCTCTGGGCATGGTTGAAGTTCCGGCCCGACAGGAACCAGGCGGTGGGGTAGCCGATCACCAGGCACAGCGCCGTGCAGTACAGCGCCAGCTTCATGCTGCGCAGTATGACGCCCGTGTAGCGGGGCTTTGAGAATTCCTGGAAGTTGGTCAGGGTGAAGTGGCCGTCGGGGGTGGTAAAGGCGTACCAGCACACAAACAGCAGCGGCACCACCGCGAACAGCAGCATCCAGAGCGCGTAGGGCGTGGCGTACCAGGAGCGCTTCATGGCCTCGCCTCCGTTTCTGTGGGGTTCACGCGCTCGTTGTAGGGCACGCGATCCATCTCGGTCCGGCGCATGATGTGTATGTTGAAGGGCACGATGGTCATGCCCACCCGGGTGCCCGCCGGCTGCATGGTGGTGGACTGCACCTTCCACTTATAATCGCCGGAGATGATGACCATCTCGTAGTGGACGCCCTTGAAGATCACGCTCTCCACCACGCCGGTCAGCATGCCCACGTCCTCGCCCACCAGCATGATGTCTTCGGGGCGGATGACCACGTCCACGGGCTCGTTCTTGTCGAAGCCCTCGTCCACGCACTGGAATTCGGTGTCGGAGAAGCGCACCAGGTCGTCCTCCAGCATCACGCCGGGGACGATGTTGCTCTCGCCGATGAAGTCCGCCACGAAGGCGTTCTTCGGCTCGTCGTAGATGCCCTTGGGGTCGCCGATCTGCTGGATGCGACCGCCGTTCATCACGGCGATGGTGTCCGACATGGTCAGGGCCTCCTCCTGGTCGTGGGTGACGTAGATGAAGGTGATGCCCAGCTGCTGCTGCATGGCCTTCAATTCCAGCTGCATCTCCTTGCGCAGCTTCAGATCCAACGCGCCCAGGGGCTCGTCCAGCAGCAGCACCTCCGGCTCGTTCACCAACGCCCGCGCGATGGCGATGCGCTGCTGCTGCCCGCCGGACAGCGCGTCGATGGAGCGCTTCTCGTATCCGTTCATCTTCACCAGGTTCAGCATACGGTTTACCCGGCGCTCGATCTCTTCCTTCTTTTCCCTGTTTGAGCGTACGCCCAGCTGTTCGGGCGTCTTCAGCTTCAGGCCGAAGGCGATGTTGTCAAACACGTTCAGGTGATTGAACAGCGCGTATTTCTGGAATACCGTGTTGATGCGGCGCTTGTAGGGGGGGATGCCCGTCATGTCCTTCCCCTCGAACAGCACCTCGCCCTCGCTGGGCATTTCAAACCCGCCGATGATGCGCAGCAGCGTGGTCTTGCCGCAGCCCGAGGGCCCCAACAGCGTGATAAACTCGCATTTGCGGATGTAGAGATCCACATCGTGCAGCACCTCGGTGTCACCGAAGCGCTTGTAGACCCCCTTCAATTCGATGAGGCGCATGTCCTGAATCATGGCGAATAACTCCTATCCTTAAAACGAAGGCGGTGTCGATACCCACAGCACCCGGCAGAGGCTCTTCCCCGCGTTGATCAGCTTGTGGGGGGCGTTGGGATGGAAGTAGAAGCTCTCGTCCTTGCGCACCCGCTCGGCCCGGTCGCCCAGCACGATCTTGATCGTGCCCGCCAGCACGTAGCCGAATTCCTCGCCCTCGTGGGGGTCGTCCTCGACGGTCTCGCCGCCGGGGTCCATCTCCACCAGGATCGGCTCCATCTGGTTCTTCTGGGCAGAGGGGATCAGCCAGCGGATCATGCCCTTCATGATCTCCGGATCCTCCTTGACGAAGATATCCCCGGCGCCGAATACCAGCTTTTCGTCCTGCTCCCTGAAAAAGGTGGGCAGGTCGCTGCCCAGGGTCTCCAGCAGGCCGGACAGGGTGTCCAGCGAGGGGGAGGTCAGGTCGCGCTCCAGCAGCGATATAAAGCTCTTGGACAGCTCGCAGCGGTTCGCCAGCTCCTCCTGGGTCAGCCCCCGCTGCAGGCGCAGCCTGCGAATTTTGTTGCCGATCTTCACGCCAATCACCTCCGAAGGAGCAACGATGGTTTTTTCATCAGCGAAGTTTAAGATTACTGAACTTTAAGGCGACTATTATTAAACCACCTTTCAGGGCCGGTGTCAATATATACTGGGGTTGTATAGCGTTAAATGTATGTGATTAAATTATAGAATTAAAAGTTGAGTGACGGTGAACTTAACACCGCCGCGTGGTGCTGGAGGAGAATGCATCCCCCTTCACGCGTTTGCTTGCAATGATTGGCTTTCGTATGCTATAATCATAACAGGTGAAAAAATACCAAAGCGACGGGGGCGAAGGTCATGCTGGTCATTGGGGCGATATTCGTGGATGTGAAGGGCTTTGCCCAAAGCCGGTACATACCGCTGGAGCGGAACGTGGGCGACGTACAGGTGACGGCCGGGGGCGTGTGTCGCAACGTGGCGGAAAACCTGAAGATGATGGGGCTTGAGGCCGATTTTGTCAGCATGGTGGACGACAACGGCATGGGCGCCCAGGTGCGTGACGAGCTGGCTGCACTGGGCGTGAACGTGGCGCACGTGATCTCCGCGCCGCGGGGCATGGGCATGTGGCTGGCGATACTGGATGAGCGTGGCAACCTGGCCGGCTCCATCTCCCGCCAGCCGGATTTTTCCACGCTGGAGGCCTATCTGAGGGAAAAGGGCGACGCGCTCATCGAAGCCACCGACGCGGTGGCGCTGGATTTTGACATGAGCGCCGAGATATCCGGCCTGGTGATGGCGCTGGCGAAGAAGCACCGCAAGCCGGTGTACTCCATCGTGGGGAACATGGGCGTGATACTGAAGCACCCGGAATACCTGCACGACGTGGCCTGCTTCATCTGCAACGAAATGGAGGCGGGGCGGCTGTTCCGGGAGGATCTGGCCGACGCAGGACCCGAGGCGACGCTGAACGTCCTTAGGAAGGACTCCGTGCTGGTGGGCATCCCCTCGATGGTGGTCACCATGGGCCCCCGCGGCGCGGTATACGTGGACAACGTCACCGGTGAATTCGGTTACTGCCCGCCGATGGAGGTGGAGGTGGTGGACACCACCGGCGCCGGCGACGCCTTCTTCACCGCCGCCGTGGCCGCGCTGATGAACGGCGCGCCCCTGTCCCATGCGGTGCAGGAGGGCACCCGTTTGGCCGCCCTCACGGTGAAGGTGGCGGGCAGCTGCGCGAGGGAATGCATCGATTGATTCATGGAGATAACGCACGGTACGGCAGCGCATCTGAAGATGCCTTTTCCGCCGTACCGTGCGGTATTTTCTTATGGTTTATCGGTCGGGGGCAGGCGAAGGCGCGTATCGCTCCGAACCTACCGCTCCGGCTTCCATCCCACCAGGGCGGCCCTGCCCTCGCGGGTGACGGGCCGGATCCACCTGCCGCTGAAGAGGTGGCGCTGCATCAGCACGTAGCGGATGGGCTCGTCGATGTAGCAGCAGGCGAACACCAGCAGGGTGGGCCAGTGCCAGACCATGCCCCCCAGCCACACTGCGGGCAGCACCAGCATCCACATGAAGGCGATCTCCATGACCGTGCCGGTGGTGGCGTCTCCGGCGGCGCGGAAGGTGTCGTTCATGGTCCAGTTGCCCATGCGGATCAGCCCCGCCACGGCGTAGATGGCGATCAGGCCGAAGCCGATGGAAAAGCTCTCGCCCCGCATGCCCATCATGCGCAGTATCGGCCCGTGGAGCGCGGTCATCAGCGCGCCGGCCAGGGCGATGAAGCCCTGGCACAGGTACACAAGCCGCCAGGCCCGCCTGTAGGCGGTGTCAGGGTCGCCCGCGCCGACCTGCGTGCCCACCAGCACCGACGCCGCGCTGGAGAAGCCGGCAAAGAAGCCGATGATCAGGCCCTCCAGGGTGCGGAACACCGCCAGGGCGGCGATGGCCTCCTCCGGCTGCCGGCCCAGCACCACGTTGATCACCATGTTGCCCACGCCGATCAGTATTTCATTGCACAATATCGGGAAGCACTTTTTGAAATAGGAGCGGACCAGTGCGCGGTTCCAGCGGAAATGGCGGCTGAAGGCCAGCAGGTAGCGGTGACCGCTGCGCTTCGCCGTGACGATGACCACGGCGATGCTCACGCATTGTGAAATGACCGTGGCGGTGGCCGCGCCCCGCACGCCCATGGCGGGCATGCCGAGGTGGCCGAAGATCAGCACCCAGTTCAGCACGATGTTGACCGCCACGCCGGTCAGCGAGCCGTACAGCGGCAGTCGCACCCTGTCCGTGCAGCGCAGCAGCGCCGCCATGCCCATCGAGAACACCATCAGCGGATAGGAGAAGCCCGCAATGCGCAGGTATTCCACGCCCACCGCCTGTATGGCGGGCTTGTCGGTGTAGAGCCGCATTACGGTTTCGGGAAACAGGGTTGCCATCACGCAGAAAAGAAAGCCCACCGACATCATGCAGGTCAGCGTCAGCCCGTAGGCCCGGTTGATACCGTCGTCGTCTCCCGCGCCCCAGTATTGGGAAAAGAACAGCATGCCGCCGCCCTCGAACCCCCAGAAGCCCGCGAACATCAGCGACGAAAATTGGGCGCAAAGCCCCACCGCGCCTACCTGGGTGTTGCCCAGCGAGGCGATCATCATGGTATCCACCATCGATCCGGTGGTGGTCAGCAGATTTTGCAGCGCAATGGGCACGGCAATTACCGCCACGCGCCGTATGAAGTCCCGCCAGGGGAATGGGGCGGAGGTTTTCATGGATGAGCATCCTCTCTGCGTTCGTATCCCGCACATTATAACAGAGCCGCTTCGTGCTGTAAACGAAGCGGCTGTAAAAATCTCCGGTCCCGGGACGACCGATCATCTATCTGA
>JAZTZK010000195.1:0-51743 GCA_045637485.1 Clostridia bacterium
ACCTACTTCAATTGTGTTATGTTTATGTTATTGTCAATACTCAAATATACCAACTATTACTGGTAGATTTAGTGCATTATTACACCTCCTCTTTCTTCATCCTTTGTTACGTCCTTGTTTAAAGTTGACAGTGTTACCCCAGAGGGGAAGGGTTTTGGAGAAGCCGCTCCTTAAGTTGACAGTGTTACCTGAAAGGAGAGTCTTGGGATGTGCTTTCAAGTGAGGTTGCTACTTCTTCCAAGGTAGGCTTTTGATCGTAAGCATTTGAAGTAAGAAAGCCTCCCCTGAAAGGGGAGGTGCTGAGCGAAGCGAAGCGGAGGGGTTCCGTCTTCCCTGGCAGGACCGAACAGATACCCTGATATACCGCGCCCTATGCCTGCGGGGCCTGATCCCGCCAGGCCCTGTAGGCGTTCAGATCCGGCTCGATGAGCTTCAGCGCGAAGCCGAGCACGGCGATGTCGTCGGTCATGCCGATCACCGGGATCTTGTCGGAGATGAGGTCCTTTCCCTTCAACAGGTACAGCAGGGCCGCGACGACCGTCACCAGCACCTTGGGTTGAACCTCGTATTCCTTCTTGATCCAGCTCTTCACCATAGAGATCAGCACCGGAAGGCCGGATAAGGTTTCGCCAATATGGGGAATGGCGCGCAGCTTTTCTTCCGCTTCGGCGAGAAGGCCGTCGAGTCGGTCGGGGTTATTGATGAAGCTGGTGGCTTCGGCAGTGAAGCCGTTCAGGATATCGCTGACGTTCATGGTATTTTCTCCTTTCGTTGGTCGCGGTTGTTCTTTGGAGATCGTCTGTCTTGACTTCTCCGGGCTACACGTTCAGGCCGCTTTGGCCGAATTCGCCGTCGCTGTGTTTGAAGTAGCGGGGCAGGTCGTAGGGGGTATAGATGCCGGTGTCGGTGACGACGCCGGAGACCAGGTGGGGCGGGGTGATGTCGAAGCTGGGGTAGTAGCCCTTCACGCCCTCGGCGGCGGTGCGCGCGCCCATGGCCTGGAGCACGAATTCCGGGTCGCGCATCTCGATGGTCACGGTGTCGATGGTGGGATGTCCGGGGTCCGGCGCGCCGGTGACGAAGTAGGGCACGCCCATGTACTTGGCGACGATGGCGATCTGGAAGGTGCCCACCTTATTGACCACGTAGCCGTCCAGGGTGATGGCGTCGGCGGCGGAGGTGAACACGTCCACGGCCTCGTTCTGCATCACCGTGGCGGGCATGTTGTCGGTGATCACGGTCACGTCGAAGCCCATGTCCCGGCACACGGTGGCGGTCAGCCGCGCCCCCTGGAGGTAGGGGCGGGTCTCGGGGCAGAACAGGCGGATGGCCTTGTTCCGGTCCCTGCATTCCTTCAGCATCATGCCGACGATGGTCTCGCCGAAGCACTGGGTCATGACCGTGCCGTCGTCGGGAAACATGTCCACGAGGTATTGCGCCGTGCGGTGGATCTTGCCGTAGCGCAGGTTGGTGGCCTCGATGGTGTGGTCCATGATGGCCTGGGCCGCGTCTTCCCCGGCGTCGATCGCCCGCCGGGCCGCCGCGAGGCAGCCGTCGGTGATGATCTTCATTCGGGAGGCGGTGGTGGGGCGGGCGTGGCTGATGGCGTCGGCGGCGTCCTCCAGCCACGCCAGCTGCCCGGCGGCGCTCCGGTCGCGGCATTCGTGGGCGGCGAGGGCCATGCCCATGGCCGCGGCGGTGTAGGGACCGGCGCTCTGGGTAACCATGTCGGCGATGGCCCGGGCAACCTCTTGGTGGGTCTTGCAGGTCACGAACGCCACCTTCGTGGGGTAGACGCGGCGGTCGAGTATGCGCACCTCGCGGCCGTCGAACCAGGCGACGTTTTCATATTGCAGCATGAAGGGAAGGCCCCTGTCCTGCCTATCCATATCACACACCTCCATACAGCCGCTTCACGGCCTGCTTCGCGTCGAACATCACCTTTTCCCGGTCGAGGGTCAGGTATTCGCCGTTCTCGTAAAGTATCCTGCCGTCTACCATGGTCATCACCACGTCGCTGGCCTGGGCGGAATACACCAGCATCGGCAGCGGCTCGAAGGCCGGGTAGAGGTGGGAGCGGTCCATGTCGACGGCCACGATGTCGGCCTTCTTGCCCACGGCCAGGCAGCCGGTGTCGCCGCGGCCCTGCAGGCGCGCCCCGTTCATCGTCGCCATGCGCAGGACCGTGCCGGGGGGCATCAGCTCCGGGTCCAGCAGGTGGCCGTTCGTGACGACGGCGGCGAGGTGCATCTCCTCGAACATGTTCAGGTTGTTGTTGCTGGCGGCGCCGTCGGTGCCCAGCGCAACCTCGAGCCCCTTCTCCAGCATCTGCGTCACCGGCGCGAAGCCGCTGCCCAGCTTGAGGTTGCTGGTGGGGTTGTGGATCGGGTGAACGCCGTGGGCCTTCAGTATGTCCAAGTCCGCGTCGGTGCACCACACGCAGTGGGCCGCGGCGGCGGGAAGGTCGAATATGCCCATGGCCTCGAACCAGGCGGCGGGGGTCATGCCGTGGCGCTGGATGCACTCCTCGTGCTCCTTGCGGGTCTCGGACAGGTGTATCTGCACCGACGCGCCCTTCTGGCGGTAGGGGCGGATCCTGTCGGCGTAGTAGCGGGTGACGGCGTCGTTGATGGTGTATTCGGCGTGCACGCCGAAGTCCACCCGCACGCGCCCGTTCTGGCTGCCGTGGAATTCGTCGAACAGCGCCAGCGACTCCGCCACGCGGAAGTTCTTCTCCGGCGGCTCGGCGGGGTCGAACGCCTGTATCACGCGGGTGAGGTTCACCTTCATGCCCACCTGATCGTTCAGCTCGATCATGGTCCTGGGCTCCATGTACATGTCGCTGAAGGCGGTGACGCCGCTGGCCAGCAGCTCCAGCATCGCAAGCTGATTGCCCGCCATGAAGTCGTCCGTCTTCATGCGGTTCTCCACCGGGAACACGGCCTCGAACAGCCAGCGGTCCAGGGGAAGGTCGCTGCCGATGCCCCGCAGCAGCGTCATGGCCGCGTGGCAGTGGCCGTTGACGATGCCGGGGATGAGCAGCTTGCCGCGCATGTCCTTTTCGGCGTCATAGGGGGCGGCGGGTTTTTCCGCGCCGATGTAGTCGATGGCGTCCCCGTCCACGCCCAGGAAGCCCTCGGGGATGTAGTCGAAGTTATCGTCCTTCCAGGCCAGTATGCCCGCGTTTTTGAACAGCAGCTTCACAGCGCCACCTCCCCGATGCGTTCGATGATCTTTGTCAAGTAGCCGCTGAAGCGGTCTGCGATGGTGACGGCGGTCTCGTGGATCTCCTCGGTGGTCAGCGGCCGGTCGAGCACGCCCGCGGCCATGTTGGTCATCACGCTCAGGCACAGCAGCGGCATCCCGCAGTGGGCGGCGGTCAGCGCCTCGGTGACGGTGGACATGCCCACGGCGTCCGCGCCGAGGATCCGGGCGGCGCGAATCTCCGCCGGGGTCTCGTACTGGGGGCCGGGGAAGAACATGTAGACGCCCTCATGCAGCTTAAGCCCGCTGCCCTCGCCGCACGCCCAGGCCAGCCTGCGCAGCCCGGGGGTGTACATTCGGCTCACGTCAAAGAAGCGGGGGCCGAATTCGTCCAGGTTTTTCCCCCGCAGGGGGCTGCCTCCGTTCAGCTTGATGTGGTCGGAGACGATCATGATGTCGCCGGGGCGATATTCGGCGTTCACCGCGCCGGCAGCGTTGGTCAGTATCGTGGCCCTGACGCCCAGCAGCCTGAACAGGCGCACCGGGATCACCAGCTGCTCGAAGTCGTAGCCCTCGTAGTAGTGGAAGCGCCCGGACATGCAGACCACGCGCTTTCCCGCCACGGTCCCGAAGATCAGCTTTCCGGCGTGGCCCGGTACGGTGGAGACCAGGAAGTTCGGTATGTCCCCGTAGTCGATGACGATGGGATCCTCGATGGCGTCCGTGAACGGCCCCAGGAACGACCCCAGCACGATGGCGACCTCAGGACTCCAGGGCACGACGGACCGTATGTAGTCCGCCGATTTTTGGAAGTATTCCAGCGTATAATCCATGCGTGTTTGCCTCCCGTCGCTTTGGTGATGCGTCTTATCGTATCAATTCTATCATGTCCGGGAAGACAAGTCAACGGCGGCGGAGAATTATCGCCGCCAGATGCGCCGCCGAATGTTACAGGTCAGTGTCCTGATTATTCGGAACCCCTCCGCCTCGCTTCGCTCGGCACCTCCCCTTTCAGGGGAGGCTTTTGGAGGTTGCCTCCCCTGAAGGTCCTAAAGGACTAGCTTCGCGCCGGGGAGGTGGCCCCGCCATAGGCGGGGTCGGAGGGGTTCCACCGTGTCGACCCTGAGCTGTGCTACCTAATTGCTCGGTATTTCCGTAACGTAAAATATAACTGAAAAAAGAAAGGATAGCACTCGACAGGGCGGGGGGAAAGTGTTATTATAAAGATGAACGGTATAATGACGGATTTATAGAAATGTTCGGCTTTGCGCCCGTGCCCGGAGAGAATTTGAAGCCGGATCGGCTTTGAATAATACATCTAAGGAGTTGCGTATCATGAAGAAAATCGCATCCCTGCTCATCGTGTTCGTACTGGTCCTGGCGATGATCCCCGCCATGGCGGAGGGCGAGCGGATCGCCGTCATCTGCGACCCGGTCGGCGTGAACGCCTTCCTGACCCAGGTCGTTGAAAAGGTCGAGGAGCTGGCCGGCACCTACGGCTACGAGTATCGCATCCTCGAGTGTCCCGATACCGACAAGTGGCAGGCGAGCTATGACGCCGCCGTGGCCGAGGAATATGACCTGATCCTGGGCGTGGGCTGGCAGTCCGCCGAGTTCGCCGCCGCCAAGGCCGCCGAGGTGGGCGACAGCATCCGCTTCGCCGTCATCGACACCGACGCCGGCAGCGACAGCGTGGCCTCCTACAGCTACAACGAGGAGCAGGGCGCCTACCTGATGGGTGCGATGGCCGGCTACGCCTTCCCGAACGAGACAAAGTTCGGCTACATCGGCTGCTTCGAGGGCTCCGGCTCCTTCAAGTATCGCTGGGGCTTCATGGAGGGCGTCAAGTCCGTGGTGCCGGACGCCCAGATCACCTTCAACTACACCAACTCCTACAGCGATCCCGCCCCGGCCTATGACTTCGCCAAGCAACAGCAGGCGAAGGGCTGCACCTACATCTTCGGCGGCGCGGCGGCCTGCAACGAGGGCATCTTCAACGCCGCGCTGGAGCTGGCGGAGGAGGGCAAGTACATCTACTCCATCGGCCAGGATACCGACATGACCCGCGAGGACAACCCCTATGTGCTGTCCTCCCAGCTGAAGGAGACCGGCGTCACCGCGGGCATCATCATCGACGCCTTCTTTGCCGGCACGCTGGACAACGGCCTGCATGTGCTCGAGATGAAGGACGGCGCCATCGGCGCGACCCACATCACCGCGGACGGCAACTTCCTGAACGGCGACATCATGACCGAGGAGGTCATCGCCCAGTGCAAGGCCGTGGCCGACGCCATCGCCTCCGGCGAGCTGGTTCTGGAAATGCCCGCGTCCGAGGACGACTACACCTTCCCGATCTTCTGATCGCAGGCGAACGACAACGGCCCTTTGGATCGTCCAAGGGGCCGATTTCAGTGAAGGCGCGCGGGCCGGAAGGCTTCCTGTGGAAAGGTAAAGGGAGGCCGCGCCAAGGAGTGTGCGATATGGTTTTTGAGATGAAGCACATCACCAAGACCTACGACGATGTCGTGGCGAACGATGATGTCAGCCTGCACCTGAATGAGGGTGAGATACTGTCCATCGTGGGGGAGAACGGCGCGGGCAAGTCCACGATCATGAGGATACTGTACGGCCTGGAAAAGCCGGATTCCGGCGAGATCATCGTGGGCGGAAGGCCCCGGCGCTTCCACAACCCCTCCGACGCCATGGCCGTGGGCATCGGCATGGTGCAGCAGCACTTCATGCTCTTCGAGCAGATGACCGTTGCGGAGAACATCGTGTTCAAGAACGAGCTGAGAAGGGGCCCGTTCATGGACATGAACCGCACCGTGGAGGCCGTGCGCCGGATCTCCGAGCGCTACGAGCTGAAGATCGATCCGCTGGCCCGCATCGCGGATTGCCCGGTGGGCCTGCGGCAGCGGGTGGAGATATTGAAGATACTCTACCAGAACGCCGAGATCATCATCTTCGACGAGCCCAGCGCCGTGCTGACGCCCCTGGAGGTGGAGGCGCTGCTGGACACGATCCGCGGCCTGGCGAAGGCGGGCAAGAGCATCGTACTGATCACACACAAGCTGCAGGAGGTCATGGCGGTCTCCGACCGGATCTATGTGATGCGCCAGGGCAGGGTCGTGGCGGAGCGCAGGACCGCGGACACCGATATCAGCGAGCTGGCCCTTTTGATGGTGGGCCATCCCCTGGCCAGCTATGCCATCGATCCGCCGAAGCCGGGCGAGACGCTGCTGGAGACGAGAGACCTTCGGCTGGTGGACAATGGCCGCCAGGTGCTTTCAAGCGTCAGCCTGCACGTGAACGCCGGGGAGATCGTGGGCATCGCGGGCGTATCCGGCAACGGCCAGAGCGAGCTGATCCGCTGCATTACGGGGCTTGAGAGGGTCACGGGCGGCCAGGTGAAGGTCTGCGGCAGGGACGTGACCAACCGCTCCGTCCGCGAGGTCCGCGACGCGGGCCTGGCCCACATCAGCGAGGACCGCTACGTGTGGGGCAGCGCCCCGGACGGCGCCCTGGAGGAGAACACGCTGATGGCCCGGCAGGACGAGGCGCCCTTCAGCAGCCACGGCATCATCCATCCCGGGGCCATACGGGATTACGCCGTGAAGCTGATACAGGGCTTCAACGTGAAGGCCTCATCCACGACCCAAAAGATGCGGGAGCTCTCCGGCGGCAACGCCCAGAAGCTGATCGTGGCCAGGGAGATGAGCCTGGATACCCCGGTGCTGATCTGCTGCGAGCCGACCCGGGGCATCGACATCGGCGCGATGGAGGCCATCCACAGCCGCATGCTCCAGCGCCGGGAGGCGGGAACGGCCATACTGCTGGTTTCCTCGGAGCTGACGGAGATCATGAGCCTGTCGGACCGCATCTACGTGATCTTCGAGGGCCGCATCGTCGGCGAATTCCAGAGGGGCTGCATGGACGACAAGAGCCTGGGCCTTTTGATGGTGGGGGGGTCGATCGGGCATGGACAATGAGCGCAACCGGATGCGGACGCTGCTGCGCGTCGTCGACACGGTCACGCAGCCGCTGATCGCCGTACTGATCAGCTTCCTGCTGGGCGCGGTGGTGATACTCGTCATCGGCAAGAACCCGCTGCTGGCCTACGGCGAGATGATCCGCGGGGCCTTCGGCAAGCAGGTCTACCTGATGAACACGCTGAAGCGCGCCACCCCCATCATCATGGGCGGCCTGGCGGTGTGCGTGGCCTGGCGCAGCGGTTATGAGGCCATGGGCGGCGAGGGCCAGATGATACTGGGCGCCATGGCGGCGGCGCTGGTGGGCTACTACCTGAATGTACCGGGCTGGCTGCGCATCCCCGCGGCCATGCTGGCGGCCGCGGCGGCGGGCGCGCTGTATTCGATGCTGTCGGGATGGCTGTTCGAGCGGGTTGACGTCACCTTCATCATCTCCACGCTGATGCTGAACTACATCGCCAACTACTTCGCGGCCTATCTGTGCAACTACCCGCTGCGCGACCCCGAGGCGAACGTCTACCAGATGCAGAACGCCCAGACGGGCAAGCTGCCCGAGGCGGCCACGCTGCCCCCGATCATGAAGGGCTGGGTGCACTGGGGCTTCCTGCTGGCGGTGGTGGCGGTGATCGTCACCTGGTTCCTGTTCAGGAAGACCAGCTTCGGCTACAAGAGCCGCATGGGCGGCCTGAACCCCCGGTTCGCGCTGTACGGCGGCATCAACGCCCGGAGGATGCTCTACCTGGTGATGATCCTCTCCGGCGTCATGGCCGGGCTCGGCGGCGCGTTTGAGGTCATGGGCAGCAAGGGCCGGTACGTGGACCAGATGATCTTCTCCACCGGCTACGCCTGGACCGGCATGGTGGCGGCGCTGCTGGCCAACATGAACCCCGTCGGCACGCTGCTGGCGTCGATCCTGCTGGCGGGGCTGGCCGTGGGCGGCAGCACCATGATGCTGAACATGGACATTCCCCTGGAGGTATGCAACATCATCGAGGGCATCATCACCCTCTTCATGAGCGCGAAGATGATCCGCATTGCGGCGGGCAACGCCCGCAGGCGCAGGCAGGCGAAGGGAGGCGGGGCGGCATGACGTACCTTGCGCAGGTGATCAATTCCACCATCCGCGAAATCACCCCGATACTGCTGGTTGCCCTCTGCGCGGGCGTGTGCAGCAAGGTCCAGGTGTTCAACATCGCCCTGGAGGGCACGCTGCTGATGAGCGCGTTCTTCGCCTTCCTGACCCACTACTTCCTGCGCAACATCTTCCTGTCGGTGGCGGTGGCGATGGCCGTCGCGATGGGTATGACGCTGATCATGGCCTTCTTCGTCGTGAGGCTGAAGGGACAGCCCATGATCGTGGGCATGGCGCTGAACACCTTTGCCCGGGGCTTTACGACGTTCCTGCTCTCGGTCATATTCAAGACGAAGGGCGCGGTGAACCCCTCCGACCTGAAGGGGCTGACCAAGTTTGACCTGCCGGTGATCAGGAATATACCGTTCCTGTCCACGGTGTTCGGCGCGCTGACGGTCATCGACTACCTGGCCTTCGTGCTGGCCATCGTGATGTTCGTCATCATGTACCGCACGGTGATCGGGTTCCGGCTGCGGGCGCTGGGCATCAACAGCACCGCCGCGGGCAGCCTGGGCATCAACGTGCCCCGCTACCAGATGCTGGCCACCACGCTGTCCGGCAGCATGATCGGCCTGGCCGGGTGCCTGCTGACGCTGGGCCGCAACGCCATGTTCATACAGGACATCTCCGGCGCGCGGGGCTACGTGGCGCTGGCGGCCAACAACCTGTGCAAGGGCCATCCCCTCGGGGCGATGATATCCAGCGCGCTGTTCGGCTTTACCACCGCCCTGGCGCGCAGCCTGCAGGGCACCGCCATCCGCCAGCAGCTGCTGCAGTGCATTCCCTACATCGCCACCATCGCGGCGATGGCCTTCTACAACGCCTGGGCGAAGCTGAAGGCCAGGCGCAGAAACCTGTAATACCGCAAGCGCAAATACCGTTTGGAGGAATAGAATATGAGCATCATCAGAGACATCAACCTGGCGGCGTCCGGCGAGAACAAGATCGAGTGGGTGCGCCGCAACTGCCCGCTGCTGCGGAGCCTGGAGGCGGACTTCTCGAAGTCCAGGCCCTTTGAGGGCAAGCGCATCGCGCTGTCCATACACCTCGAGGCCAAGACCGCCTACCTGTGCAAGGTCCTCGCCGCCGGCGGGGCCGAGATGTACGTGACCGGGTCGAACCCGCTGTCCACCCAGGACGACGTGGCGGCGGCGCTGGTCAAGGCGGGCCTGAACGTGTTCGCCTGGCACGCGGCCACCGACGAGGAGTACGCCGCCCACATCCGCGAGACCCTGTCCCACCACGCGAACATCATCATCGACGACGGGGGCGACCTGGTGCACATGCTGCACACCGAGATGCGGGATGAGCTGCAGTATGTGATCGGCGGCTGCGAGGAGACCACCACGGGCATCGTCCGCCTGATCGCCATGAACAAGGCGGGCAAGCTGCAATTCCCCATGGTGAAGGTGAACAACGACGACTGCAAGCACCTGTTCGACAACCGCTACGGCACCGGCCAGTCCGTGTGGGACGGCATCAACCGGACCACCAACCTGATCGTCGCCGGGAAGTACGCGGTCGTCGCGGGCTACGGCTGGTGCGGCAAGGGCGTCGCCATGCGGGCGAAGG
The DNA here is from genome assembly GCA_045637485.1 of Clostridia bacterium. Classification (GTDB taxonomy): domain Bacteria; phylum Bacillota; class Clostridia; order Christensenellales; family Aristaeellaceae; genus UBA2862. The sequence goes on from JAZTZK010000195.1 coordinate 9,898, forward strand.
GGCTGGGCGCGAAGGTCATCGTGACCGAGGTGAACCCCATTCGCGCCATCGAGGCGGTCATGGACGGCTTCGAGGTCCTGCCGATGCACGAGGCGGCGGTGCTGGGCGATCTGTTCGTGACGGTGACCGGTTGTGCCGGCGTCATCACCCAGCCCGATTTCATGGTGATGAAGGAGGGCGCGGTACTCTGCAACGCGGGCCATTTCGACGTTGAAGTGGATATGAAGTGGCTGAGGGATTATTCGACGGAGATTCGCGAGATGCGCGCCAACATCACGGGTTACACGCTGCCCAATGGCAAGCACGTTTACGTGCTGGCGGAGGGTCGCCTGGTGAACCTGGCGGCGGGCGACGGACATCCGGCGGAGATCATGGACATGAGCTTTGCCATCCAGGCGCTCTCCGCGAAGTACCTGGTGGAGCACGCGGGCGAGCTGAAGGAGAAGCTGATCGACGTTCCCGCCGAGGTGGACCTGGAGGTGGCCAACCGCAAGCTGGCGTTCCTGGGGGTCACCATCGACAGGCTGACGCCGGAGCAGGAGGCCTACCTGAACAACTCCGCGATCTGACAGGAGCCGCGAAATATCAATAAAGCCGGGAGGCGCGCGACGAGCGCTTCCCGGCTTTTTAAAGAGATTACAATCAACAACTTGTGCATGGGACTTGTCTGAATCCGCCGTTGCAGCGCAGTCGTCGGTCAAAGCGCCGACGGTAAAGCCGGAAGGCGGCATCGGATGAATGACTTCCTGAAGGACTTGCGCCGTATCGAAACAGACACCGTCAGATATGTCTTTGCGTTGTGAGGAATTGCCTTGCTTTCTGCCTTGTTTTCTTAAAGATTTCGTTGACTATAATTCCAATTTGTGGTATTATGAGCGTAATCTGTTGATAAAAAGTCTTATTGTGACTTGTGAATGCAAGGATAGCATTGAGTCGATCCGGAACGATTATGTGACGCGCTGTTTCAGGCCAACGGCGCGAATTGGGGATACAGGGAAAGCCGGCCTGCTTTGGACTGAATGCTTTGGAGCATAGACGATAGATTCCTGGAGGGTACAATGGGAAGAGAAATATGGCGGATGCGGTGCTTCAACTGCATGGCGGCGCTGGACGAGCCCGACGGAAGATGTCCCAAATGTGGTTGGGATAACCAAAACCGGGTCAACGGTGAAGGCAAGCTGGAACAGATGGTGCTGGAGAACCGGTATCTGGTCGGCAGGGCGCTGGGGCGAGGCGGCTTTGGCGTCACTTATATTGGCTTCGACCTGAACCTGTCGCACCGGGTGGCGATCAAGGAGTTCTTCCCGCTGACCCTGGCCTATCGGCAAAATGATATGACGACGGTATGCCCCTATTCCGGGAATATAGAGGAATACACCGCCGGTCTGGAGCGGGCGCGCAGCGAAGGATTGCTGATCGTAAGCCTTGGGCATATCTCCAATGTCGTGCAGGTATACGATGTGGTTCCGCCCAAAACCTACGGCTCGTCCGAGGACACGACAAACGGCACAGTGTACATCATCATGGAGTATATTGATGGCACTACGCTGAATTCGATGGTGAAAAAGGATGGGCGCATGGGCTGGCGGCAGGCCTATGACCTGCTGTATCCAATCATGCAGGCCCTGGAGAAGGTGCACCAAAAGGGCGTCATCCATCGCGACGTCAGCCCGGACAATATCATGCTGGACCGGGAGAGCAATGAAACGGTGTTGCTGGACTTCGGCGCCGCCCGGGAGGCCACTTCAGACCTGACGGCCACGCTCAGGCCGGGATATGCGCCGATTGAGCAGTACAGCGAGCATATCAAGCAGGATGGCCGGGTGGACGAATACGCGCTGTGCGCAACGATGTACTTCCTGGTGACGGGAAAGGCCCCGGATTCGGCGGATCTGAGGCGATTTGCAAAGCAGGAAATCAAGACGCCGCGCGATATGGGAAGCGATATTCCCGCAAAGGTTGAAGCTGTGATGCTCAAGGGCATGGCGGTGGAACGCGACGACCGGTATGCGTCGGTTGCCGCCCTTCGCAATGCCTTTGAAGAGGCGATCGACGGTCGCCCGCGTCAGAATAACCACAGGGTGTTGATTGCCGCTCTGGCGGTTGTCGTGTTGGCCGCAGGCGGTCTGGTGGCGTGGAATCATTTTAAGAATAAGGAAGAGAATAACATCGTGACGGCGGCCACGGAGGAGCCGACACCGACGCCCACGGAGGAGCCGACGCCCGAGCCCACGGAGGAGCCGACGCCCGAGCCCACGGAGGAGCCGACGCCCGAGCCCACGGAGGAGCCGACGCCGGTGCCCACGGAGGAGCCGACGCCGGTGCCCACGGAGGAGCCGACGCCCGAGCCCACGCCTGAGCCGACGCCCGAGCCGACGCCCGAGTCCTCGCCCGAGCCGACGCCTGAACCGACACCCGAGCCGACACCTGAGCCGACGCCTGAGCCGACGCCTGAGCCGACGCCTGAGCCGACGCCTGAGCCGACACCTGAGCCAACGCCTGAGCCGACACCCGAGCCGACGCCTGAGCCGACACCTGAGCCAACGCCTGAGCCGACACCCGAGCCGACGCCTGAGCCGACACCCGAGCCCACGCCCGAGCCGACGCCCGAGCCGACACCCGAGCCGACACCCGAGCCGACACCCGAGCCGACACCCGAGCCGACACCCGAGCCGACGCCTGAGCCGACACCCGAGCCGACGCCTGAGCCGACGCCCGAACCCACGCCCGAGCCGACGCCCGAATCCTTTATCAATCATTACAGTGGTGAAAGGCCGCAGTGGCCGACCGACAGGGATGCCTTTATTGAGGTGGAATGGAGCCAGACCGCATATGATATGTCGCATGCTTCGCAGGCTATTATAGATGCGATGACGATTGCCGGTGTCAATAGATACGGCGCGCGAGTCATACCGAGCAGCGATAAAGCTGTTCCAACCCTTGAAACCGTGATCGGCTACGACGGTGAAAAAAAGCGCGGCGGCATCATACTGTTCCCGTATGAGGGCGTTGATTATACCGATTGTATGCGCAGCGCCGCAGAGGCGAACGTGGCGGTGCACGTCGTGCAAAGCGAGAGGCCGGAAGAGGTCTTCAATGAGCTGTGCGGACTGTATGGCATCGAAGGCCGCGTGTTCCATCCTGACGGCGATACGGCATGGCCGCAGGAGAGCGACGCGATGCTCGTCGTGCTTTACAGGGATGCGGATGAAGCGGGTCAACCCGCGCAGCAGACCCTCAGGGATGCCATCAACAGAGGCCTCGATAAGGTCGGCTTCGGCTCCAACCTGTGGGACGCCAGCATTTCCCGCGACAAGTCTGTGGAAGCGATCAAGGTCTACCTCGATCGCTACAGCGACCTGAAGGGGATATGCGTGTTCCCGTTTGGCGATCTGGATTATTCCGCCGCCGTTGAGAAGGCAAATGAAAAGGGCGTCGCGCTCCACTTTATTGAAGCCACGGAGCCGGACGATGTGGAAAACAGCGTAATCAGGCTGTATAATACCGCAGATCAAAAGGGATAAACCAAGAGACAACACATTCCGCCTCCCGCTGCATGGGGGCGGAACGTGTTGTCGTGTTTTTATCCGGTGGATCCGGATAAAAATTGTAAATATTTGAATGGAGATTTATTGACAGTATATAAATACCAATGGTATAATGACTAAAATGCAATAATTGTGTTCTGCGTGTATCTCTGATCTGAGCGGATGCGTTGGAGGAATACTGTTATGAGAAGACGGTTGGGCTGTATGCTCGTGGTGATGCTGCTGGTGTTGGCGCACATGCAGGTGGCTTCGGCGGCAGAGGAATCCGACGAGAGAAGGATTCGGGAAGACACGCTGACGGGCACCCAGCTGAGCGAAGGCACGGGCACCGTTCTGGGCAGTGATATATCGCGGGCGGACATCGCGACAATAGAGGTTTTGAACAGCCTGGAGTGCGCGCCGGAGGGGGCGTGGGATGTTTCCGCAGCCGGGGATGGCAGCGTAATGGCGTGGGTAAAGGATGGCGCGCTGACCATTGCGGCCAACGGCGGGGTGAAGGCGCCACGAAACGCCACGGGCATGTTCGCCAACTATACCAACGCCACGGACATACGCTTCAACGGCTGCTTTGATACCTCCGACACAGAGAATATGTACGGCATGTTCATTGGCTGCACCGCCCTGCAGACCTTGGACATTGCTGGTTTTGATACCTCCGGCGCGACGAATATGGCCTTTATGTTCAGCGATTGCGGACAGCTGAAGGCCCTGGATGTCTCCGGTTTTGATACCTCCCGGGTGGAGGATATGAACACGATGTTCCAGTCCTGCGCCTCGCTGGAGGAACTGGATGTATCCGGATTCGACACGTCCCTTGTGACGGCGCTGGACTATATGTTTTACAACTGCCCGAAGCTGAAGGCCCTGGATGCCTCCGGCTTTGATACACAGAGCGTGACGACGCTGAAGCGCATGTTCTACAACTGCGGCGCGCTGCAAAAGGTCCTCGTCAGTCGGCGCTTTGTTGTGGGCAACTGCGTGGACACGGAGGATATGTTCACCAGGTCGACTGCCGTGATCGAGCGCGACGGCGTGACCATGACCACCGGGGAGTGGCTGAGCTCCGATCTGACGAAGACGCCCGCGGCTTCGCTCAACTGGCCGCGGCTTCGGGAGGATGCTCCGTCGAGCGAGCAGTTTGACAATCATACGGGCACGGTGCTCGGCAGCGCGATCTTCCGCAGCGATATTCTCAGCATTGAATTTCGGAACAGCCTGGAAGGCGCGCCGGAGGGAGCGTGGGATGTTTCCGAGTCCGGCGACGGCAGCGTGCAGGCGTGGGTGACGGATGGCGCCCTGACCATCGCAGGCAACGGCGGCGTGCGCGCGCCGGAAAGCGCTTATATGCTGTTCAGCGACTACAATAACGTCACAAGCATACGATTCAACGGCTGCTTCGATACCTATGAGACGAACGATATGACGGGCATGTTCTATGGGTGCGGCGCCCTGCAAACGCTGGACATCGACGGCTTTGATACCTTCGGCGTGACGAATATGGCCTTTATGTTCAGCGATTGCGCACAGCTGAAGACCCTGGATGTCTCCGGGTTTAATACCTCCCGGGTGAAGGATATGAACACGATGTTCCAGTCCTGCACCTCGCTGGAGGAGCTGGATCTCTCGGGCTTCGATACGTCCGACGTGACGGCCATGGATTACATGTTCAACGGCTGCGCATCGCTGAAGCAATTGGATGTCTCCGGCTTTGACACAAATCGGGTCACGACCCTGAAGCATATGTTCTACGGCTGCGCGGCGCTGGAGGAAATCCGCATGGGCCGTAGCTTCGAGGTCGCAGACGGCGCGGATACCGAGGGCATGTTCACAAAGACGAACGCCACGATCGTTTTCAACGGCGCGCACATGACGCCCGAGGCATGGCTGAACGGCGGCGAGGCGACGGGTTCCGAAGCAATGCCTGAAGGGACCGCGGAGCCGGTTTATGCCACGGCGTCCCCACAACCCGATATAACCGGAGTGACAAAACCAGCCACAGACGACGCCCCGGTGTCGTATGCCGCCGCCGCGCCCGTGTCCCTGAGCGGAGGGCACCGCCTGCGCAGCGATGTGCTGGACAACAGCCAGCTGAGCGATGTGTCGGGCACCGTGCTGGGCAGCGATATCAACCGAGACGAAGTCACATCCATAGAATTCCACAGCAGCCTGGAGGGCGCGCCTGAATTCGCCTGGGATGCTTCTGAAGCCGAGGATGAAAGCGTGCTGGCCTGGCTCAGCGGCGGCACGCTGAACATCGCGGCCGACGGTGGCGTGCTGGCTCCGGTGGACGGGAGGGGACTGTTTGCGAATTATACCAACGTCACGAGCATACGGTTCAACGACAGCTTCGACACCTCGGAAATGACCAACATGTACGCGATGTTCTCCATGGATTCCTCGCTGAAGGCATTGGATGCTTCCTGTATGGATACCTCCGCCGCGACGAATATGTTCGCCATGTTCAATGCATGCAATTCCCTTGTCTCGCTGAACATATCCGGCTTTGATACGCGCAACGTGGAAAACATGAGCGGAATGTTCTACAACTGCGCGGTGCTTGAAGCGCTGGATGTTTCCGAATTCGATACGTCGAGTGTCACGGACATGAACGGTATGTTCCGCAGCTGCGAAAAGCTGAAGACCCTGGACGTATCCGGGTTTGACACGTCCCTCGTGATCGATATGACCAATATGTTCTACAACTGTGAGCAATTGGAGGCGCTGGATCTGTCAGGCTTCAACACGGCTTGCGTGACATCCATGAACTACATGTTCTGCCGGTGTTCAGCGTTGAAGCGCATCGTGTTTACGGGTCTTGACCTATCGAACGTCACCGACATGGAATACACCTTCAGCGAGTGTGAAAGCCTGGCGGAGCTGAGGGTGGGCGACGATTCTCCCGCCGACCGACCGAACATATCGGTCATTAACATTTTTGATCAATCGCCCCGGGTGATGATCTATTCCAACGGCGCGCGTCTTACCCCGGAGCAGTGGCTGGGCAACGAGGCGACTGAACCGCAATCGGTCCAGGATACCGACGCCAACGCAGCTTTCAACGGCCAGACCAAAACCCTTGAGGAAAGGGAGCAGTCGACGGTCGCGGAGCAAGCGTCCGAGCCGACGTCCGAGCCGACGTCTGCACCGAGGCCCGAGCCGACGTTCGCGCCGACGTCCGAGCCGACGTCTGTACCGGCGTCCGAGCCGACGTTCGCGCCGGCGTCCGAGCCGTCGTCCGGACCGGAATCCGGACCGCCATCCAGACCGGACTTTGAAACGGCGCCTGAATCGGCTCCCGATAACGTGCGGGCGGGGGACGATTCCGGGAGCGTTCCGCGGATGCGCGCGGATGCGCTCACCGGGGAAGAGGTGGAAAGCCGCATGGGCGCCGTTCTCGGCAGCGGCATTCCCAGGAGCGAGGTGCGGTATATCGCGTTTGCGGACAGCCTGGATAACGCGCCGATGGGGGCATGGGATGTCTCCGAAGCGGGCGACGGCAGCGTCATGGCCTGGATCAGCAACGCAGAGCTGACCGTCGCGGGCAGGGGCGGTGTGAACGCGCCTGCGAATGCGATGGGGCTTTTCGCCAACTATACGAACCTGGCGGGCGTCTCGTTCAACGGCTGCTTCCGGACGGCTGAAACGACGGATATGAGCTATATGTTCTACGGGGACGAGCAGCTCGCAGAATTGGACTGCTCTGATTTCGATACCTCCCGGGTACGGAGCATGCGGTCGATGTTCAACAACTGCTACAGGCTCAGGGCGCTGAATGTCGCCGGCTTTGAAACGAAGCAGGTGACGGATATGGGCTTTATGTTCCGGGGCTGCGAGAGCATCGGGGCTTTGGACCTGACCGGGTTTGACACGGCCAATGTGACCGATATGCAATCGATGTTTGCCGAATGCAGGTCGTTGACCCAGCTGGACGCTTCCCGGTTCAGCACGGGCAACGTACGAAACTTCAACCAGATGTTCATGTACTGCACGCGCATGGACAAGCTCCAGGTGTCAGACGCGTTCGTAGCGCTGGGAGATCCGGCCCCCGGGACCGAGGACATGCTCACCAACGGTCCGCTGCACATTCAGAATGGAGACGATGTCATTGATACTGAACAGTGGCAGCGCATCGTGCGGATCGCTTCCGGCATCCAAAAGGGCGACAAGGGGTCGTCCGTCGAATGGATACAGCGAGTATTGTCGAAGCTGGGCTATCTTAACGGCGCGATCGACGGCGACTTTGGCAAGCAGACGCAAAGCGCCCTGATGGAATTCCAGAGCAAATGCGGCCTGGAGTCGTCGGGCGTCGCGGACGACGGGACGCTGAAAGCCCTGGCCCGACAGATTTTGGATTGACCTCCCTTTCCCCGACGCTGCGCGCCGCAACGCTTCCCGTTGAATGGCGGCACGGGCATTTGCCGGAACGACCGCAGGGGCCTGGAGCCACGGAAAAAGTATAAAGGTGAGATGCTATGAAATACAAAATCATTTCCGATACGGCAATGGACAAGGGTCGACGGGAGATCCAGCAGGACGCTGTCTGCGTATCGGAGCATGGCAGAAGGGGCTTCCTTGCGGTGCTTTCGGATGGCATAGGCGGCATGGAAGGCGGCGAAGCGTTCAGCAGGATTGCGACGGAAGAGATGAAAAAGGGCTTTGAAACGGGCAATGTCGCCGGTGACCTGTGTACGCGCCTTGAAATACTCTATGAAAGCGCTCGGAGCGTGGCGTTGGAATTCAAGGATACCCAACAGATTGACGGTGGCGCAACGGTGGTTGCGGTGTTGATCCGCAATGACATGTGCGCGTTCCTCTCCGTTGGAGACAGCCGGATCTATCTCTACCGGGCAGGAGGGTTGATCCAGCTGAATCGGGAACATACGTATGGGAAAATGCTGGACGAGATGGCTGCCCTGGGCCGGATCCCCAGGGAGGAGGCAAGGAACAATATCTACCGCAAGGCGCTGACGAACAACCTGACGGAGACGAACGAGCCCGCTTGGGACATATGCGCGCACCCGTTCCGCCTCCAGGCAGGCGATAAGCTCGTGCTGATGAGCGACGGCGTCTTTGGCGCGCTGGATGATGATATGCTGGTCAGGCTCATGCCGGGGCCCGCGGATGTGTGCGCGCACCGGATCATTGAGGCGGTACACAACAGAGATATGCCCAGACAGGACAACAACAGCGCCATCGTGATCAGCCTTTTTGAGGACGAAGCGGGCGCAGATCGATAGGGGGGGCGAGGATGGAAAAGGACAGCAGTTTTTTCGATAAAACGAGAAACAACGGGGATAAAAGGGCTGACGGGAACTTCTTTTCCGAACAGAATAACAATGATAAGCCGACAGCCGGGAACATCCCCCAGCCTGCGGCCAAGCCGACAGCCGGGAACAGCGCCCAGACCGAGGCCAAGCCGACAGCCGGAAACAGTGCCCGGACCGAGGCCAAGCCGACAGCCGGGAACAGCACCAAGATCGAGGATGAGACGGCCCCCGCAGACAGCACCCAGGCTGGGGATAAGACGGCATCCTCAGACAGCGCCCAGGCCGAGGATAAGACGGCGGACGGGGACGGCGCGGCAGCCGTAGACGCCACAGTGGCCGAGGATGGCGCAAAAGCCGGCGACGCTTCGACTGCCACAGAGGAAGAGGCTGCCACAGAGGAAGAGACTGCCACAGAGGAAGAGGCTGTCGCCGTCGATGCGGATAGCGCAAACGAAGCTGAAGCGGCGCAGACCTCGGCCCCAATCGAAGTTATCAATACTCCGAAGCCCGATCCGGTGCCATCAGCAAGCGGCGGTAGCCTGTGGATCGCGATCATTGCGGGCCTGGCGGTATTGATCGCGGTGGTGTTGCTGCTGAAGCACTTTGTTCTTGACCGCAGAGCAGGCAACAGCGGGAATGGTTCTCGCGGGCCCCAGTCCCCGGACGGCGCGGAGAATGTGAACAGGGGCAAGCACATTGCCAAAGCGCAGAGGCCTATTGGATCGGTTAGCGCGACGATGGCCGCGGAGGATTCGCAGGCGCAATCCCAATACAGCGTCGGTTGTGCGCAATGGATTGGCAAGCGTGAAGACCAGGAGGATGCCCTGATGGTTTCCGAATGGAGAAATGCCAATGCCGTTGCAAGCAGGGGAATCCTGGCGGCTGTTGCCGATGGCATCGGCGGTCTGGATGACGGGCAGATAGCGAGCCAGACCCTGATGAGATCGTTTGAGGATGGATTTGAACAGCTTGAAAGCGAATTGTCTCCCCAGGGAAAGCTGTTGGAGCTGACGGCTCAGGGGCAGCGCAAGGTACTGGACATCAACAGGCGCGGCCGGCGATGCGGCACAACGCTGGTCGCCGTGCTGATACAGGACGGGTATCTGTCCACCATTTCGGTGGGCGACAGCCGGATTGTCCTGTACCGCTCCGGAATATTGCTCCAGCTGAACCGTGAACATGTCAATGCCCGCGTCAGGGATGAAGAAACCGCCTTCGGCGGCGCCACGCCGGTAGAGGGCAGGCGACGGGCCGCGTTGACCTCCTATATCGGCAAGGAGGACCTTCGCGAGCTGGACCGCACGCTGAATCCGACCAGGCTTATTTCCGGGGATCGCGTGCTGCTTATGTCGGACGGCGTATTCGGTATTCTTAGCGATGACCAGCTGGTTGCGGTTCTGGAACAGGACGCGCAGAAGGCTGCCGATTCGATCATCAGCCAGGTGCAGAAGCAGAAGAATCAATACCAGGACAACGCGACGGTGGTTGTCATCGAAGTGAAGTGATTTTTTTCCGTATTTCATGCTTTTTGAGATTGGAGGATCTGCCGTATGGAGAGCAAGCGGAATTTCTACTACAACAATGAGGGCGCGAACGGGATGATGAACAACGCCAACATCGGTCCGACTGTGCCGGATGAATCCTTTGGCCCGACGGAGCCTGCCAAGCCGGAACAGAGGCATAACTATGGCGACCTGAACGATCGGAAGACCTATGACGGCGGGAAGACCGTCCCGGAAATCGAACACACCAACGTGATCGAGGACGAACAGCTTGTGGTTGTGGGCTGGCTGGTCAGCATCAGCGGCGACTGCATGGGCAAGGACTTTCACCTGTATTTCGGTGAAAACGTCATTGGACGCGGCAGGAACGAGCCCGGGAGGGTGAATCTCAGCGACAAGAACATCCATGGCGGCGGAGAGCTGGTGCTGTTCTACGACCCGGTAAACAACCAGTATACGATCAGGCCCAAGGAGGGCGGGAATTGCCTGTGCTATTTGAACGATACGCGCAGCATAATGGAAGGATTGACGCTTTCCGCATACGATTGCATTACGCTGCGGCAGCGAAAAATCGGCAACGATGTCATATGCAAGCTGATGTTCATTCCCCTGTGCAGCGAGCGCTTCACATGGGATAAAGGCGTCACAGAGAGGAATGGTTGATCATGTCGGAGCAATCGCTCAGCGTTGCGGGGGGCTGGGCCTTACCCGATGGCGCAAAACTGGATAATGGCAATATCACTATCCGGGGCGTGTTGGGAGAGGGTGGCTTTGGCATAACCTACCGGGCGGATGATTTGTTCTTTGGCGAGATTGCCCTGAAGGAATTCCTGCCCATATCGATGGTTATGAAGCGCAGCGATCAACCGGGCAGCTATGATGTCGTTGTAAAGCCGGAGAAAGCAGCCACCTTTAAGAACTCCATGCGGCAGTTCTGGCGCGAACCCCGCATTATCAGTTCGCTCAAACACCCCAACATCGTGGAGGTGCTGTTTGACTTCCAGGAAAACAACACCGCGTATTATGGCATGCGACTGCTCAAGGGCATGGAGCTTGCCAAATGGCTGCAGAAGCGTGGGAAGCCGTTGGACTATAAGGCTGCGTCCGAAATCATGTTCCCGGTGATGGATGCGCTGATTTACATGCACCAGAAGGGAACCTACCATCGCGATATCAGCCCGTCCAACATCTTTTTGGAGCAGTCAGGCGGCGGATGGCGCCCGGTTCTGATCGATTTCGGCGCGGCATACACGGCTCAAAAGGACTTTACCCATACGTTTAACAGGGTTTACAACAAGAATTTCTCTCCGCCGGAGCAGAACTGGGACGGTAATTACCAGGGGCCTCATTCGGATGTCTATGCCTTTTGCGCGACGTTTTACTACATGATGACGGGCATAGTCCCACCGCCGCCCATTGAGCGCGGCACAGATGAGGCGGACAGATTGAAGCCGCTGATCAATGCGATTCCCGAAGGGTTGCCGCCGGTTTCCCGGAATGTGAGCGACGCGATCATGAACGGGCTGAAGCTCAATCCGCAGACGCGCACCCGGGATATGCAACAGCTCAAGCAGGCCCTCGGCGGCACGGGGACGCAGGATCTCACGGATCCTTTTGACGTCACGAAGAGGGTCACAGAGCAGGACTCAAAGAGTATCACACGGTCCGATGAATCCGATGAGAAGATGGAAACGTTCGACATGCAGCCCCGAAAGGCTTCGTTACGTCCGCTTTTCGGCCTCCTGCTGGACTGGGTGCTGGCATACCTGGTGTATATTGCGGTGAAGTCGGCGGGGCTGTCATGGGAAATCAGCGTGGCAGTGAGCGCGATTCTCTTCCTGGTCGTCAACGGCCTGCTCGCGGGAAACGGCGGCACGGCCGGACAGCGAATCGTCGGTTACCCCATCCGGCTCAAGACAAAGGGAAGCGGTTTCCCGTATGCCTTTGTGCGCCTGCTGGCGCCCTTATCCCTGATTGACGAAGCCGTCGCCTGTGGGAAGAAGGGCTTTCATCCCATAACCAACGGCTTGTTTACGCAGTATAGCGATACGCCGGACGATGATGACAGCGCGGGCGCGACCATCCTGCTGAAGTCGAAGGACCGGGAGAGAGTGCGCGCCCGATTGGTTTGCGTGGCAGGTGAATACATCGGCAGAGTCATCGAACTCGACGCGCCGCAGATGTTCGGGAGGGACAAGCCCGCTACGCTGATATTTCAGGATAACCATATCAGCTCCCATCATTGCATGCTGCGCCGCATGAGCGAGAGGACCTGGCATGTGATCGATATGAAGTCAAAGAACGGTACATACCTGAACGGCAAGAGGATCGCTTCCGGCGTCGCGTCGGATGCGTTGAAGCCGGGCGACAGGCTGGCCTTGTGCAAGGAAGAATTCATTTATGAGGAGGGGCAAATAAGATGAGGATTAGGACGGGCAGGAATCGAGGCGTTCGCAGGCTGTGCCTGTGGATGGCGTTGGTGCTTCTGGCGGCCTGCGCGCTGGGCGGCGGAACCACTGCGGTCGCGGAACGCAGGGGCATCCCGGAGCTGGATATTCAATGGGCGGCCGTGCGCGAGGGCGGCAATATCGACATGCTGCTCTACAGCAGGAGCAACAATCTCAAGGCGATAGACCTGGCGCTGAGCGCGGGAGATATCGACATCCCCATCGATACCGTCGAGCCCTTTGTCGGGGGTACGACCTGGGTGATCCTGGTTGACTCGGCCAATGTCAACACGAGCGACGGCACTGAGCCGATACGGGCGACGATCAAGAATCTGCTTGAGAGCATGCGGAACGAAGATAACGGGGTCATTCTCTCCATTGCGGACGCATTGAGGGGCATCAACCTGAGAGCCAAGCAGCAGCTGATGTCCGCGGAACCGCCGGTCATCAAGAAGGATACCCAGGAGCGGAGGCTGTTTGAGGCGATCGACAGGGCCCTGACCTTCCTGGAGACGGCAGACGGCGTCTGTGAACACGCCGTGCTGACGGTCATCACAAACGGAAAGAATCTCTACGAGGCCGCAGTAAGCAGCAACAACCTCATACAGCGCATCAGCAATGAACCCGTCACCGTGTACACGGTGGTTTATGGGACAGAGAACGCAAAGAACGCCCCGTCGATGAGCACGCTGCACAGGATGGCTGAATTGAGCTGCGGCGGCATCAGCGTGTTTGACAGGCCCGATGCCGGTGACCCGGGGGCCGCAAGGGTGGTCAGCACCATCAGGAGCAATGAGGCGCACTTTTTCAGGGCGATGGCCCACGTGCCGGCCAGCGGCGCTTCGGGATCTGAATTGAGACTGCGCACAGCATCGGGCGGGAATGAAACCAACTGGGCCCTTGCCGAGGACGAAAAGGGAAGGCTCGCCGGATCCGGGGGTGAAGCGTCGGAACCTGCGGAAGAGCACGGCGATGAGCAGAATCAGGATCGTCCTGCCGAGGACGATAAGGAAAAGCCCGACGAATCCGGGGATGAAGCGTCGGAATCTACGGAAGAGCAAGGCGATGAGCAGAATCAGGATCATCCTGCCGAGGGCGAGTCTGAAAAGAAGAATGAGGATGGACGCAGCGAAGGAGAGGGCGAGAAAAAGGAAGAGGAAGACTCTGTCGAAATAGAGAAGAAGCGGCCGGAAGTAACAGACTCGCCCACGGCGAAGCCGACTGCTACGGCGAAGGTGACGGAATCGCCCACGGCGACGGCGGCGGCGACGGAAGCACCCACAGCCACGGCCGATACGAAGGATGCCGCCACAACAACGACGGAGGATACCTCAACAACGGAGGACACCTCGACAACGGAGGACACCACAGCGACGGAGGCCTCCGCAACGACGGAGGAATCTACGGCAACGGAGGCCTCCACAACGACGGATGATTCCACGACAACAGGGGAATCGACATCGGGGCTCCAGGGGATATTCACCTGGCCCCCGAGCAACTGGAAGGGATATTTGGCGTATGGGCTCATCGCGCTTGCCGTTTTGATTGCGATCATACTGATCATCGTGAAACTGACGAAGAAAAAGAAGGCGCCTGAGGAGGATACTGATCAATTCAGCAAGACACAGGTGCGGACGAGTCCTGCCGACGTCAGAGATATGGGATACGGCCGGCCGGATGATCGCGGGAGGCCACGGTATGACAACGATGAGATAAATGTGACGCTGGTCGACGTCGACAACCCCAGAAACAGGTATTCCGCGTACATGAGGCAAAACGAATTGAGCATCGGTCGCGGCGGCGTGGACGACAGGGGCAGGCCGGTGGCCATTGACTTGCGCATCGACACGGACGACGCAAAGCTGTCCCGCAAGCATGCCGTGTTCCAGATGAAGGATGGCAGGATGATGGTGAACGATTGCAGTACCAACGGCATTTACGTTGGCGATTCGACGCGGAGGATCGACATGCCGACGGAAATCCATCAGAAGACGATTCTGAGGATGGGCAATGCGCGGTTCATGGTCACCTGGACGATGGGGAGCGCGCCTTACAACCAGGGCGGTCGCTGATCCGCATCCGAATCAACATTAAATAGCTTTTCGACAAGCGTCACTTGCGGATTTCCGGATTGTCCTGTCGGCAATCCGAGAAATCCGCAATGCCGCTTGTCGGTATACCGGGAATTGTGCTGTGATAATGATTATATTGTAAAATATGAATGGTACTTAACCCGGATATAGTTTATTTGGTTTTTTTGAGATATAATGGATATGTTGATGCGTTCGGTTTGAAACAGAACCACGGGAAGCGGGGGATGATGTGTTGGAAGAGCATATCATAATTCTATATCTACCGGGCGAGGCGCCGCTTCGCTATAATCTGGATGCGTTTGGCAAGGACACGATCACGATGGGCAGGGGCCAATATCATGGTCAAGGCGGTCTGGTCAACGATATATCGATTCCGGATAGCGTCAGCGTTGTGTCCAAGGCCCACTGTTCCTTTCAACAGGACAAAGCGGGCGAGTGGTATATCGTAGACGACGGGAGCATGAACGGCCTGCTGTTCAATGGGGAAAGGATATCCCTGCACAAGCTGAACGACGGCGACCAGTTCAGCGTGGGTAAAGATGTCCAAAACCGGCTCATACTCGTCTACAGCATACTGGCGCAGGCGCCTGAAATAGACACGAGCACCCTGATACAGTTCCCGCTGAAGGACATCAGGGAATGTTCCGTCGGTCGCGATGAGAAGTGCGATATCGTCATCCGCCACCCCACGGTCTCCCGGAAGCACTGCATCATCACCAATGAAAACGGCAGCTATTATGTTGCGGACAACCAGTCGACCAACGGCGTCCTGCTGAATTCGAGGGTCCTTGACGGCAAAGCGCGCCTGAACCCCATGGACCGTATCAGCGTTGGCGGTACGACGATCATCTTCAACGGCAACGCCCTGTATTACCAGGTACAGGGTGGCGGCGTAGGCATTGTCGTCGAACATGTCAGCAAGCAGGTGGGCAAGGACAAGGCGAGGAAAAAGGGCAAGCAGCGCAAGACGATCCTCGATGATATTTCCCTGACGATACAGCCCAATCGCTTTGTGGCGATCATCGGAGGCTCCGGCGCGGGAAAGACGACCCTGCTGGAATGCATCTCCGGCATGAACGAGCTGTCCGCGGGCAATGTGTATATCAACGGCGAATCCATACGCACCGGTGGCAAGCATGTGCGCAGCCTGATGGGCTATGTGCCCCAGCAGGATATCGTTTACGATACGCTGACGCTTGAAAGGATGCTGATGTATTCGGCGAAGCTGCGCATGCCCTCGGATACGTCGGAGAAGGAAATACAGAAGAAGATCAATGAGACGCTGAGCGTCGTGGAGCTCGCCGAGCACAGGCATACGATGATCAGCAAGCTGTCAGGCGGGCAGAAGAAGCGCGCGAGCATCGCCGTCGAGCTGCTGGCGTCGCCGAAGGTGTTCTTCCTGGACGAGCCGTCTTCGGGCCTGGACCCGGGCACCGAAAAGAACCTGATGCACATGCTCAAGCAGCTGGCTGCCACGGGCAAGACGGTGGTCATGGTCACCCATACGGTTCAGAATATCGACCTGTGTGATGAGGTCATATGCATGGGCAAGGGCGGCAGACTCTGCTTCGCCGGTACGCCTTCGCAGGCGCTGCAGTTCTTTGGGAAGCAGCGCATGACGGACGTCTATGACGAACTGAATGAGCGCTCCGAAATCTGGGCGAACCGGTACAAGGATTACCGGAGCCTGGACAGGAAGGACAACGCCAGGAGCAAGGACAAATCCACAAAGGAGAAGCGGCGCTCGTCCGGCTCGTTCAGGCAGTTCTCGGTGATGACCCGGCGCTATTCAGAGATGCTCGTCAACGACAAGGGTCGGCTCATATTGCTGTTGGCGATGCCGGTCGCCCTGGCGCTGCTGGTTTGCTTTGCCTTCGAGGCCGACGGCAACCTGGGCAACGTCCTGACGCGGTTTATTCGGCAGTGGATAAAGAGCGTTACGAGCCTGAAGAGCACGTTCCCCTTCCTGCGCACCGAGGATACGATGAAGATGATGTTCACCTTCTCCTGCGCTGTGTTCTGGACGGGCATATTCAATTCCATACAGGAGATCAGCAAGGAGCGCCCCATCTACCAGCGGGAGCGTTTTTCCGGCGTAGGTGTGGTGCCGTACATTTTCTCCAAGATCATTCCGCTCAGCCTGCTGTGCCTGATCCAGTCGGCCATCATGACGGCAATACTGTCGTTCATGACCAATACCACGGCCACATTCTTCGGAAACATGAATGAATCCGGAGCCATCGCCATGGGCATGCGATCGGACGGCCTGATACTCGGTCCGGGCCTTATGTGGCTGGAGACGCTGATCACCACGTTCCTGTGCGCGATGAGCGCGATGAGCATGGGCCTGCTCATATCGACGCTCGTGTCCAACGAAATCGCGCTGGTGCTGTGCCCGATCTGCCTGATGCCTCAGATACTTTTTTCGGGCATCGTGGTGGACCTGTCCGGCCTGGCGAACACCCTGTCCAACATCATCAGCTGCAAGTGGAGCTGCGCGGCATACCTGATCTCCGCCCGGGTCAACGAACTGTACAAGAAGGTGAATGTGGTGTATACGCCCACGCCCGGGTATGAGGCGGTGCCCTTTGGGGACGGGGATATCAAGAAGTACGCCTTTGACGCCAATCATAAGTACATCTTCAAGCTGGCCACAGGCGACGGTGTGGTGAGCGGATGGTTTGTGCTGTTTTTGATCTGTGTGATCTGTACCGTCGCAGCGATACTGGTGCTGCGCTTCAAACGCAGTAAGACCCGGTGACAAGATCCGATGGGATCTTTCATAATACAACATTTGAGGAGTGGTATAACATGAAGAGACTCAGTCGCATGCTTCCCAGGCTTTTGGCTATGGTGGTGGTTGGCGTTTTGCTCGCATCTTCGCTGACGTTCTGCTTGGCTGACGCCCATTCCGAATATCTGAGCGCCTACCTGAATCTCACGGAGAACGGATTGATTGACGCGAACATCAACGTCGATCTGACGATGGACGGCACGACGAGCAACTATTCCGGCAACATGAAGATCGACAACAACAAGAACACCATGTTCTATGAGATGGCCTGCAACGGCAAGTCGATCATCACCTTTACGGACGGCAACTATCTGTATACCGAGGTGGATGGCGAGAAGACCAAGTTCAGCCTGAACCGGGATGCGGGCGAGAACCAGGCCGAGCCTGAAGCACCCCAGGAGCAGGAGAGCCGACCCGAATTCACCGTGGAGAACTTCGTCAACAATTTTTCCAGCCTGCTTGAGCCCGGCAAGATCGCTCAGCTGGGCCTGCTTTCCCCCGTCGACAGGAACTATGTCGTAGACACCGAGAAGAACGGCAACGAGTATAAGCTGATTATCGCCGACGGTCTGGCGCAGTATTTCCTCAATACCGTTTCCGAGAACGCCAGCGCGGACGAGGAGGCCGTCGTGACCTTCCCGTCCATCCAGGACTTCTCCTATGTGGCCACCGTTGAAAACGGCATCGTTACCGGCGTCGTCTATGCGGGCGAGATGGCGGTGCACGTTCCCGGAAGCCTGATGTCCTCCGATACCGACGCCGACTACCAGCTGGGCTTCACCATCAACATCACCTTCAACAACCCCGGCAGCGAAGCATCGTTTGAGCTGCCCTCCACCGACGGATTTACGGAGACGCAGCCCAACACAAAGCGCTGATCCATCATCCGCGTGCCGCTGTCGGCACGGAACGAGGGTTTTCGGTTTCCCGCATGACGCCAGGCATTCGCTCTTGGCGTCATGCGGGCGCCGAGGGTTATATGCCCTTTTTTCGCGGACATTGCGCCCGTACCACAGTTGTTTGAGGCATCATCATGTGCAGGAAGTGCGATGAATCCCTGTCATTTATCATGGCCGGTTACAACGAGGAGAACAATGTCAGGCGGGCGGTGCAGGCCGTCGCCGACGCCCTGAAGGAAGCGTTTGACAGCTACGAGATAATCCTTGTGGACGATGGCTCCACCGATCGGACACTGTCGTTGATGCGAAGCTGCGCGGAGGAGAACCGACACATTCGCGTCATCGAAAACGGTGTCAATCTGAACTACGGTTCCAGTGTGCTCAGGGGCATGAAGGCCGCGGTGTATGACTGGGTGGTCTATGATGCCTTTGACCTGGAAATGGAACCCCATGAATTTGTGAACAGATTCCGGGACATGGACAAGACGCTGGATGTCATGGTGTTTGACCGGCAAACCTACGAAGCCGTGGCGTGGCGAAGGTTCGCGTCACTGCTGAACAAGCTGCTGCTTCATGTGTTCTTTCCCCTGCTGATGCGGGGAACGCCGACCCTGAATCATACGCAGCTGTTTCGCCGCTCGCGCCTTGACGAGATCATGCCCCTGTCCAGAAGCCCGATTTTTTTTTTCAGCGGAAATGATATTTCGGGCAAAGATAAAGAAGCTGTCCTGGTCAAACCAGAGCATTCCCTTTCACTCCATCGACGGCGTCCGCCGGGGCGCGTTTGGACACCTGTACGATATCCTGTGGGCTGTGACCGACTTGCTCAGGTTTCGCTTCCGGGCATGGCGTGGGAGGGTATAACCTGACGGGAGGCGACAATGCATCGCTTTTTAATCTTAGGCTATGGGGTCATGGGCGTGAGGCATGCCATGAACCTGCGCCAGAGCGGGCTGGGTGAGGTCGCCGGGGTATACGACCCCGATCCGCACAGACGCCTTGCAGCCCGGGAAGCCGGACTGAACGTCTGCGACAGCCTTGACGCGCTGCTGGAGGTTCGCGCGGACTGTGCCGTGGTGGCGACGCCCAACGATACGCACAGCCGCCTGGCCTGTCAGCTGTTGCGCTCCGGAAGGCATGTGCTGGTTGAAAAGCCCGCGGCCATGAGCTGCGAGGCGCTCGCCGAGATCTACGCCGCTGCGGACGCGGCCAAAAGGGTTTTTACGGTCCACCAGAACCGCAGGTGGGATCAGGACTTCGCCAGCATACGCCGGGTCATCGACGAAAACCTGCTCGGCAGGCTGACGCGCCTGGAATCAAGGGTGTACGGAAGCCGGGGCATTCCCGTCGGCTGGCGGCGTCAGCGCATCCATGGCGGCGGTATGCTGTACGATTGGGGACCGCATCTGGTGGACCAGGTGCTGCTGGCCTTTGACGGTCTTCAGCCCGAAGCGCTGTACTGTCAAAAGGAATATGTCCTTCAATACGAGGTGGAGGATGGTTTTCGCATCATGCTGCAATATCCGGGCGGCCTCGGCGCGTTCATCGAGGTGGGCACGTGCAACTACATCGCCCTGCCCCGGTTTTACCTGTGCGGTCGGGATGGCACGGCGATCATCGATGATTGGCGGGAACCCTGCCGGATCGTACAATGCACTTCCTGGAGCGACGGGCCGGCGGAACGGCGCGCGTCGGGACATACGTCAATCATGTCAGAACGGGACGGAACGACCGTGCGCCGCATCGACATGGCGCCACAGCCTGTGAGCAGGCATGAATACCTGCGAAATTTTTGCGCCGCCGTTCGCGGCGAGGAAGCCGTGCATGTCACGCGCCATCAGGCCATGCGTGTGATGCGCGTCCTTGAGGCCGCCGCCTCGGCGGCTTCGGGACAACCGGTCAGGCTGCGGCAACCGTTTGAGGATAACAAATGAAAGACCTTGTGTATATGCTTCGACGCCTCTTCCGGCAGAGGATCGCGGTGATCGTCGCCATCCTGCTGACGGCGGGACAATGCGCGTTGAAGCTGTGGCTGCCGAGGATGATGGAGAATACCGTCAACAACGGCGTGCTGGCGGGAAGCCTTGACTATGTCAGGGCCAACGGGCTGCGAATGTTGGCGGTTTGCGTCGCATTGGGCGTCCTCGGCTACGGGGCGAACCTGCTTTGCGCGGTCATCGGCCAGCGCTTTGCCCTCCGGCTTCGCAACGAGACCTATCAAAACATCACCGGGCTTTCGGTGCGCCAGGTCGCCGGCCTTGGCTGCGGCACGCTGATCACCACCCTGACCTCGGATATCGACCAGTGCGCCTCCCTGATCGGCGCGATCATACTGCTGGTGGTAGAGCCGTTGCTGCTGATGGTCGGGGGCATCGGGATGATGTGGAGGATCGCGCCGACCTTCGGCCTGATGTTCGTCGCCTTTGTGTCGGTGCAGCTGGTGGCGATGGCGCTGTTCATCCGGCATACCGCCCCCGGCTTTGCCAGGGTCCGAACCGCCGTCGACGCCATGAACAACAGGCTGCAAACGGCGCTGTCGAATTTCACACTGGCCAAGATGAGCAATACGCAGGCCGTCGAGCAAGCCGGGTTTGATCGGCGCAACGATGCGCTGTTTGACACGTCCTACCGGGTCCAGAGGCTGGTGGCCGTGTTCAATCCGGTGATCATGCTGCTGATGAACATGGCCGTCGCGTGCGTCCTGTGGCTGTCGGGCCACCGGCTGTCGGAAGGCGCCATCAACGTGGGCATGGTGCTTTCCGCCATCACCTATTCGGAGCAGATACTCCTTTCGATCATGGCGGGGGGCCTGATGTACAGGAAGCTCACGGAGGCCCAGCCCAGCGCCAGGCGCGTCCGGCGCATACTGTCCATCCGGCCCGACCTGGCGGAGGGCCAGGCTCGCCTGGACGGCCCGTTCCGGGCGCTGTCCTTCAGGAATGTGTCATTTGCCTATGCGGAGGGCGGCAAGGTGCTGGACGGGGTGGATTTCACCATACGCGCGGGGGAGACGCTGGCCGTCATCGGGCCGATTGGCAGCGGGAAGACGACGCTGGCGGACCTGTGCGCCAGGCTGTACGACGCGACGGGCGGCCAGGTCCTGCTGAACGGACGGCCCATCGGCGATTGGCGAACGGAGGACGTGCTCGGCGCCGTGGCTCTGGTTGAAAGGCAGGCGGACGTGCTGGAGGGCACCGTCGAGGAAAACGTGCGCTTTGGCCGGGAGGGCATAGCGCAGGGCGAGGTGCTTCGCGCGCTGGAGGTCGCCCAGCTGAAGGATTACCTGGCGGACAAGCCGGCGGGACTCGATACCCCGCTGGCCTCCATGGGCAAGAGCCTGTCCGGGGGCGAGCGCCAGCGCCTGACCATCGCCCGGGCCCTGGCGGGACGGCCCGGCCTGCTGGTGCTGGACGACGCCACCTCCGCGCTGGATTACGAGACGGAGCGGGCGCTGTTCGACGCCGTGCGCGGGGCCTACCCGGACATGGCGCTGCTGCTGGTCACCAACCGGCTGTTCAGCGCGCTGCAGGCGGACCGCATACTGGTGTTGAACGAAGGCAGGGTCGAGGCCGAGGGCACGGACGAAACGCTTCGGGCGGAAAGCCCGCTGTATCGGCGCATTTGCGCGGTCCAGGACAGAAGGATGACGTGATACGCTGTGGACATATACGCTGAGAAAAAACCGATCAGGGACGTGCCGTTGGGCTCGCGCCTGGCAATACTGCGGCGTTTGTACCGGTATATGCTGGAATGGCGCGGCCTGTATTATGGCATGCTGGCGCTGCTGGTGTTGAACCTGGCCTGCGAGATCGCCATTCCCCTGATCATCGAATCGGCCGTCAACGCCATTACCTATTCCAATGGCTTGCGGGTGGATTACGCCGCCCTGACGGTCAGTCTCGGCATCTTCGCCGTCGTTGTCATACTGAACGCCGTCATGGGCTGCGCCCAGGGCCGGATATCGGCCAGGATCACCCTGAACCTGGCCAGGCGGCTGCGTGGGGACGCCTTCTCGAACCTGGAGGATGTATCGGTGGCCGCCTTTGACCGCATGCGCCACGGCGACCTGATGAGCCGCATCATGAACGACGTGGATCTGGCCGCGGGGGCCTTTACGGAAAGCTTTATCGAGCTGGTGTCGGCGCTGGTGGTCGTCGTCGGCTGCGCGGTGATCATGTTCACGCGCTGCGCCTCGCTGGCCGCCGTCTCGGTGGGCACGGGCGTACTGTCCGTCGTCGTCATGGGCATGCTGTCCGGGCTGGTGTTCCCGCTGCTGTCGCAGAGACAGGCCGCCCTCGGACAGATGAACACCCACGTCGAGGAGAGCCTGAAGGCCTTTCGCGCCTGCAAGGCGGGCGGGCGCATGCAGGAGAACAACCGCCGCATGGAGGGCCTCAGCCGGGCCTACTACGACCGCTGCCTGCGGGCGAGCCGGCTGGAATTCATGCTGGGTCCGCTCATGCTGGTATTGGGAAACCTGAACTTCCTGCTGACGGTGAGCTTCGGCGCTTCGCGGATACTGTCCGGCGTCATCACCGTGGGAACGATGCAGGCGTTTATCATGTATTCCCGGCAGTTCATGGAGCCGCTCAACGCCATGGGCGATTACTTTGTGCAGGCCCAGAACGCCATGGCCGGCGCGGAGCGCGTGTTCCGGCTGATCGATCACGCAAGTGAACGCCAGGAGATCGCGTCCGCCCGCGGCCCGGTCCGGGCGCGGCGCGACGGGGAGAGCGGCCTGGCCTTCGAAGACGTTCGATTCGCCTATCACAGGAATATGCCCGTGCTTCGGGGAATGAACCTTTCGCTGAAGCGGGGGGAGCGCCTGGCCCTCGTGGGCAGGACCGGCGCCGGAAAGACGACGATGGTTCAGCTGCTGCTGCTGTTCTACGCGGGCTATCAGGGGCAGATTCGGCTGGACGGCCGGGAGATCCGGGAGATGGACCCCGCGGAACTGCGCAGCCGCTTTGCCGTGGTGCCCCAGGAGCCCCGGATCGTGGAGGGGTCGCTGTGC
The DNA here is from genome assembly GCA_045637485.1 of Clostridia bacterium. Taxonomy (GTDB): domain Bacteria; phylum Bacillota; class Clostridia; order Christensenellales; family Aristaeellaceae; genus UBA2862. Next base: position 33,462 of record JAZTZK010000195.1, read on the forward strand.
GACAACCTGATGTACGGCTGCGAGGGCGTCGACCGCGCGCGGGTCGAACGGGCGCTGCGGGAGATCGGCGCCGAGGGCATCATCGACAGGCTGCCCCAGGGCCTGGATACGCCGATGGGCAGCGTGAGGGACAGCCTCAGCCAGGGTCAGCTGCAAATGATCTGCCTGATCCGCGCCCTCCTGCGTGACGCGTCGGTGCTGATACTGGATGAGGCGACCAGCTCGATGGACCCGGAGACGGAGGACGGCATCAAGAGGGGCATGGACGCCGCCATGGCGGGGCGAACCTGCATCGTCATCGCCCACCGGCTGTCGTCCGTGTGGGATGCCGACCACATTGCGGTGCTCTCGGACGGCGTGATCGGCGAATACGGGACGCATGATGCGTTGATGGCCCGTCGGGGGCTCTATTACCAGCTGTATCACAGGCAGCTGATGGGAAAGGAGATATAATTTCATGGATGCGGCAAGGCAGCAGGCGCTGATGATCGAGATCGAAAACCAGCAATCCCTCGTTCACCTGGGCAGCCTGGATTCCTTTGATATCACGGAGGGTGGCAAAAAAGCGGCCAGGCTGATGAAGAAATACCTGAAGGAGCAAAACCCCGTTTACCTGGAAAAGGCGATCGCCATCTATGAAGAGCTGATACCCAATGAAAACTTCGGCGGCGAATACACGGCGCTGGAGTGGATCTGCCGATTCTGGATCTCTCCTGAGGAGGTCCAAAAGCAGATGCTCTCCTCGCCGCTGATCTACAGCTTCTGGCACGAGCTCTCCGACAACGACTATGACAACCTGAAAACCTACCTGGACTACAAGTATCACTTTGTGGAATACAAAAAGGATCAGGACAATACGGCCATGAAGGCGCGCATGCGCTACCTGGAGGACTTTATACTGTTCGACAACCCGGATCGCGAGCGCTGGGAGGATACGCGGCACAACCTGGAGAAGGTCGGCCTGCGGGAGGGCATGCGGGTTGCGGACGTGGGCAGCGGCCCCGGCTACTTCACCTTCAAGTTTTCCGAAATCGTGGGGGACACCGGCAGGGTGTATGCCAGCGAAACCAATCCGCGGCACCTGGCTTTCCTGCGGAAATACGTGGCGGCAAACGGGATCGGCAATGTCGAGGTGATCGAAAGCTCCTTCAACGGCATCGGCCTTCCCGAGGATGTCCATGTGGATGTCGTCTACATGTGCTCGCTGTATCACAATGTATACGCAGCCTTTACCGATGCCGAGCGGGAGGTGTTCGTCGGCAGCATCCGCCATGCGCTCAGGGACAATGGCAACAGGCTGGTCATCGTCGACAATGACCTGGTCACCGGCGGCAACCTGCCGTACCACGGCCCCTACATCAACAAGCGGCTGATCGCGGCCCAGCTCTGGTATTACGGCTTTGAGCTGGAGGACACCTTCCAGTTCACGCCCCAGCGCTACGTGCTGGTGTTCAGGATGACCGACATTCCGCCCAGGGAGAGCGATCTGCCGGCTTCAGACGCCCCCAACCGCCTGATGATCCATTCGCCCGTTTCCCTGGTGCGCTACCGTATCATCGGCACCTCCACCTCCGGGTACACCTGCAGGGGCAAGCGGGTGGGCCGCGTGATGTACGAGGGCCTCATGCAGAACGACGAGGCCAAACTGCGCAAGGCCTGGGACGGCTTTGACGCGCTCTGGCCCCTGGAGCGCATCGGCGACGACTACACGGCCTTCATGTGGCTCATACAGTACAGACTGGCCGACGAGGCGGCGCGCAAGGCCATGACGGCGGACAGCTTCACCCGGGCGTGGGCGGACTTCTGGTGCTCAAATGATTATGAGAACCTGAAGACCTACCTCTACTACAAGTTCGACCTGGCCGTGCCGGACGATCCGAACGCCTCGATCGATGTGAACTACGAGTATTCGGGCACGGAATTTCCCTTTGCCCGGTTGAACAAGTGGAATGAGTACCTGATCTTCAACAACCCCAACCGAAACCTGTGGGAGCACACCGAAAACATGATGCGCTTCTGCGGGATTCGCCCCGGCGAGCGGATCGCGGACATCGGCTGCGGCGGCGGGTACTTTACATGGCAGTTTTCCAAAATGGTGGGGGACGAGGGCATCGTCTACGCCACCGAGATCAACGAGGGCGCGCTCAGCTACCTGAAGGCCTTTGTCGAGGAGAACGGGATATCCAACATCCGGCCGATGATCACGCGGATGAACGACGCCGGGCTGGAGGCGGAGAGCGTCGACACGATCTACATCTGCTCCGCCTATCACGCGGTGTACATCACCGATATCGAATTCGTGAAGGACGGCTTTATCGCGAGCATTCACAAGGCGCTGCGCAAGGGCGGGCGGCTGATCATCGTGGACAACGCCGTCACGGAGGCGGGCGTTCCGCCGTACTACGGCCCGGGCATCCGCCAGGAGCTGATCATCGCGCAGCTGAGCTATTACGGCTTCCATCTCGTGGATCGCTGGCAGGAGACGCCCCAGCGGTTCGCCCTGATCTTCCGCGAGGACGAGGGCTACGTCGCGCCGGAGGTCGTGGATCCCAGGTCATTGAGGCAAAAGGAGGGTATGCAGGGTGGAAAGAGACCTTTATTGCGCGTATCGGGGGATAAACTACAGGGACGATCAGCGCTCAGGCGTAAAGCTCGCCGTAAGGGGCCCGAGGATGACCATCGCAACGACTACTGAGTACGGCGTCGACGAGGATTCGGAATACTCGAGCCGCGTCACGCGGTCGATCATAGACAATTACATGAAGCGCCCCTCGCTGGAGGATCGGGCGATCGGCACCATCGCCACCATGGCCAACAACGACCTGATGATGATGCGGGGCGGAAACGACGCGCCCCAGATGTTTGACGCTGCCTTTGCCTTTATCGACCAGGGGCGGGTGCGCTTCCTCATCTCCGGCGGTTCGGCCGCCTATCACTTCGAAGACGGCAGGCTGCTGCATCGGTCCGATCCCGGCGAGGCCAGCCTGATCGGGTCGGGCGTCCGCTACGCCCCCAGGCTGGAGGCGCCCTTTGAGATGGGCAAGGGCAGGACCGTGATACTGACCGCCAGCAGGTGCCTGGCCGCCACGGTGTCCGACGGGACCCTTGAGGAATCCCTGCAGGGCGTCCAGACCCCGGAGGATTGGATGGAGCGCCTGAAGGCGCTGGTGGGGCAGGACAAGCAGTTTTGCGCGATTGCGGCATTTCTCCCAACGGAAAAGCCGTCCATGCTCAAGGCGATGCTGCGCAGATAGTTGTCGGCGGAGTCTTTTCCGTTGGAAAGTTACAGCTCAGAGTCCTGATTATTCGGAACCCCTCCGCCTCGCTTTGCTCGGCACCTCCCCTTTCAGGGGAGGCTATCTACCGCACTATGATTCAAACAGCCTCCCCTGAAAGTCCTAAAGGACTTGCTTCGCTTCGAGGAGGTGGCCCCGCTGAAGGCGGGGTCGGAGGGGTTCCACAGTGTCGACGCTGAGCTGTAACGTTGGAAAGGTATATTAGCGATGAGACAGGAAAGGAAGGCTCGCGTATGATTTCCAGGGAACGAAAGATGGAACTGATCGCCCATGCAGAGGAGGTCTTTTCCAGGGTTGAGGCGTGCCAGAGGCTCGGCCTGATCTGTGATGACGGTGATTTTGTGCCCTCGGTGCACTATCCTCCCATCACCCAGTACGATCCGTGCGACATCGACGAATACTTTAAAACCTATACCCAGCCCGCGGACGGCCTGATGGACATCTATGTCCACATTCCGTTTTGTATCCAGCACTGCACCTTCTGCCACTATCCCGGCATGACGGGGGAGCGCCTGCTGGAGAAGCGGCAGTATGTCGACTACCTGATCCGCGAGATGGACATCTACCTGAAGTATTTCGGCCTGAAGAAGATCAGGCCGAGGTCGATACTGCTGGGCGGCGGAACGCCCACGTCCCTGCCCCCGGATCTCCTGGAGCACTTCCTGACGGAGTTTGACAAGCGCGTCGATTTCAGCGCCTGCAAGCAGTACAATGTGGACCTTGGGCCGAATTCCATCAACGGCGAGGACGGCACCCGGAAGTGCCGCATCATGAAGGAACACGGCATCGACCGGCTGACCATCGGCCTTCAGTCGCTGGACGACAACGTGCTTCGGCTGATGAATCGCCCCCACAACGCCCAGGAGGGCATTGACTCCGTCTACAAGGCGATGGATTACGGGTTCAATGTGAACATCGAATTCATCTACGGCCATCCCGGCGAGACGATCGACAACTGGATCGAGGTCATCGAAAAGGCCGTGGCGCTGCCCATGGCGGAAATCCAGATGTACCGGCTGAAGGTGCAGGCCTACGGCGATTTCCAGGGCATCATCAATCGCTATCACCGTGGCGAGGGCTCCACCGATATCCCGGATTTCAAGACGACCATGATGATGAAGCAGATGGCCATCGATATCCTCAACGCGCACGGCTTCAACGAGCGGCTCCGCCGCGTATACACCCGCAACAGGGCCATATTCAGCCACTACGCCTATAACCAGTGCTGCAACCAGTACGACCAGGTGGGCTTCGGACTGACGGGCTTTTCGAGCTATCGGGATCGCTTTGACATCAACACACAGTACTTCAAGGAGTATTACGAGGCGATCGACGCCGGAAAGCTGCCGATCAACCGGGGCCTGGTGCGCTCCGCGGAGGAGCAGGCCCGCTGGGCCATCGTGCTGCCGCTGAAAAACCGCGACGTGCGCAAGAGCGAATTCAAGGCCCGCTCCGGCTTTGAGTTTGACGACGTGTTCAAGACCAAGGTCGCGCTGCTGAAGCAATACGGCCTGCTGGAGGATACCGGCAAGGTGGTTCGCCTGACCGAGCTGGGCGGCTTCGTGGCGGATGAGGTCTGCGAGCAGTTCAATTCCATTCCCTACCTGCCCTTCCCCCGGGAGCGGTATGCCGAGGGCCCGCTGAATCCCTACCTTCACAACAGCCTGTTCGAGTGAGGCGCGGCCTGGTCCTGGCGCTGCGGGCATGCAGACCCTTTGGGAACGCGTGCCCGCCCGGGGCAGGGCATACATAAGCATAGATAAGAGGTATGTATTTGGAACGATTGAAAGAGGACCTTAAGGCATTCTTTTATGAAAACAGGTGGGCGCTGTGCCTGACGTGGCTTTTGCTGATCCTGGCGCTGTATCGATTCCTGTTGTCCGACAATGTACGGATGGACAGCATCATCAAGCTGGCGACGTCGGGAGATGAGTTCAACGATATGCAGCTGGGGCGGTTTGGCATCGTCTACTTCAACCGCCTGACGGGTATGCGCTGGTTTACCCCGTATGTGAGCGGGTACCTGACGCTGTTGGCGCTGCTTGCCGCCGGCGCCCTGCTGTGCTTCATGGTGTGGAAGGCCGTCTGCGGTCAGTGCGGGCGGCTCCTGTGCGGTCTGCCGCTGCTCGTCTTCCTGACGCCCAACTGGATCGAGCAGCTGTATTTTTCCTATCAGTCATTTCAGGTGATGCTCGCCCTCCTGCTCGTGGAGGTCGCGGCGCTGATGCCGGAGTATTTCCCCCAAAGACGCTGGCTTCTGGCGGAGGCGCTGCTCGTCTTCTGCGCCTTTTCGGTGTATCAGGCCTTTGTGCCGCTGTATATTGCGCTGTGCGTCGGCCATGTGCTGCTTTGCTTCATCTGCGGGCGGATCGACGGATCGGTGCGGCTGTGGCACAGGGCCCTGCGGCACGCGGGCGTGTTTGCCATTGCCCTGGCAGGCTATTTTGCGTTGAACAAGCTGCTCCAGCGCGGCATGGCGCCCTACGAATACCTGACCTCCCAGGTGCTCTGGGGCAATGTGCCGCTGCCGGGCGTGGTGGTGAGCATCCTGCGCTCCATAGGCAGCGTGCTGTTTAGCGAGGGCAGGCTGGATACGCCGATGTATTCCATTTCGGCGGGCCTTTTCCTGCTGGCCGCGGTGCTCCGGTGGATCAAAACCGGGGATCATGGGCGCGGCCTGGTGACGCTGCTGGGATGGCTGCTGCTCCAGCTGAGCGCGTTTGCCATGACGATCGTCGTCGGCAGGCGCGCCTATCTGCGCACGGACCTGGCGATTACCTTCGTGACGGCCTTCAACGCCTGCGGCGCGATGGTGTTGGCCCGCCAGTGGGCCCGGGATTTTGAGGGGGCCTGGATGCGCCGCTTGCCGCTCTGCATCATTGCCCTGGCGATGCTGGCCGGGCTCTGTAAAGCCGGAGACATGAGCTTCAGGCTGATGTACACCGACGACGTCAGGAACGCCGCCGACAATGCGCTGGCATCGAAGGTGGTTGATCGCCTGCGGGAAACGGGGCTTAAGGCGGAGGACAAGACGCTGGTATTCGTCGGAGTGCCCGAAATCACCCTGAACGCCGGATGCCTGGAGGGGGAGACCATAGGGCGCACCCTGTTCGGGCGCGTGCTCGACGCCGAAAGCACGAATCATCTCATCACCAATGTGATGGAGATCAACGGGCTCAGCTATCGCCTGCCAACCGCCGGGGAAATCATGGCGGCGGAACAGATGGCGCTGGACATGCCCTGCTTCCCGGAGGGCGGCAGCGTTGCGGAGTCGGACAGCGTCGTCGTGGTCAAATTCTCGGAGGATTACTACTACGGGTCTGAGACCATCAAGCCCGGGGCCGTGCTTTCGGACGAGCCGTTGGAGTATGACCAGGCAGTGGAGTGCCACGTTGAAAGCGTGGTTCCGGACAGGAATGCCCTGCTGATCCGGGGCTCAAATATCCGGCGGGGCGTGCCTGCCGTCGGAATGGAAAACTGCGTATACCTCCTCAGCCACCAGACCGGCGATCTGTTCAGGGTCAATACCGCCTGCACGGAGAGCGTCCAGATCACCAACCAGTTCTGGCGGGACGGCGTGGATTACGACCAGGGCGGGTTTATCGCCGTTTGCCCGGTATCGGTGCTGAACCGCTATATCGGAGACTCCTTTGAGGTGCTCGTGCGGTACAACTGCGAAGGCGAGCCCCGGTTTGCGGCGACGGGCGTCTTTTTGAATCGGGGGCGCGGCGACAGGCCGGAAGGGATGCGAGCCAATGGCCAGTAATACAATTCCGTTCATCGACTTGAAGGCGCATACCGAGCGCATGGAAGGGGAGATCATGGACGCGGTGAAGCGCGTCTGCGCCGCCGCGGATTATTCCGGCGGCGCCTTCGTGGAGGCCTTTGAGGGGGAATTTGCCCGCTTCCTGAACGCGCCGGGCTTCGTTGCGGTATCCAACGGATCGGACGCGCTGTTCCTGGCCCTCAAGGCGCTGGGCGTCTGCGAAGGGGACGAGGTGATCGTTCCCGCCAGCACCTACATGGCGACGGCGTTCGCGCCGATGCGGCTCGGCGCGACGCCGGTGTTTGCCGACTGCGATCCCGTGACCTGGCAGATCGATCCCTCGTCGGTGGAGAAGCGCGTCACCGGGCGCACCCGGGCGATCATCGGCGTGCACCTGTACGGCCAGGCGTTTCCTGTCGAAGAGATCAACGCGCTGGCCCGCCGGTACAATTTGAAGGTGATCGAGGACTGCGCCCAGGCCCAGGGGACCCTGTATCGCGGAAGCCCCGTGGGCGCGCTGTCGGACGCGGGCTGCTTCAGCTTCTATCCCACGAAAAACCTGGGGGCCTGCGGACAGGCGGGCGGCGTGGCCTGCGCCGATGGAGCGGTGGATCGCAGGCTTCGCCGCATGCGCTCCCAGGGCGCGGATGAGTATGGGACGCACGTCGAGCTGGGCTACAACATGCGCATGGACGGCATGCAGGCCGCGATCCTGTCGAGCATGCTGCCGCACCTGCCGGAATGGAACCGACGGCGGGCGGAGATTCTGCGCCGGTATCGGGCCGAAATCGTCAATCCGGGCATTCGCTTTCAGGGCGAGCTGCCCCACACGCGACCGGCATGGTATTTGGCAGTCGTTTGCGTGCCCGACAGGCAGCGCTTCCTTCGGCACATGGCGGATTGCGGAATAAGCTGCGGCGTTCACTACCGACAGTCCTGCCACCTTGCGCCCGCCATGGCGGCCCTGGGCCATCGGCGGGGGGAGCTGCCGAACGCGGAAGCCCTGGCCGATCACTGCGTTTCGCTGCCGCTGTATCCCGAGCTGAAGGAAGCGGACGTGGAACGCGTCATCGGGGCCTGCAATGCCTGCATATTCTGATTGCATTACACAGGTATGCGTGATAGAATATTATTGCACACACTCAACAAAGGAAGAGAGGAAGGGCTTGTATGAGACGTTATCTGATTGTCGCGCTGGTACTGGCGCTGGCCCTGGCGCTGACCGCCTGCGGGAAGTCCGGGGACAGCGAGGCGGCGGAGCCCATCAGGATCGGCTATGTCAATCCCACCACGGGGGCGCTTGCGGGCAACGGCGAGGGCTGCGAGTGGGTGGTCAGGCAGATCACCGACTATGTCAAGGCGCATCCCATCACCGTGGACGGCAAACCGCGGGAGATCAATGTGATCGTCTACGATTCCACTTCCGACCAGAATGTCTGCTCGGAGATGGCCCAGAAGCTGATCGAGGAGGACCGCATCGACCTGATGCTCGCCATCCAGACGCCCAATACGGTGATCCCGGTGGCGCAGGTGGCGGAGCGCTACGGCATCCCCTGTATCGCGACCCAGTCGCCGGTGGATCCGCTGGCCAATTCCCAGGAGGAATTCAAGTGGACCTACAACGCCTTCTACACCCTCGACCAGGTGTATGAATCCCAGCGGGCCCTGTGGACGGTGGCGGGGCATGCCCCCCGGTCGGGCGCGAAGGTCGGCCTGCTGTTTGCCAACGACGCGGACGGCACGGCCTGGCACGATATATTTGTGCGGCGGCTGGCGGAGGACGGCTATACCGTGGTCGATCCGGGCCAGTATCCCTCCCACACCACCGATTTTACCAACGTGGCTTCGAAGTTCAAGGCTGAGGACATCGACGTCATCGCGGGCACGAACATTCCCCCGGATTTCATGAACGCTTACCAGGCCATCATCAGCGCGGGCGTCGAGGTGGAATGCGTCACGATGGGCAAGTGCTGCCTGCTGGCCAGCGACGTCGAGGCGCTGGGCAACCTGGCGGACGGCATCATGACCCAGGTTTGGTGGGACCCCACCTACCCCTACAAGTCCGACCTGACCGGCATGGATTCCGGGGCGCTCAACGAGGCCTATGTCAAGGACAACAACGGCCGCGTCATGCCCCAGCCGGCGGCCTATGCCTACGCGGGACTCGAGCTGGCCGTACAGGCCTTCGAGAAGGCCGGCACGACCGACAGGCAGAAGCTGGTGGAGGCGATCGGAAGCCTGGATGTGACCACGGTCGTCGGGCATGTGAAGTACGACCAGAGGATGAAGGGCCTGCCCTACGCCTGCACCACGCTGTGCGGCGGCCAGTGGCAGCGGGAGAATGGCGAGCTGGTGCTGAAGATTATCGACAATTCCCTGTATCCCGAAATCGGCCTGACCGGGGAATACGTGCCGGGCAACGCGACGAACGCCCGTTGATCTGTGAGCGCGCCGCCGATGTCCCGCGTGCCGGGGCATCGGCGGCGATGACGCGCGGAGGAGCAAGTCATGGAGACGATACTCACCTTTGACGATGTCCATGCCGGTTACGGCAGGATCCATGTGCTGAACGGGCTGTCCTTTGAGGTCGAGCGCGGGACGGTATTTGGCGTCATCGGGCCCAACGGCAGCGGGAAGACCACGATGCTCAATGCCATCATGGGCATGATCCCCCTCTCCTCCGGCAGGATCGAGCTGGAGGGAAGGGACGTTTCCAGGCTGACGGCGGACGCGCGATGCAGGCTCGGCATAGGGCGCACCTTTCAGATTCCCCGCCCCTTCGTTCGCATGACGGTCTTCGAAAACGTCCTGGTTTCAGCGGTCTTTGGCGCGGGCATGTCGGAGGCGGAAGGAAGGGAGCCTGCGCTGGAGGTGCTGCGCTTCACGGGCCTGTATGATAAGCGGGACGTGATCTCTGGCAAGCTCACGCTGCTGGACCTCAAGCGGCTTGAAATCGCCCGGGCCATCGTGGCCAGGCCGAAGCTGCTGCTGCTGGATGAGGTGGCGGCGGGCCTGACCGGCGCGGAGGTCGAGGATGTGATGGCGATCGTCGCCCGGCTGAAGGAAACGGGCTTTACGATTGTATGGATCGAGCACATCATCGAAGCGATGGTCAGGGCCACGGATCGCCTGATGTGCGTCTCGGAAGGCCGCTGCGTCGTGGAGGGCGAGCCGATGCAGGTGATGCAGTCCCGTATCGTGGAGGCGCTCTATCTGGGAAGCGAGGATGAGGTGGCGAATGCTCCAAATTGAAAACCTTCAGGTGAAGTATGGGGATTACATAGCGGTTTCATCCCTTTCCATGAACGTGGAAGCCGGCCAAATCGTCGCGCTCATCGGGGCCAACGGGGCGGGGAAATCCAGTCTGCTCAACGCCGTGGCGGGGCTGCTGCCTCCGACCCAGGGGCGGGTGCGCTTCGAGGGAAGGGACATCACCCGGCTGAGCGCGGATCAGGTGGCCAGGCAGGGCCTGAGCCTGGTGCCGCAGGGCGGAAGGTGCTTTGTGCGCATGTCTGTCGAGGACAACCTGCTGATCGGCGGATATCCCCGGGCGGCCCGCCGCCATGCCCGCGTGAACCTCGAGCGCGTATACGGGATCTTCCCGGCGCTCGCGGAAAAGCGCAGGACCCTGGCGGGCACGCTGTCCGGGGGACAGCGGCAGATGCTGGCCATAGGGCGCGCGCTGATGCTGGAGCCAAAGTGCGTGCTGTTTGACGAGATTTCCCTGGGCCTTGCGCCCGTGGTGATCAAGGAGCTCTACGCCTGTATCAGCCGGATCAGGCGGCAGGAGCACATCACCGTCGTCCTCGTCGAACAGGACATGGAAAGGGCGCTGAAGATCTGTGACAGGTACTGTGTGATGCTCAAGGGCGCGATCACCATGTCGGGCGACCCCCGAACCATGCCCATCAGCGATATTAAATCCGCGTACTTTGGTATTTAGGCGGGATGTGACATGAAGATGATACAGCTGCTGGTGAACGGGCTGCTGCTGGGCAGCGTATACGCGCTGGTGGGCCTGGGAATGGCGATGATATTTGGCATCATCGGCCTGACGAACCTGGCCCACGGCGAATACGTGGTGCTTGGCGCCTACCTGTCCACGTTCTTCGCCCGGCTCATGGGTGTCGATCCCATACTGACGCTGGTCGTTACAGTGCCCTTCATGTTTTTGCTGGGCGTGGCGCTTCAGCACTTTCTCATCAATCGGGCCATGAAGCGGGGGGGTGAACCCGCGCTGCTGGTGACCTTCGGGCTATCCATCATATTGCAGGATGCCATGCTGATGATCTTCTCGGCGGACGCCCAGCACGCCTCGACGCCGTACAGCACAAGGACGCTTCACTTCGCCGGGCTGAATATCGCTTTTCTGGATGTGGTGCTCTTTTTCATCTGCCTGGCCTGCGTGCTGGGGCTGACGCTGTTTTTGAGGTACACCTATACGGGGCGCGCCATCCGCGCGATATCCGACGATCCCACGGCGGCGGCGCTGGTGGGTATCAACGCAAGGTGGATCTACGACATCGCGCTGGGCGTCGCGCTGGCGACAGCGGCGGTGTCGGGCCTGTGCGTCGGCATGAAGTGGACCTTCTATCCCAGCTCCGGCGGCCAATATCTGCTGATCGCGTTCATCGTGGTGGTCATCGGCGGGATGAACAGCATTCCGGGTACGCTGCTGGCGGGATTCGGCTTTGGCCTTGCCCAGGTGGTGGGCGGAGCAAATTACGGCCTGCTCATCAGTTACGTGGTCATGCTGCTCACGCTGGCCATACATCCGAAAAAGCAGATCGGCAAATGAGGGAGATGAACTGTTGATGCCTCCTAAAGCGTTCCCCTCCCGGCGACAGGCCAGGCGGAGCAGAAAAGCGGCGCTGAGGCGCGCCGCCCTGGCGCTTGCGATCGCATTGCTGTTCGCGCTGGGCGCCTTCGGCGTATTCTCAACCAATGTGATGCGGTATCTGCTGCAGATCTATCTGTATATCGCCCTGGGGCAGGCGTGGAACCTGCTGAGCGGCTTTTCCGGCATGACGAGCCTGGGGCAACAGCTCTTCGTCGGGCTGGCGGGCTATACCGTGGCGATCGTCACCAGCACCTACGGCGGCTCTGCTTACCTGGGACTTGTCGCGGGCGCGTTGGTGGCCGCGCTGGCGGCGCTGCTGCTGTCGCGGATACTCTTCAGGATAAGCGGCATGTACTTTGCCATCGCCACGTGGGTTGCTGCGGAGGCGGTGGAGAAGCTGTTCCTGGCCTGGAAATACACCAATCAGGGCAGCGGCATGACCGTTCGCATCGTGCCCTATCCCACCACGGGGCAGATCTACCTGCTGTCCCTGGCCGTTTGCTGCGGCTCCGTCGCGCTGGTGTACGCGATCATGCGCTCGAGAATGGGCCTTGGGCTCATGGCCATGCGCGACGACATGGAGGCCGCCCAGGTGACGGGCGTCAACCTGTCAAAAATCCGGTTGACCGCCTATGTGCTGGCCGCGATGGTCTCCGCGCTGGCCGGGGGCGTGTTCTTTATCAACAAGGGCGTCATATACCCCGACAGCGGCTTTTCGGTGGGCTGGACGGTCTCGTCGGTGTTTATCTGCCTGATCGGCGGGACGGGTACGCTCAGCGGACCGGTGGTGGGCGCGGCGCTCTATGTGCTCCTGCGTGAATTCCTGGCCCATTATCCGGGCTGGTCCAACATACTGCTGGGACTGATCACGCTGTTTGTGATTTTCTTCATGCCGGAGGGCATCGTTGGAACCCTGCAAAGATATACCCACATACCGCTGATCTTGCAGCACAGGCGCTCGGACATGACGTAAGGCACTGTCGACAAATCAGTTGCGCATGTTGCCTGTCTGAATCCGTCAAGGCCCCGCTGTCGACGATCAACGTGCCCCGGCGCGCCGGCTTCCATAATCAAAAACAATGTCGGTGAAACCGACATTGTTTTTGATATCAGAGTGTCGTATCGCTATTGCATAGCGCCTCAATGGTCTCCTCGTCAGCGCAGCCGGTTTCAACAATTCCTGATGCCGACTGAAAGCGTTTCAGACCTTCCTCCGTCTCATCGCCCCAAATACCATCGGCCTGTCCGGATAGAAAACCAAGCTTTATCAATATCCGCTGTAACCACTTGACCGAAGCGCCCGTACTACCCTTTGCCATGTCGCGTTCGATGATTGCCTGTCGCATCCAGTCGGACGCGGTCAATACCTGGCCATCCCGTACCAGCTTTGCATTACAGGACGCGAACATGTTCTCGGTATTCAGATCCTCGCGATTCAAGAGAATGAAGTTATCGCTTATGTCCACTTGCTTCAAGCCGGTGCAATTTGAGAACATTTTGCTTGTATTTTTGACTTTGCTGGTGTTGAATCCACTTGCGTTTACGCTTTGCAGGCTCTTGCAGCGATTGAACATTCGATACATGTCAGTTACATGGCCTGTGTCAAATCCGCTGACATCCAAGCTTTCCAAACTGCTGCAGTTATTGAACATATCATTCATGCTTTCAACCTTGCCGGTATTGAAATTGCCTACCTCCAAGCCTGACAAATTGCTGCATTTGGAAAACATATGACTCATATTGATCACATTTCCCGTATCAAAGAGGCTGACATCCAGATATTTGAGATTTGCGCATCCATAGAACAAATATGCCATATGCTCGACTTTGCTTGTATCAAAGCCTCGAACGTCAATACTTGTCAACGCGCTGCAGTTATTGAACATATGGTTCATATTTGATACATTGCCCGTGTTGAAGCGGCTTACGTCAATACCCGTCAGGCTGCTGCAATCAGAAAACAAATAGCTCATATCCGTTACGTTTGCCGTATCAAAACCGCTCACGTCGATGCGCTCCAGACTCCTGCAATCCCGAAACATATATCTCATGTTTGTTGCATTGCTTGTATTGAATTGTTTCGTATCCAGATGATTCAGATTGCTGCATCCGGAAAACATATAGCTCATATCCATTACACGGCTCGTGTCAAATCGACTTGTGTCCAGGGACAGGAGACACTCACAGTTCATGAACATGCCCCTCGTGCTTTTGACATTGCCTGTGTTGAAGCCAGTGACATCAATATGCGGCAGGCTTGAGCAATAGCTGAACATTCCTTGCATGTTGTCCGCTGTACTTGTATCAAAACTCTGTATGTCCAGCTCAGTCAAGCTGGTACACTTTGTAAACATGTAACTGAAATCCAATACATTGCGTGTGTCAAAACTGCTGACATCCAAATGGTCCAGGCTTTTACATCTGTCGAACATATGCTGCATGTTCCTTGTTTCGCCTGTAAAGAAGCAGTTGTTAAAGAGTATCCGTCCAAGATTTTCATATCTTGCAAAAAAGTATGAACAATCTCTCGGCGCAGTCACGCCTCCATCCCCTGCGATGATTAATCGTTTTCCGTCCGCTTCATCCTCTGTCCAGGCCCAAACACTGCCGTTTTCCGCCATTGAAACGTCCCAGGCATCATTTCCAACGCTATCCAAATGATCAACAAACTCAATGACGCGAATATCGCTTCGCTTCAAAGATTTGTTATTTAAAACATATGGATCGTAATATGTATCCTTAATTTCCTCATCAGTCAGTTCGTCCTCTCGCAGCACAGGGCCATTGTTTGAAGAAAATGTCGATTGTACCTGCGTATTATCAAAGGATAGTTCCGGCACATCGCCCCAATCAAAATCGTCACTTTCTGGTTCAGATGTGGGAACGGCTGTTCTGTCCCTGGAAAAAACCAAATCCGGTAGTTCGAAGTCGTCTTCGGTTTCTGCCTGAGCGAAAAGCAAGGGCAGCAGCATAAAGACAATCAGCAACAATGCAGACAGCAATCCAATCCGTTTCAAGATAACATCCCCCTCCACGATAAGATGGTTGATTCATACTGATACATGCGACAGCATTGGGTTGCCAAGCAGGGCCGTTGCCAAAGCAGGTGCCAGCAATATACAGCGCGTTGCCGCAAGGAGAGCCTATGCTTTTTATTATAACGTATCTGTTCGGTCATGGCGGCGCTCTCGTCCTCCGACCTGGTGACGCCGATGGTGACGGTTACCATCGCTTCGGCCTCGGCGTCGTCATCAGATATCCGCCCTGGCCACCGACTCGATCGTCTGGATGGACGGTCGGTCGGCCAGGCTTTCGCAGATTTCCCCGGCAACGCGCATGCTCTGCGGCATGAGGCTGCGAAGCGCTTCCTCCGACACGTGATCCTTCAGCGCCTCGCGGCAGATCAGGAAGGCGACCTCGCCGACGGATATGTCGCTGAAATAACCCTCCTGCTGCTTCAGGATCAGCGTCCTGCCCAGCATGTAGGGCAGGTATTGGGATCGGAGCGTTGCGATCTCCTCGTCGATATCGCTGCCATAGTAGTGGCGAACCAGCTTCAGGGCTATGGTGTTGGGGCGCTTTGACAGGTAATTGAATATGAAATCGTATTTCAGGGAATCGATGAAGAACTGGCGATAGCCCCCGGATTCCATCATGAAGCGGTGGTAGGTGGACACCGCAACCAGCGCGAACAGTGCCGGGTCGGTGTCGAAGTCGATCGTCGCCTGAACCGGCGGCATGGTGTGCTTCAGCATGGCCAGGGTGACGTAGGCGCCCAGGCGCTCCTTGTTGCCGAAACAGTTGTTCAGGGATCCCATGGCGACGCCGGCTGCCCTTGTGATGTCTGCGATATTCGCGCTTTCAAAGCCCTTTTCCCTGAACACGGTGATGGCGCCATCGATGATCTGGACCATGGTCTTCTGCCTTTGCAGGCTCTTTTTCGTGGGTTTGGTGGATTCTGCGCTCATGTTGCCTTTGCCCTGTTTGTTTTGTCACCTATATTGAAAATATTGACCATCAAAGTCAGAGTATTTGCCATTGAATTCCGCTGTCGAATAAAGTATCATGTATATGGAGTAGCTTGAATTTTTTCAAGGTCATATGCGGCCCCCAAGAGACATATTAATGAAAAACGGCTGAAAAGTCAACACAAAATGGAAAAAGATTGTGTTTATACATTACAATATTGCAAGCGAACCTGATGTCGAACTGTTGCAGACCGTCTGATTCAAGCAGGAAGAAGGATAAAATATGAATAACAATCCATTAAATAGCATCGTAAGGAGCGCCAGAAACAGGAGAATTCTGAAAAGAACTCTCTCCATGCTGTGTGTGGTGGTGCTGCTCTTCACCATGCACACGCTGAGGCGGAGCGCGAATACGCTCGAACGCATTCCCACGTGTGGCTACGCTGAAGAACACGTCCACACCTCGGATTGTTTTGACGGGGATGCGCTGGTCTGCGGCAGGTATGAGCACATCCACACGGATGCCTGCTACCAGCAAAGCCCGGAGATCGAGATGGGTGTCGCCGATTTGGATATCCAGGGCGATACCATCATCGACCCTGCGCTTACGGTCCAGGGTCTGGAGCTGTCCCTGAGCGATATGGATTGCGCGCTGGAAATAGAGGATGTGACTCCGGGCCTGGCATCGAACGCCGTTGAAGAAAAGCCCCTCAGCTTCACCCTGGGTCAGGAGGCCATGCTGAGCGGGATCATCCGAGCGCTCGAGCTGGAAATCGATTTCGCCGACATCGAAGATGTGGGCATCGTGGACGAAGAAGGAACGGAAAAAGACCTGATTGGCATCGAGAAGACCGGCGACGATTACAGGATCTGGGCCAGGAAGGATTTCGAGAGGATGAAGCTTGCGCTGATCCTTACGGACGGTATCCTGGTCATTACGCTTACGGACGGCGTGCCCGCGCCCGTTGTGGACATCACGCCCGACGTGGACATCCCTCCCGCCGGAGACGACACGCCCGCGGCCGATGAAGCGCCTGCTGTCGACGATACGCCTGCTGTCGACGATACGCCTGCGGCGGACGACAGCTCCGAAGTGGATGTCATGGCAGCAACGGACGACGTGCCTGCGCTGGACGACGTGCCTGCGCTGGACGGTGTGTCTGTCGGGGACATTGAGTCCGGCGAGACGGTCGCGTCTGACGACGAGGGACAGACCGAAGTCGGCACTCAGGTCGGCGAAGATGCGGCACCTGCCGGGGACGAGCAGCCCGCCGAGGAAGAACAGACCGAAGTCGGAAACGAGGATGAAGGGGAAACCGCTCAGGCGGAGGTCGAACAGGGCGAAGAAGGCGTCGTTGCCACAGGGGATGACCAGACTGAATCGGAGGGCATCTCCATACAGGAGGACATAATCGGGGAGCAGCCCGCCGAGGGTGGCGAGGTGACCGTCGGGCAGATCGAGGAAGCGCAGCCCGAGGAACAGAGCGCCGGGGATGGCGAGGAAGCCATTGATCAGACCGGGGAAGAAGGCATTGTGGAGCAATCCACCGATGAAGACGAAGTAACCGTCGACCTGCCTGAAGAAGCGCAGCCCGAGGAACAGAGCGACGATGAAGAGGAAGTAACCGTCGAGCAGCCTGAAGAAGAGCAGCCCACCGACGAAGAGGAAGAAACCGTCGGGCAGCCTGAAGAAGAACAGCCCGAGGAGCAGAGCGACGATGAAGAGGAAGTAACCGTCGGGCAGCCTGAAGAAGAACAGCCCGAGGAGCAGAGCGACGATGAAGAGGAAGTAACCGTCGAGCAGCCTGAAGAAGCGCAGCCCGAGGAGCAGGGCGACGATGAAGAGGAAGTAACCGTCGAGCAGCCTGAAGAAGCGCAGCCCACCGACGAAGACGAAGAAACCATCGAGCAGCCTGAAGAAGAGCAACCCATCGATGAAGAGGAAGAAACCGTCGGGCAGCCTGAAGAAGAACAGCCTGAAGAAGGGCAGCCCGAGGAGCAGAGCGACGATGAAGAGGAAGTAACCGTCGAACAGCCTGAAGAAGAGCAGTCTGAGGAGCAGAGCGACGATGAAGAGGAAGTAACCGTCGGGCAGCCTGAAGAAGAACAGCCTGAAGAAGAGCAGCCCACCGATGAAGAGGAAGTAACTGTCGAACAGCCTGAAGAAGAGCAGTCTGAAAAAGCGCAGCCCGAGGAGCAGAGCGACGATGAAGAGGAAGTAACCGTCGAACAGCCTGAAGAAGAACAGCCCGAGGAGCAGAGCGCCGAGGATGGCGAGGAAGTCATCGATCAGACCGAGGAAGAAGCAGCCGAAGAGCAGCCTGCCGAGGATGGCGAGGAAGCCATTGACCAGTCTGAAGAAGAGCAGCCCGAGGAGCAGGACGCCGAGGATGGCGAAGAAGCCACCGATCA
>JAZTZK010000196.1:0-24176 GCA_045637485.1 Clostridia bacterium
TGCGTTTACCCGGTTGAAAAGCCTACTGCTCAACGTTTCCATTGTCGACCGTTTCTACTCCATCAGGAATACCGTCTCCTCTGGTCTTTTGGCCTTGTAAGATGGCTTGGGCTTCATCACCCCACTTCCTGACTAACACCAAACGAATTTGACTTTAGCGTTTTGAGCTTTCAAAGCCAAAGTGCTGCAAATTGTTTGGACGTTGAAAACGCAGATACTACATCCTTATATAAAAACGAAAAAGTCGCTGGAAATATAAAGAAATTCATCTGCGAATTTGAAAGTGGACTTACTCAAGCAGAAATCGATGATACACATTACGCATACAGAGTTGTATTTTAAGAGTGGATGGAAAGCGGGAAAACCAAGACACAGATGAAGTAATCAGATTCATTCCTGCAAACAGCCCAGCAGCAGAAGGAATCAAAGAAAAGCTGGTTCTTATACAGGAAAAGGAAAAGACAAAATATACTGGTACTCAGATTGTTCAAATGATGAGGGATGAAGGCTATGCGTGGTTCACCTCAGGAGATCTGACGGCTTCGTGGAAAGGACGAAAAAACGGTAGAAACGGTTATGGAATACAGATTACAAAGTCACAGTAGTTATGGTATGAGAATTGGTTACCAGAGATAAGAAAATACTGTCAGAAAGAAAACCCAATCAGAGTTCAAGATATGTCTGAGGATTCGTTACTTCCTAATGAGGTAGTAAGGATAATAAAAGAACATGGATTTCAACGATTTAATACTACTTGGTTAGGTTACTGGGAAGCAGAAAACGCAGTTGACAGGAACAACCCAGAAAATGGTCATTATGGTAAAGGCGGCAGATATTTCTGGCATCGTAGTATGCTTGTATCAGTATTAAAGTATTGTAATGATAATAGCAAGCGGTTACGATAAGAAGCACGGTTTATCCGTCAATACATGTCAATACATGTCAACACTTGTCAACACTTGTCAACGGATACTGATAAAATGCCGTTCCTGCTTGGGGAAGAGCTTGCATATGGGTTGAAAACGGAGTGTTGTAGCTTGTGGGCAGGGTGAAAGAAATAGGCGTATATGCAAGTCAAGAAACGGATTATGCAGAAATGAGCCATATTCACGGCGAATAGGTTCATTTCTGCATATTCTCCACATCTAAACAACAAAAATCTGCACGCAAGCTTTGTATCAAAACTTACGTGCAGACATGGCTCTGCAGGGTAACTTTGATACAATCGCAGTCAGGGTTCAAAACGGGTTCAAACGGGTGCATCAGGGTGCAATTCGTGCTGGTTTTATCGCATGGCGCTATAGTGTATCGTAGAAGAATACTATGCTGCATGAGTGTAACAATCAGTCAATTATTGTGTACTCTGTTGTGACCGGTCAAGATGTGTTTGGCCAAATAGCCCTTTTCGGTATGGGAAGTATGAGTAATATCATCGCGCCCAGAGATCGTTTATTGCGCCACGCCTTCCGCGTCCCGATGGCTTTCCGCGAAATGGCAGGCGACCTGTACCCCGTCCAGATCCCGAAGCCGGGGCTCCTCTTGGGCGCAGCGCGCCTGGGCGTAGGGGCAGCGGGTGCGAAAGCGGCAGCCGGAGGGGGGATCGGCCGGGCTCGGCGGTTCGCCCTCAAGCAGCCGGACCTCCTTTCCGCGCTGGGAAGGGTCCGGCAGCGGAACCGCATCCAGCAGGAAGCGCGTGTAGGGGTGCCGGGGATGGCGGTAGACCTCCCCGGTCGGGCCGATCTCGCACACCTTGCCCAGGAACATGACGCAGACCCGGTCCGAAAGATAGCGCACCACGGACAGGTCGTGGCTGATGAACAGGTAGGTCAGGCTGCGGGAGGTCTTGAGTTCCTTCAGCAGGTTCAAAATCTGGTTCTGCACGGATACGTCCAGCGCGGACACCGGCTCGTCGCAGACGATGAACGAGGGGTCGGCGGCGATGGCCCGGGCGATGCCGATCCGCTGCCGCTGGCCGCCGGAGAACTGGTGGGGGTAGCGGTGCAGGAATTCCTCCGGCAGCCCCACCGCCCGAAGCAGCTCGAGCACCTTGTCCGTGACCGCCTCCCGGCCTTCCCGCAGGCGCCAGTTTTCAATCGGCTCGGCGATCAGATCCCGCACCGACATCCGGGGATCCAGCGAGGCGTAGGGATCCTGGAACACCAGCTGCATCTCCCGACGAAGGGGATGAAACTCCTTCTCCGTCATGTTCGTGATGGACTGCCCGCGGAACAGCGCCTCGCCCGAGGTGGGCCGGAGCAGCCGGATCAGCAGCCTTCCGAGGGTGGATTTCCCGCAGCCCGATTCCCCCACCAGCCCCAGCGTCTCGCCCTCCCGGATCTGCAGCGACACGCCGGAGACGGCGTGGACGGCCTTTTTCCCCGACGCCGGGAAGTTTTTCGTCAGTTCCCGGGCCTCCAACAGGTATTGGCTCATCGACCGTCCTCCTTTCCCGCGAGAAAACAGCGGACCGCGTGGCCAGGCTCGATTTCCACCAGCTCCGGCGGTTTCTTCTCACAGTCCGCAATACATCGGTCGCAGCGCAGGGAGAAGTTGCAGCCCTCCGGCAGATACAGCAGGTTCGGCACCACCCCGGGGATGGTCCGCAGGGTCTCGCCGCCCTCGCGGAGAGAGGCGACGGACCAGAAAAGCCCTTGGGTATAGGGATGCATCGGCCGGTTGAACAGGGCGCCGGTCTCCGCCTGCTCCACGATCTGCCCGGCGTACATCACATAGACCGAATCGCAGACCCGGGCGATGACGCCCAGGTTGTGGCTGATGATCAGGACGCTCGTGCCCGCGTCCCGCAGCTTCTCCAGCAGCTTCAGGATTTGAGCCTCCACGGTCACGTCCAGCGCCGTGGTCAGCTCGTCGGCAATCAGCAGCCGGGGCCGGCACACCATCGCCATGGCGATCATCACGCGCTGCCGCAGCCCGCCGGAGAGCTGATGGGGATAGCAGTCGTAGCGCGCCTCCGGCTCGGTGATCTCCACGTCGCGGAAGGCGGCCAGGGTCCTCTCCCGCGCCTCCTGGCGGGTGCAGTCCGTGTGCAGCAGCACCGCCTCGGAAACCTGCCTGCCCACCTTCACCACGGGATTCAGGGACGTCATGGGCTCCTGGAAGATCATCGACACCTCCGAGCCCCGTAGCTGCCGGCGCTCCTTCTCCGACAGCGCGGAGATCTCGCGGCCGCACAGGTAAATTTCGGCCCCGGTCACCTCTCCCGGAAAACGGACGAGCCCCATGACCGCCCGGGCGGTCATGCTCTTGCCGCACCCGGATTCCCCCACGATGCCCACGATCTTACCCTCGGGCACCCGCAGGGAGACGTTGTCCACGGGGGTAATGATACCCTTTTCCGTTTTAAAGCGGACGAAAAGATGGTTGACTTCCAGCGTCATCTGTTCCATCGTTGGCTCCTGTTACTGTTTCTTTTGTCGGGGATCCAGCACGTCCAGCAGGCCGTTTCCCAGGAAGTTAAAGGCCAGCACGATTAGCATGATCGCCGCGCCGGGGGCGAAGCACAGCCACGGCGCGTTATACAGGTACTGCCGCCCCGTGTTGATCATCAGCCCCCAGGAGGCGTTGGGCGGCTGGATACCCAGGCCCAGGAAGCTCAGGCTGCTCTCCGTCAGGATCGACGCCGGGATGTTCAGCGTGAACAACACCAGCAGCGTCGGCAGGCAGTTGGGCAGTATGTGCCGCCGCATGATCCGCGCCCCGGGGACGCCGATGACCCGCGCCGCCTCCGCAAACTCGCTGTTTCTCAGCTTCAGCGTCTGGGCGCGCACCACCCTGGCGACGTTCGCCCAGTTGACCAGCGTCAGCGTGAGGAACACGTTCACGATGCCACCGCCAAGGGAATACATGATGACCATGGCCAGCAGCATCGAGGGGAAGGCCAGCGTCACGTCCGCGACGCGCATGATGATCGCGTCCCATATCCCGCCCCGATACCCGGAGATCACGCCGAGCACAGCCCCGAGGATCAGGCTCAGAAGCGCTGGAACCACGCCGATCAGCAGCGAGAGCCGTGCGCCGAACAGCAGCCGCGTGAGGACATCCCGGCCGCCCTCGTCCGTCCCCAGCAGGTGCGCCGCCGAGGGCGGGGCCAGGCGGTTCAAGAGGTCCATGTCCGTCTCGGTGTAGGGCGTCAAAAGCGGCGCGAATATGGCCGCCAGCGCCATCAGGACGATCAATATGAAGGAGATCACCGCCGTCCGGTTCTCCCGGGCCATGCGGCGCATGAGGTCCCAAAAGCGCTCCTCCTCGCCGATCTGGCTCTTCAGGCGAATGTCGGCAGCCGTTTCAAGCCGCTTTCGCTTTGCGTTCAGCATGCCTCATTCCCCCTTTCGGATCCGGGGATCCAGCACCGCGTAGAGGCAGTCCGCCGCCAGGCTTCCGAGGATCACCACGCCGGTGGCCAGCAGCGAGGTGGCCTGCAGCAGGGGGATATCGCGCCCGGAGATGGCCTGGACCATCAGCCGCCCGATGCCGTTGATGGAGAACACGGTCTCGGTGATCACCGCGCCGGAGAGCAGGCCGGAGAGCTGTATGGCCATCATGGTCATGACGGGCAGCATGGCGTTGCGCAGCGCGTGGAATACGAGCACCCCCATCTTCCCCCGGCCCTTCGCCCGGGCGGTGTCGATGTAATCCTCCTGAAGCGTCTCCAGCAGCGAGGTGCGCGTCATCTGCGCCACCTGCCCGGCAGAGTTCCAGCCCAAGGCGATGGCGGGCAGTATGAAGCTCTTCCAGCTTTGGGTGCCGGAGACGGGCAGCCAGTGCAGCCGGTAGGCAAAAAAATACTGCAACAGCATCGCCGCCATGAACACGGGCAGGGAGATGCCGAGCAGTGAAACGCCCATGAACAGCCGGTCCGCCAGGCGGTTCTTGTTCACGGCGGAAAGAATGCCGCAGCCGATGCCCACGATCCAGGCAAACAGCGCGGCAAAGAGCGCCAGCGTCAGGGTGTTGACGAAAGCGTTGCCGATCAGCACGGACACGGGCTTGCCCAGGGAATAGCTGGTGCCGAAGTCACCGCGAACGGCGGATGAGATATATCTGGCAAATTGAATATGCAGCGGTTGGTTCAGGCCCATCTCCTCGGTCATGCGCTGGATGGTGGCGGCGGACGCGTGCTCCCCCATCATGGTTTCTATGGGATTGCCGGGGATGATCCTCAGCATCACAAAAGTGAGCAGGACCACCCCCGTCAGCACGATGACCGCCTGAATCAGCCGTTGAGACAGACTGCGCTTCATGTTACTTCAACACGACATCCGAGGCGTAGAAATCCGACCAGCCCGCCCAATGGGGGATGAAGGAAGCCACGCGGTCCCCGAGGGCCCACATGTGCAGTTCCGCGTACATGGGTACCCACGCCGCGTCCTCCTCGATCAGCTTCTTCTCCAGCGCCTGGTACTCCGCCTCGCGGGCCGCGTCGTCCACGATGGAGCGCGCCGCGGACACCCGGGCGATGATGTCGGTGTCGTGATAGTTCAGGCTGCGGCCCTTGCCGTTTTCCACAGACCCAAAGAAGGTGTACATGATGTTGGCCGGGTCGTTGTAGTCCATGCCCCAGCGTGCCACGAAGGAATCCATTTCGCCGGAGCTGCGCAGCGCCAGCCATGCGGAGTGCTCGTGGCTGACGATGTCGGCTGCGATGCCCACCTTCGCCAGCTGCTGGCTGATGATGGCGTACACCAGCTGGAGGCTGCTGGTGGCGTTGGAGTCGATGGAGAGCTCAAAGTGGATCTGGCCGTCCTTGTAGCCCGCCTCCTTCAGCAGGGCCTTCGCGCCCGCCGGATCGTAGGGGATGCCCTCCAGCGCGTCGTTGTGCCCCTTGATGCCGGTGGGGATGATGCCCTTCTCGCGCACGGCGTCGCCCATGTAGATGCCCTGGATGATCGGCTCGACGTCGATCGCCATGGCGATGGCCTTGCGCACCCGGACGTCCTTCAGGAATTCGTTGTTCTCGTTCATCAGCAGGTAGGTCAGGCCGACCTTCGGCGTGCTGACGATCCGGTCCGCCGGCAGGGGCTTGTAGGAGGACGCCACGATGGCGCTGTCCACCGAACTCAGGTCGATGATGTCCAGCTCGCCGTTCTTGAACATGAGGTCCTGGGTGGTGGCGTCCGGGATGACCCGCACGACGGCCTTCTTCACGCTGGGCTCGGGGCCCCAGTATTTGTCGTTGCAGACGAGGGTGAAGTGATCATTGGAGACCCATTCCGTGACGATATAGGGGCCGGAGCCGATGGTGTCCGCCGGCTCCTCGCCGAACTTCGCGGCGTTCGCCGTGGTCTCCGCGTCCACGATGGACATGGCGGGCGCGGACAGCTCCGCCAGGAAGCCCGCGTTGGGGGCTCTGAGGGTCACGGAGAAGTGGGTGTCGTCGATGACGTTGAAGCCCTCCAGGGCGTCCGCCTCGCCACTCATGACCTTATCGGCCCCGGCGATCTCCTCGGCGATCTCCGTGTTCTGCTGGGCCAGCTTCAACAGCCGCTCAAAGCTGTACTGCACGTCCGACGCGGTCAGGGGGCTGCCGTTGGAGAACACCACGCCCTCCCGCAGCGTGAAATCGTAGGTCAGGCCGTCCTCGCTGACGGCGTAGTCCGTCGCAAGGCTTTCGACCAGCTCCGAAGCGCCGTCTCCCGGGCGCGTCTCGAACAGGCGGTCAAACACGTTCAGCGGAATCAAATAGTTGTCCGTAGTCTTGGCCACGTCCATGGTGGATATGTCGTACGTCACCGCGGTCCGCAGCAGGCCGGGTTCCGCGTTATCCGCCAGGGCGAAGCTGCCCAGCATCAACACAACCAGAATCAGCGCGGTCATTCGCTTCATGAGTCATTCTTCCTTTCTCACCGGTCAAAATCCTTATGACATTATAACAGAACGGTCACAGCTTTTCAAGGCACATATCGGCGTATAATTTCAACAACCCTTCCATCCTCGAGCCTGACGGTCGTGTTGTGGCTGTCAAAGGCGTCGTTTTCCGATCCTTGAATGGCGGCCGTCACGGCCTCGATGCCCTCGGCGGTCACGGGATCTTTCTCGATGTCCCAGCCATCGGTAAATACGACGTTCTCAGAAAGGGTCAGCGTCACTTCGGCGCGCTCGGTACAGGTGTTGAAGTCGTCGTCCTCGACGCACATCCAGCAGTTGTCCTCGCTGAAAGGGCTCAGCGTGCAGCCGCCCGCGTCGTAGCCGCCGTTGACGAGCTTGTGGCCGTATTCGTCCTCTTCGAGAGACTCGATGCGGATGCTCTCGCCCTCGACGACGATGGTATCCCCCACGGCCATCTGATCGATGTCCACGATGTCGTAGCAATCAACCGTGTAGAGCTTGACGTCGCCCAGCGCGTCGCCCGAGAGGTTCGCGCGGTTGAATGACGCGGGATACTCGCCGTCGTTCATGTCCACGGTGTCATTCACGGATCGAATCTCGCTGCCCGACGCGCCGAAGTCGATCCCGCGCTCGAAGCGCATGCCCTCGCCCGCGTTCTCCTTGGCGTCCTCCCAGATCAGCATGCCGTCACCGTCGATGCGGAACCTCGCCTCGCCGTCCTCGTACTCGGTCACCGCGGAATCAAAATCGCCGTCCTCGGCGTAGGTGACCACGGCCTTGCTGCCGGGCATGCAGGTGTACAGGCATTTGCTGTCGCCGTCGTAGGCGCAGGCGTAGCCCCATTCGACGCTCTGGGCGGCGCTGCTGGCCCAGCTGACGAACACCTTGAAGGTGCCGTCGTCCTGAACGGTGATGTCGATGGTCGCCCGTCCGCAGCCCCATCGGCCCGCGAAGCCCAGCGACTTGGCGTATTCCGTCGCCTCGGCGTCCTCAAGGCGCCGGAGCCGGAGATCCTGCGCAAGCCCCTCGGAATCGTTCCAGATCAGCCTGTCTCCGACGTCCGCGAAGAACACCGCGGCGGTGAGCCCGTCGGTCACCGTCGATTCGCCGTGATCCTCGTGGGTACGGGCGCCGTCTTCGCAGATCAGGGTATCGCTGTCCGCGTCGTAACGGCAGCTCGCGTATTCAAACTTGTCGCTCACGTCGCCGCCGTCGCCCAGCACGGCCGTGCAGTGGAAGGCGGCGTCATCCGCGTCATACCAGATTTCCATGGCCGCCCCGGCGTCCACCCAGGTGTCCGAGAAGCGGTCGATCACCTCCGCCGAGGGCGCCTCCGCCAGGGCGAAGGCGGTCAACATCATCAGCGCCATCAGCGCGCAAAGCAGCTTTTTCATTCCCATTTCACTCCTGCATGATCAAATAACCAGATGGACAATCCTCCCGTCCAGACGCGGAGAATTGTCCATACGCTTTGAATTAATCGTCGACGACCTTCAGCGTGTTCACGACTTCGCTGATCCAGTCTGAACTCTCCATGGCCGCGTCCTCGTCTTCAATCGGCTTGCCTGTGATTGTCACGGTCAGGATGTCGTCGATCTCGCTGCCGTCGTCGTCGTAGACCGGAACGAGGAATACCGCTTCATAGATGCCGTCCTCGTTCGTGATCTGGTAGCAGAGCACGTTCTTGAAGTTGCCCCACGCTTCCATCGTCTCGACCTCGACGTTCCAGGTCTTTGCGAGCTCCTCCGCGGTGGGGAAGGTCTCGCCGTCCCTCAACTCGCCCAGGTGGATGCGGATGCCGCCCCCGTTCTTGTCGGTCAGTATCACCAGGTCCTCGTCGTCGGTGTGGTCGTCCATGGTGATCTCAAAGAAGTCCTCGTTGTAGTCAAAGGTAAAATCACAGTCGGGATAGGTGTAGGTGGCCGCGAGGGCGCCGGCGCTCATGGCCAGTATGCAGGCCAGCAGGATCGCAAAAATCTTCTTCATGGTGATTTCCTCCTTTTTCCGTTTGAGGTTGTGTTTTCTGTTGACAGGTGCATTGTAACAGGGCCACCGTCACAGAACCGTCCCACGGGATACTTATCGTAAACGTCAAAACGAATTTCGTTTTGAACGATTACGTCGCGCCGGGCGCGTGCCGCGAAGCGGCTGATTTCCACTCGCGCCCGTTCGCATCCGCCGGAGGCGGCTATAGTCAACGGCAAATGCTTTTGCCGTTGACTATAGAAACACACTCTAAGACTCGAAGGACGTCGTGGAATCAAACGTCACGGTATTGCTCAGCCACTTCGCGCCGGTCCTGTCGCTGACCGCCATCGCCGCGAAGTTCAGCGCGCCGTCGCTCCAGCTGCCGGACACCTTGAAGCTGCCGGAGACGCTGTTGCCGGCGTTGGGCTTGAGCGCCTCGCCGTCGATCACCATGACCAGGTCGTCGCCGTTGAAATCGGGGTCGTCGCCGTAGGTCAGCAGCATCGCGTTGAACATGCATTTCTCGGTGCCGAGGTTGTAGAGTGTCCAGCTGTAGGTGGTCACGTCGCTGTCGGACTGGAAGTCGGTATAGGGCACCACGGTCAGGGCCAGGCATACCGGATCGTCGACCCCGCCCTCCTTCAGAGGGCTCGTGCTCTGGGCGAGCCATGCGCTGACGAGCGCGTCCACGTCGGCGGGGCGCACCGTGCCGGGCTCGAAGGTCAGGCCCCGGGCTTCATCGAACTTTGTGAAGGCGTTGTCCAGCTTCTGGCCATAGATGCCGTCGAAGCCGCCCGCGTCGTAGCCCACCTGCTTCAGGATCTGCTGCAGGGCACGGACGTTCTCGCCTCGGGAACCGCGCTCAATCACGTCTCCCGCCTCGATGGTCTCGGTTTGAATGTAACCGCATTCCTTGCACGTGCGCTGGCGGAGTCCGGATGTGGTCCGGGTCATGGGGCGCACAGTCTCCCACTCGCCGAAGTCATGGCTGAGGCGCTGCTGCGTCTGGGGCCAGGCGATGCCGTCCGGAGTCAGGCCCTGGTCCGCCTGTAACTTCATAATGGCCTTTTCCGTGCCGCCGCCGTAGATGCCGTCCGCGCCGCCGACGTTAAGGTAGCCCTGATCGACCAACAGACCCTGGAGCTGGCGGACCTCCTCGCCCCGGTCCTTGCGTCGGAGCGTGCCCTCCGGGTCATAGCTCTTCGCGGCCTCGGTGTAGCCGCACACGCGGCATACGCTGGCCCGCATGCCGGAGGAATGGTCGGTCGCTTCCTTGATGATCCTGTACTCAAAATCGTGGGGCAGCTTGTCGACGGCCTTCTGCTCCTTGTGGCCGCACACGACGCAAGCGTGCTGGCGGCTTCCCTTCTCGGTACAGGTGGCCTCCTTGACGACCGTCCACTTGCCGTATTCGTGGTCGGCAAGGTACTTCTCCTTCTGCTCCTCCCCGCAACGGGCGCACGTGCGCTTGCGGGTGCCCTCCTTGACGCAGGTGGCCTCCTTGGTCACCTTCCACTTGCCCCACTCATGGCCCGCCTTCGCGATATCCTTCTCCTCCACGATGCCGCACTTGGTACAGTGGCGCCGCTTGTAGCCACCCTTGGTACAGGTGGCCTTCCGGACGGTTTCCCAGCGGGTCCAGTTGTGGTGGCACTTGCTCTGGGGATACTCGCGGCTCAGGTACTTCTCCTGGATCCATCCGTACTTGCACTCATAGAAGCCATCTACATAGTTGTAAACCACGACCTCGTGCGCGGCCTTGAGCGTCAGCGTGACTCGGGAGCGGGTGCTTGGCTCCTCATAGACCTTGACTTTCTTCGTGGTGTACATCGTATCCGCCAGCGCGGGCACAGCCAGCGCCAGCAGCAGTACGACCGCCAGCAGCGCGACGGCCATTTTCTTCATCATGGTTACCTCCTTCTTTGGTCAATCGTGTATGCTCTCGTCCAATCGTCGGACGATCTGTCAGGTCATCGGCTCGTAGTAAACGGCGTTATCGAGGGCGTACAGGTCGCTCACCTCCCGGTAGGCAGCCTCGTCAGCGGATTCGCCATTCAGGAAGTAGACGGCCTCGGCGTTATCCTCGCCCGGGGCGTGATGCGCGTCATAGCTGTCCGCCTGGATCGCCAGCTCCAGCGCGTCGCCGTTCACATGGTAAACGGATAAATGCTCCTCGCCGGAGAGTCGGGAATAGCGGGTCAGCGTGCACTCGTCAAAGTTGCAGTAGAAGACGTCACCGCCGCCGCCGCCAACCTCCAGCACGTCCTTCGGCGCGCCATCGGAGTAGAGCAGGACGACGCCCTTGTCGTCAATGCCGATGAACTTGTCCTCCGTGGTCGTGATGATCAGCACCGGCACGCCGTTCCCGTTGACATCCACGAAGGCGTGGTACGGATATTCCGCCAGGATGCTCTCGTCGGCCAACACGTCCATGTACCAGTCGCTGTCCGCGCCTTCGGCCATGGCCGGCTCCTCCGCTCCGGCTTCCGCCAAAGCAGCAACCGCCCCAAGGCATGCCACCGCCAGTGCGAGCGCCAGAATCTTCAACAACGCTTTCTTCATTACAGGAAAACCTCCTTTTCCGCCGAAGCGGTATGTATCTGAATGTATCCGGGATACAATCAGTCATGATAACAGCGCGGGGCACTGCCCCACCCCGCCGTTCAGAACAATGATAACTGTATTGAGGCCTATATTTCAATAGGGTGTTCCAGATTGTCACGGCTTTTTGCGCGGGCAGGGCTCCGCTCAGCCCTGGCGCCTCCTTTCCACACGGGATAATTATAGCGCGGGAGGGGATGCCTCCGAATGCTTCAGCGCATCCTTCCGGCGATACATCTCACGGTCAGCCCGTTTGAACACGCGCTCAAAGCTGTGGTCCCTGCTTGGAATGTAATTCGCCATGCCCGCGGCGACGATCACCTGATTTGTTTTTTGGTGCTCCTCCATGCGGCGGTTAAACTCCAGGAGCAGCTTCTCCCTGTCGTTGTAGTCCTCATCCTGGAGAATCGCGACGAATTCATTCTCTGTGCTAAAATAGACAGCGGTGTGACAAAGCATGTCACATTTAAGGCACAATCCATCGCCACACTCATTTCAAAAAAGGAGACGACCGACCATGCTTATCCAGAATGTGATTGTGAAACAGTTGCGATCCTTGGCACGTATCAGTCGTCGATGACCTTCAGCGTATCCACGACCTCGCTGGTCCAGTCGGAGCTTTCCATGGCGGCTTCCTCATCTTCGATGCCAGCATGGCGTCCACGATGCCGTCGTAATCCGTCTTGACCGGGTCGGCTTCAATGTCGGAGCTGTCGGTGTAGGTGGCGGACGGGTCAATTTGCAATGTGGTCACGCCAAGCTCGGTATAAGCAGACATGTCGTCGTCGCCGCAGAAGCGGTACCCGTTGGTATCCTCCGGATTGGTCAGGGTGACGTCGCCGTTGATCAGCACGTCCTCGCCACGCTCGATGGACTTTACCTCCACAGACTCGCCGTCGACGACGATGGTATCGCCCACCTTGAGCGCGTCGATGTCCGCGATGTCGTACCAGTCCTCGGTGAAGATGTGTACGGCGTTCATGTAAGTGCCGGACGCACCCTTCATCACGTCACCACGATTGAAAGCTACCGGATAGACGCCGTCCGGCAGTTTGTTCACGTCAATATCACTGGCCATCGGCGCGACGGTCCTGGGCGCGCTCTCGTCCATGGCTTCAAATGTCACCACATTGCTCAGCCACTTCGCGCCGGTATCGTCCGAGACCGCGGCGGCGGCAAAGTTCAGATTGCCTTCGCCCCATGCCTTGGCCGCGCGGAAGCTGCCGGAGACGCTGTTGGTGGATTCGGCCTTGAGCTTCACGCCGTCCACCACCATGGTCAGGTCATCCCTGTTGAAATCGGGGTTGTCCCCAAAGGTCAGCAGCAGCGCATTGAACATGCAGCCCTCGGTGCCCATGTTGTAAAGGGACCAGTTGTAGGTGGTCACGTCGCTGTCCGTCATTTCGTCGGTGGAGGGGGTGACGCTCAGCACCAGGTTCACCGCAGAATCAATGCCGCACTTCGTCAGGGGCGTGCCGCTGGATTCCAGCCAGGCGTTCACCAGGGCGTCCACGTCCACCGGACGCACCTTGCCTTTCTGGAAGGTCAGGCTGTGGGCCACGTCAAACTTCGTAAAGGCGGCGTCCATCTTCTTGCCGTAGATGCCGTCGAAGCCGCCCGCGTCGTAGCCCACCTGCTTCATCATCTGCTGTATGGCGCGGACGTTCTCGCCGCGATCGCCGAATTCGATCACCTCGCCCGGCTCCACGGTCTCGTGCTGTTCAAAGCCGCAGCCACGGCACACGCGCACGCGCTCGCCCGCCTCGGCGCGGGTCATTTCCTTCACCGTCTCCCAAGGGCCGAAGTCGTGCTCCAGATCCTTCAGGGTCTGGGGCCAGCCGATACCGTCGGGATTCAGGTTGCGGTCCTTCTGGTACTGCATCAGCGCCTTCTCGGTGCCGCCGCCGAAGATGCCGTCGGCGCCGCCGTTGTTCAGATAGCCCTGCTCCACCAGCAGCTGCTGCATCTTACGAACCTCTTCGCCCCGATCCTTGCGGCGCAGCGTGCCCTCGGGATCGTAGCTCTGGGCTTTTGTGATGTGGCCGCAGACCTTGCAGACCTGCGCCCGGGTGCCGGAGGAATGGTCGGTGGCCTCCTCGATCACCTTCCACTCGTAGTCGTGGGGAAGCATGTCGATGGCGCGGGTCTCCACCTTGTCACAGACCCTACAGGTGCGTTTCTTCTCGCCCTTGGCGGTACAGGTGGGCTCCTTGGTCATCTTCCACTTGCCCCATTCATGCTCGGCATTGTATGAAGTTATATTCATGATAACATACCGACTATGACAGCAATATCACAAACGCGCATGAAGACCGAAAAAACATATGATTGTACAGCATCCCCCTCGCGATTTGTAACAGTAGTGTAACAGTCAATATGATATGATTGGGTAAATATTCTTCCCTCATCGCATATGGGCGGAAGTTGGGATCGCAGAAGGAAGGAAAGCGCCGTGATGAAGCCACGGGTTATGCTGCTGTGCTGCGCCGCACTGGCTGTTCTGTTCGTCGGGAACCATGAGCGTCCCGGCAAGGCGGCGGCACAGGTTCCCGGGGAGGCCCCGTCCTTCCTGACGGATTATGTCGACGCCGTGCGGGTGGGCGACTGGTTTCTGGCCTGCGTGGAGGCCACGGCGCCGGAGGAGCGATTTCAAAGCGCCACCCGCAATACCACCGCGCCCTGGGTCCTGCTGGACGAACGGGGCGATGTGCTGGCCGAAGACCTGTACTGGCGTGCAAAGGACTACCCCTGGCCCCTGCAAGCCCGGCCCTTTGAGGGCTTTGAGGCGGGCGTGGACATGGCCGTGCTGCGCGTGGACCAGAGATACGGGCTGATCGATCGGGCGGGAAAGGTGGTCGTCGAGCCCGTCTACGACAACCTCTTCGGCTTCAAACCCGGCGAAACCGCCTGTCCCGCGGAAAAGGACGGCAAGTGGGGCTGTATCGACGCGGTGGGAAATGTCATCGTTCCCCTGCTCTACGATGAGAGCTTCGCCCGCCTCGGGGATGGCCGCGCAGTGGTCACCCGGGACGGACGGGAGGGGCTGTTGGGCGAGGATGGCTCGGAGCTTCTCCCCGCCGTCTACGATGTCGTGTGGCTGGAGGAGGGCGCGCCCTTCGGCATGGCCCGCGCAGGCGACACATGCGCGCTGTTTGAACGGGACGGAAGGATACTGTTTGAACGGAGCCTGGGGGAAAACGGCTGGATCTTCTGCAACAGGGATGCCGAGCCGCCCTTTGCCTGTTACAACAGCGTCGATGAAACCTACATCTATTTGAATTTGGACGGCACGGAGGCGCTGGGCGGCCCCTATGACTACGCCTCGGCGTTTTGGAAGGACGCGGAAGCGGCTTCGGTGTCGGTGGATGGGCGATGGGGACGCATGCGCCGGGACGGCAGCTTTGCGATACCCGCAGAATACGATTGGATCGGCAGCCCCTCGGAGGGCCTGATTCCCGCCGAGAAGGACGGGCTGTACGGCTGTCTGGACGAAGCCGGCAGCGTCGTGATACCCTTCCGATTCGCCCATGTCGGGGATTTCGCCCGGGGCTATGCCGATGCCCAGCCTCAGGGCAACGAGGCAATGCACGGTCTGATCAAGCGAACGGGCCGGTGGGTCATCGAACCCATGGACTGTGATCAGGTGGCCGTCGGCGCGGACGGGGTCGCGGTGGTCTGCGCCGGTTCCGTACCTGTCGCGTTTTTCCGCATTACAGAGGATGGCGCGGAGCCCATCGAGGGCCTGGGACGGTTCGAGGGCGTTACGACGGGCCTGCTGCCCCACGAGGATGCCTCGGAACTGGCGAAGCTGGACGATGGGACGACCCCGACGCTGCGGTTTTCCAAAGACACGCCCCTGCCCCACCTGGACGGCGAGGCGCCGCTGTACCCGCTGTACGCGGCCTGTATGGAGGCGGCATATCCCCCGGACGTACAGTATGAGACCTGGGATGAAGGAGAAAACCCTGTGCTGACGCTCAGCGGCGACGAAAATCCCTGGCAGCGACTGTTGGACGGAGATGCGGACGTCATCTTTGCCGCCATGCCGGGTCCGGACGCCTCCGTCTGGGCGACCCTCGCGGCGCGGGGACTGACGCTGAAATTCACGCCGCTGTGCCGGGACGCGGTGGTATTCCCGGTGAACGCCGATAACCCCGTGGAGGAACTGAGCGTCGATCAGCTTCGTCGGATCTATGCCGGGGAGATTGTCAACTGGTCGGACGTGGGCGCGTCGGGGCCGGGCAATATCGTCGCCTACCAGGATGAGCCGGACAGCGAAGGCCGGGCGGCCTTCGACCGGCTGTGCGGTTTTGCTGCACTGGCGGACGCGCCTCATGGCGTTCTGGATTACAGCGGCTGGTTTCCCGACGCAAACAGCGGGACAGTGGCCTACCGCAACCTGCCCAACGCCCTGGGCTATGCCCTGCTCAGCCGCTGTGCCGGGCTGACGGCGGGCGGCGCGGTAAAGCTGCTCGGCGTGGACGGTGTCGCCCCGACCGATGAAAGCATCGCCGACGGCGCTTATCCCTTTGCGGAAACACTCTTCGCCGTAACGCGGGCGGACAATGACAATCCCAACGTCCGGCTTCTGCTGGACTGGCTGCAATCCGACCAGGGCCGGAGACTTGCGGCAAAGGCAGGCTTCACGGTACTCGCAAAAGAAACTCAAGGCTGAGACAGTATTGCGAAAGGGAACGGCAGCATGAACATACTGATCGTAGACGACGAGGTCAGCGCTCTGCGGGATTTGGCCAGGGTGATCGGGAAGGTGGCGCCGGACGCGACCATTCAACTCGCCGGGGATTCCCAATCGGCATTGGCATTTTGTCGGGACAACGCGCCCGATGTCGTGTTCCTGGACATCCGCATGCCGGACATGGACGGCCTGACGCTGGCCGCGGAGATGAAGAAGGTCTGCCCGCTGGTCAATATCATCATGCTGACGGCCTATTCGGATTACGCGCTGGACGCGCTGAAGCTCTATGTCAGCGATTATATCCTGAAGCCCGCAATGCCGGAGGATGTCAAAAACGCCCTGCTCAATCTGAGACACCCCGTTCGGAAATCCGGTGGGGGACTGTTTGTTCAATGCTTCGGAAACTTCGAGGTTTTTTATGACGGAGAGCCCGTCCGGTTCACCCGCTCCAAGGCCAAGGAGCTGTTCGCTTACCTGATCGACAGAAAGGGCGCCTCGGTGACAAACGCGCAGCTCAGGGCCATTCTGTGGATGGACGAGGCCAGCGATCACGCGAAGCAGGGGCATTATCTGGCGCAGATTGTCCATGAACTGCAGGGCATTCTGAATGAGCTGAACCTTTCCGATATTTTTTTGCACAGGCGGAATTCCTACGCCATCGTTCCCGATATGATTCCCTGTGACTTCTACCAGGCGCTGGCCCACGATCCCCGCGCGCTGTCCATGTATCACGGGGAGTATATGGGCCAGTACCCCTGGGCGGCTTACAGAAATCTGACGAATGAGAAAGAATTGTTCCGGTAGCGGAATATCGTGAAATCATATGAAGAAGAAATCCTTGCTCCTCCGGGTAACCGTCCTTTCCCTCGTGCTCGGGATGGTCGCCATGCTCCTGAGCGGCGGCATACTCTACGCGCTTTTCCGCAGCCGTGCGGAGGCGAATATAAAAAAAACCCTGAATGAAAATGTCAACCGGATGGCGAATCAGCTCATCCGGTATCAGAGCTATGATTGGCTGCTGCCCTACTGGCAGGAACATTACAAGAAAATGGCGCTGCCGCCCTTTGGAGACATTGACACATACCTCAAATGGGCGGAGGACCGCGGCGCGTTTGAGCGATTGAATGCGGCCGCGCTCACGCCGCAGGCGGTCATGGAAATGCCCGAGGCGCAGCAGCTCCTTTATGCGGATTATTGCTATCTTCAGATTTTTTTCGAGATCAGCCAACTGCGCATCCATTCGGACATCGATGTGGTGGCCTGTTTTGCAGCGGACGAATCGGAAAATGAAGCCTTCATATGGCTTCAGAGCACGAAGGAAGACAGGGGCTTCCTGGAGCATCGCATGGCTCTGGGACAGGTGTGGCCCTTTCAACCCAAAGCACACCCCGGATTTATGGAGCTGCATAAGCTGGATGTCGATCTGAACTCCGGGGTGGAAATCGTCCGATCTGAACGGGACGGCGTCGAATACGCGACGGTCTATACGAAGCTAATGTCAAGAACCGATCACGAAATGCTCGGTGCATTATCCGTATCCATATCTACGGCAAAAATGCTGGATGGGGTCTGGTCGGACGTATTCCGTTTTGAAAAGCAAATCGCCCTGTTGATTCTGATCCTGATCGTTGTGATACTCTTCGCGATCCATCGAACATTTCTGAAGCCGACCCTGATGCTTGCGCAAAGCATTCAGGATTATACGCGGCACAAATCGGTGAGAAAGCTCTCCGAAGCGCTGAAAAGCCTGGTAAATCGTGAAGACGAAATCGGAAGACTGGCTTGCGACGCCAGGGACATGGTTGAACAGAACGAGCGCTATTACACGCAACGAATCGAAAACGAATCGTTGAAGTCAAAGATCCTGCTGGCACAGATCAAGCCGCATTTTATTTATAACTGTCTCACGCTCATCCGATCCCTTCTGAACGAGCCTGAAAAGGCGGAGGAGGCCCTGAATCATTTTGCAGGGTTCCTCCGGGGAAGCGTGGATATGCTGGAAGAAACGGTGTGCATCAGCGCGAGCCGGGAAATACAGACGGTGGACGACTACCTCTACCTGCAAAAGCAGCGGTTCGGAGATTCCCTTCGAGTGGTGACCGATTACAGGGACACAGGCTTCTTCCTTCCTCCCTTTACATTGCAGGTTCTGGTGGAAAACGCCGTGATCCACGGCATTCGCAATACCGCTGGCGGGAGCGGAACCGTCGTCATCCGAAGCTTTGAAGCCGACGGGTTCCATGTCATCGAAGTCGAGGACGACGGAACCGGTCTGCCGCCTGAAATCCGGCAAGAGCGGGAACAGGAGGAACAGACGCATGTGGGACTCAAGAACATCGAAAGGCGCCTTGACCTGATGTGTCATGGAACGCTTACGATTCAAAACAAGGCCGGACAGGGAACCATAGCGGTCATACGAATTCCAAAGCAGATCGACCCGTAACGCTTTCGCGGTCAACCTGATTGCAATAACGACCGATAAGAGGTAATGGATTATGAATCATGCGGGTCAGGTGCAAAGAAAGGGCAAGGGACCATACAGAATTCTATTGACGATTCTGACGGGAATAGCCGGCATTGCGTTGTTTGGCTGTATCCTTCTGATGTCTCAGTCCCGTATGGCTGAGCTTGCCCTGCAGGAAGAAATGAAAGAGAACAGCAACTATATCACCAATGCGTTCACATACTATGAGGCAAGCGGCAAGACCATACAGAGCTGGTCGGATCGGCTCCATGAAGCATACTTCCTCATGATGAAATACACTTTGGAGCAGGACCCCGATCTGCTGTCGGATCAGTCGTCATCGGAAACATTTCTGGGCGAGATGACCCGCCTGTCCGGTGCGCAGGACATCATGCTTGTGGACCGGAACGGGAATGTCCTCGCTTCTGACACCGGCTTCTTTCGCGATTTGAAGGAGGAAATGTATGCGCCTCTGTTTCACACCTTCGATACATTTGATATGGAAAAACTGCCGATCTATACGTTCACAGCCGAGAACAGGCAGTCGCGACTGACGCCCGCCGATCCCCAGGACAGCAACGGGGCTCAAACCGCGCAAGTCGAAAGGGAAAAAATCGAAGCAGGCCCTCCGGAACAGGCCGTTGATTCCTCCTGGAAGGAGAGCTACTACGGCGCGAGCAACAGTTTTCCGATCCTCTACTCGATGGCCATCGACGATCAAAGGACATGCGTGATCAACGATTACGGCGTTGTCCAGATGATGTATGAAGACCTGACCGATGTGTGGAATTATATTCTGAAAAACGAAGTGATCGGATCAAACGGATATGCGTTTGTCTGGTCTGCCGGGACAGGGGAAATCCTGTATTATCCCGAGCCGGACTTCAAGGGTCGGGATGTTTCGATCCTTGGCATGGATATGGACGGGATACGTAACGGCACGTTTGTCCGGGAGAAGGTAAACGGAGAGGATATGTATCTGTATCCCGTATATTTCGACGCTCAGGGCGCCTGGATCGCGTGCGCGGTTCCGGCCAAAGCACTGACGCGCGGAAGGCGGTTGACCGGCCTGATGCTGTGGCTGCTGTTCGGGGTTCTCGCCGCCGATCTTGCCTATTACGCAATTCTGCTTCTGAAACAGAAAAAGGCTGTGTCCGGAGGCGGGATCCTTCCCTCCGTGAAGCAGCGGCCCGAAAGCAGCCGGAAGACAAAGCTCATGATATTCACGGCTTTTTGTACGATCGCCATCTTCCTGAGCGCGTTCTATGTACAGACGCTCTATCCGATGAGCGACTGGGCCAGGAACGGTACGGCACAAATAGAAAGGATCATAAACGACCTGAACTTCCAGGAGATTCTGGTGAAAGGAATCCAGCAGTTTTATGCAGATGGCAGTGAGAAACTGGCGAAGCTGGCCGGATGGTATTTGGAGAAGCATCCGGAAAAGACGACGACCGACATACTGGATACGCTGACAGATATCCTGACGCTGGAAAAGATATCGATCGTTGACAAAGCCGGAAACGTGACGACCGCTTCTTCCGCTTATTTGCCGGAATTTGTCAATGCAGCCGAGGCAGAGGAAAGCACGGCGTCCACAAAGAACTCTGACATCGTTGCTCCAGGGAATCTCAGTGTTACGATACCGCTTCGGGGAGAGAAAGATGGCATTACCGGTTATCTAACGGCAGAGTATAATCAGGATGTCCTGGGAACCATACAACTGTACAGCAATCTGAGCGGCACCATGAAAACCGTCCAGCCCGGAGAGGACGGCATTGCGTTTGCGGTGGATGCGAACAGCGGAAGGTTCACCTGGCATCCGAACAGCTTTTTGATCGGGAAAAACGCGCTGGATTACGGCTTGAAGGAGAGCGACCTCCAGAACAATTTATGCAAGTACATTCAGCTGAATAGAGATGCCTTTTATGCCGTAACCGGGCAGCATGGGAACGATCTGATCTTTCTCGCCATCCGCGACGAGATACTGTTCCGTGAGCGCCTGCCGGTATCCGTGACGGCAGCTCTTGCCGCGCTGGCCATTCTGCTTATGATCGGACTGTGGCTGTATACCTGCCCGAAAGAGGAAGGCGGGACTGAACAGGAAGCGTCGCAGACGCTGCAGGGCAGGAAAGTGACAGCGGAGCACAAGGTTTTCCGCAACCTGGTCTTCGGCGCTGTGGGCTTTGCCGTTCTGTTACTTCTGGTGCGCTATTTGCGTCAGGATACAGCGAGAATAAGCCTGCTGGAATATGTTCTGAGCGGAAACTGGGAACATGGGCTGAATATGTTTGCGCTGACCGCCTCGCTGATATTCATGCTCCATGCCGGGCTGATTCTCTTCCTGTTTCGCAGCTTCATGGACCTTATGACGAAGATGGTTTCAGTCAGAACGGAGACCGTCATCCGAATGCTGGTCAGTCTGGTGACCTATATCACCGTTTTCTTTGTCGTATTCCGCTGTTTGGTACTCTTCGGAATGGAGCCGTCGGCCCTGCTGACATCGGCAGGGATTGTGTCGGTGGTGATCGGCATCGGGGCCAACAGCCTTGTGGGGGACATCATCGCCGGCGTGTTCCTTCTGGCAGAGGGAAATATCCAGGTGGGAGATATGGTTACTGTCGAGGGTTTCCGCGGCATCGTAGAGGATCTCGGTATGCGGATGACAAAGATCTATGATGTGGACAGCGAGAATATCAAGATCATCCCGAATAAGGAGATGCAAAATGTCGTCCATATGTCGGCGCATCTGGCCAATGTCTACCTGGAGTACCCGATCTGCTATGAGGAGGATTTGGAGCGGGCAGAGAAGCTGTTTATAGAAGAGCTGAAAAAGCCTGACGGCAGGATCCCGGAGATCATTGGGGACCTTTCCTTTATGGGCTTGCGCCGACTGGATGAAAGCGGCGTGGTGCTTATGGTCAAGGCCAGATGCCACGAGGCATATCGTCCCAAGGTGACAAGGGCTGTAAACCGTAAAATCTACATGATGTACCTGAGAAACGGTATCAAAGCGCCGTACCCGCAGCTTACGGTGCACAACGGCGATATTGTCTCGAAGAAATCGGAAAAGTAGTATTCACCACTGACGTTTTGACGCTGATACCCAAAAACCGATGGAGGATTGAAAATGAAGAATACTGGTCTCTAAAGCGGGTAAGCTGGGAAGCGTCTGGGACCTTGTCAAAGCCGCAGAAATCCCGAAACTCGGCGCATAAGCGCAGCAGCGAAATCAGAAGCGCGTCTGTGGAAATGCCGAGCAGCTTCTGGACGACCAAGGCCCGTATAAAGCTCTCGAGATGATAAATGTGCTTTCTTCCCATGTGGCGGTAAAAAGTATACGTGAAACTGACAGGAATGAGCCTGTCAAAATCAATGTGTTCCTCCAGAAGGCGGATAAGCTGAGGCTTATGCTGCTCGATGGCTTCGGACACACCGTTGTAGATGTCCCACAAGGATATTTGCACGGCTGACTTTCGTATGATTTTTCTCCCTTTTGTTGTGTGGTTGAAGTGGTGGTGCATTGATATTATACACCAAAGGTGGAGAAAATCAGTTGATAAATGTGTTGGAATCACTTGTATTTGTGGGCTTTCTCGACATTTACAAGTGGCAATTTCACGCTGAACGAGGAGGAAATCCCATGAAGAAGCTTGTAGCCCTGACCCTGGCCCTGATGCTGGCGCTGTGCGCCTGCGTCGCGAACGCCGAAGAGACGACCGACGACCGAAAAGAGATCGTGATGGGGGCCCTGTCCCTGTTGAACATGTCCGAGGAAGAGTATTTTGCGAAGGAGAAGGGCAAGATCATCGCGCTCAGGTACCTTGCGGAGCAGGGGGCGTATCACAGCCAAAAGGATGTGTCCGCCATGCCGGAGGACGGCAGGGTCGTATTCTATGACACGCTGAACGCCATGCTGATGGCGCTGGAGGCCGGGGAAATCAGCTCCGCGGAGGTCCCGCAGTGTACTGCCGACTACCTCCTCGCCCACAACGACAAGCTGATGGCCAGAGGCTCGTATGATTTGAGCAATGCCGATGATTTCACGAAGCAGGTCGCGTACCGCCTGGGCGTGGGCTTTTCGTTCATGACGACGGAGGACAAGACCGCCCTTCGGGACGAGCTTGACGCCGCCCTGACGGAGATGAAGGACGACGGGACGCTGGACGCCCTGATCAAAGATTACATCACCGACGCTGTGAGCGGCGAGCCGGAACCCGTGGCGTTCACGCAGACGGACGGGGAGACCGTCAAGGTCGCCGTCACCGGCGCGCTGCCGCCGATGGACTACGTGGCCGCCGACGGCACCCCGGCGGGCTTCAACACCGCGATACTTGCCGAGCTGGGCAAGCGGCTGAACAAGAACTTCGAGCTGGTCGTGGTGGACAGCGTGGGCCGCGCCACGGCACTGGCCTCTGGCAATGTTGATCTGGTATTCTGGACAAACGGTACCGACGGGAGAAATATCGGCGGCAGGCAGACGAAAGAAGAGCATGAGGCGTTTTTGAGCACCCTGAATCAGGAACAATTAGACCTGATGTTGTCGATCGGCGGAGGCATTGATTATATCAAGACGCAAAACAAGGACATCCCGGACGGCACCATCACCACGCAGCCCTATTTCAGCGACCTGCTGATCCCGGTCGCCATGAAATAAAGGAACACGACAAGCAGGTATCACTCCATGTATAATGAATATCAGCATCTGCTTTGCGGTGCAATATTCACTAAGAAGGTCATGTGTATGACCAACTACTATGATAGCAGAAAAAAATATACGCAACGAAACACACCAATACATCTATTTTCAAATCCTTAACATCCGAGTATAATCTATATCCTATATATGATAATATACTCGGAATAATAGTAATAGCAAGCGGCAATATCAGTTCTGAAAAAGTATTTCTCTTATTCATGTTCTATCTCACCTCTATAGTGTCAAACCAACAAAGCAATTATTTCACTATTACTTAACTTCGGTTTTTCCCTTTATCATTGGAAAGTAGCAACTCCATCTTCGATAAACAGACCATGAATAAAAGAATCTTGAAGATCTCCCATTCCAAACAGTTGACTTTGACCACACCTGGTTCTCTCTTGTACAGTGCCAATTTTCTTCATAAATTCAAATTCCAGTAAATAAAGTGCAGCAAAGGCATTAGAAAGATTCAATAGATTGGCTTTTTTATGGTTTATTCCATCATCATCTGTCTTGAGACGTTTATGCTTTACTTTGTTATAAGCATTCCACCATTTAGGAGTAGCGTATGTAATTCCGTCTGTTTTCGGCTGAAGATTATAATTCAAACTTCCCACACCGAAAATGCGTGAAAACGCCTATCGGTACAGGGAAGTAAGCGAAATAATAGTCAAGCAGCGCCTAATAGGGAGCGAAAATGCTCCGGAAGTCGAGAGATGAACGCGGCCATCAGTCGTGAACACTGCTCTTCAGACGCCTGAAAGACCTCGCAGATGCTCTCCAGCATGGCTTCAAGGATCAGGCAGAGCGAGTGGGAGAAGGAAATATCCGCCAGTTCATCCACCATGATCAGGAATAACTCGCCAAAGGTCCGTTGGTCTGTGGCACTTCTTTGCTCC
>JAZTZK010000197.1:0-6473 GCA_045637485.1 Clostridia bacterium
ACGGACGTTTCATGCAGGTACCGGGCATCTTCTCCACGGTGGAGAACGCCGATGGATTTGTAACCCAGACCGGGACCGGTGCGGACGTGGCTCTTGCCATCATCGCCTTCGATGTAGCTGTGTTTGCCGCCGGTGACCCCGGCGAGTTCCTCTTCGGTCAGTGCTACGATCTTCTCGTTCAGCTCGTTCATATGCTCATTCATCATTTTCAAAACCTCCTTTGGTACAAGCTCGTGTCGAGCGGTGTTTTAGAGCGTTGCCTTCGATGGATGCTTTTCACAGATACAGCCGTGCTTCCATCGCATTGGACAGGCCATGTTCGTTGGTCTTCCTGACCGTGAGCGCCGCTTTGAAGGCCCCAATCAAGCGGGTGAAGAAGGCGCAAACCTTGCTGGGATGTGGTCGTCCTCACGTTGATCGACGGTGAAAACGACCTCCCGGAGATCGGCGAGTTCAGCTCTCTCCGCAGCCGTCTTTTCCGGTTACGCTGCGAGTTCAGCCTCTGCTTTTCTGGCGCGCCGATCCTGGCTGTGCGTCGCATCAGTGGCCTTATTGAGTCTTTCCTGGAGAGCCTTTATCTGCTCCCTCAGTTCCTCCACGTCTTCTGTATCGGCAGGGGTCTCTTCCGGCATGTCGAATGAAGAGAACTCCTGCCTGAACTGGACGGTTTCCAGAACTGTCATCAGCTCAGCCATGTAAACGGCATTCTTACCGCGGATACCCAGCTTTCCCATGTGGGATTTCAGTCTGTCGAAGTCATTCAGTTCACGGGGGAGGATCGCGCCTGTTGCCTGGTAGACGACCTGGGCCAGGCTTTGCTTGTCTTCGAGCGTAAGCTCATACCAGTCGGGATGCGCCAGGGGTTTTGTGCTGTCTTTGAAAAAAGGTATATCGTCTTCACTGTAACGCCCCATACCCCATGGGAGATGGTGGGCAACGTCCGTGAGCATCCCTTCCATCGTGCCAAAGAGCCAGGGAAGGTCGAGATCCTTATCGGGAGTAGCGCCGGGGACATCTGCGTAGAGC
Organism: Clostridia bacterium; assembly: GCA_045637485.1. GTDB lineage: Bacteria > Bacillota > Clostridia > Christensenellales > Aristaeellaceae > UBA2862. The sequence goes on from JAZTZK010000197.1 coordinate 1,027, forward strand.
GCGCGCAGCGCATCCTCCGAGCACAGCAAAAGCAGGCCTGCGCAGATTTCATACGGGTCAGAGATCGTAGGAGTAGCGACGGTCGGCATGCCCTTTGTCCTGTATCTGTCCGCTTCCACAAGTCCAGATCTGGCATAGTCAAAGCAGACTGGTTGGCAGGATGATGAACGGGCAGGCGTTGTGGCTTTGCGTGCTGATCAGCTTTTCTTTCGGCTTGATTGCGATACTTTACTCAGAAAAGAGGATTTTGAATGGGGTGGGACGAATATAAAAGTATGAGATGTCTTATCACTGTGCTTTATGACCAGATGACCGGGGAGTTCAGCTATTATGTAAACTATCCGGCACCGGATGATACTATAGCGGAAAAAAGGTAAAACCAATGGCCTACAGTGAACTGATCAAAAATTTCCGTAAAATACGCGCATACATGCGTTCGTTCTACGTCTATGGATTTCGCCATAGAGGAGAATATGACGAAAAGAGCGCTCGAGGATATGACGATGAACGCCGACGTGTTGAGAGCTGGCTGGGGGAGTACATGACATTTCGCCAGGACAGCTCAGGTCGGCGTTTTTTCCTGTCCGTGGACAGTCGTGCCATACCCCACAATCCACTGTACCGGGCCTATCGAACCAAGAGCTTCACTGACCGGGATATCATGCTGCACTTCCAGCTATTGGATATTTTGGCCATATCGAGCGACATGCCTTTCTTTGACATCATGGACGCGCTGGCGGAACGCCTGAACACCTTCGCCTCTGCAGATTATCCGGATGAATCCACCGTTCGCCGTAAACTGAGCGAGTGCGAAAAGCTGGGTTTGGTGAAAAAGGCAAAAAATGGCCGGGAGACCCGATACAGCCTGATGAAAGATGGTTTGAATCCGGAGAGCTGGCGGGATGCTATTGATTTCTTTTCCGAGGTCGCTCCGGTGGGCGTTATCGGTGATTTCTGCCGAGACAAGCTGGAAGAGAAGCCCTCTCTGTTCAGGTTCAAACATCATTACATATTGAATGCTTTGGATAGCGAGGTGCTCCTGGCGCTGGCCGAGGCGATTGGAGAAAGGCGCGGGGTACAACTGACAATGGGGCGGCGAAAGGCCTCGGTTGGGCCGCTGAAGCTCTATATCAGCGTACAGACCGGGCGACAGTATGTGCTGGCCTGGACGCCCTGGAACCATGGCTTCAGCTTCTTTCGCCTGGACGCCATCGACAGTGTCAGCATTGCTGAAAAGACGGAATACCCGGATGATGTAGATGACCGCCTTCAATTCTTTATGAGCCATGTATGGGGTACCTCCCACGGGAAGGTGCGTTCCCTGACCCATCTGGAAATGATCGTATATGCCGACGATGACGAGCCGCACATTCCCCGTAGGCTGATGCGGGAGAAGCGATGTGGCAGCGTGGAACAGCTGGATGACAATCACTGGCGTTATGCTGTGGATGTCTTTGACGCATTGGAGATGCTGCCATGGATACGTTCGTTTACAGGTCGAATTACAGAGTTGAGGTGTGATGACATTCGGATTACGGAGCGCTTCTATGGAGACATGGCCGCTATGGCCGAAATGTACGGGGGAGACGAAAATGCTGTTCCATGAAATATACGGCAGCTATTACGACGCCACAGCCGCAATCCTGCGCAAGGCCGTAGAGGGAACGCTGACCGACAGGGAGCTTACAGCATTGGTGCAAAAGCACGCTTTCTCAGAGAGTCTGCTGGCTATTCCCCGGGGTATGAAGGGTGAAGAATGGAATCTGCTTCATCGTAATTTGACATCGACAATTCAGAAAGCACCAACTATGCCGCTGACGCTGCTTCAAAAGCGCTGGCTGAAGGGGATGCTGCTGGATCCGCGCATACAGCTCTTTAGTCCCGACATGACAGGCCTTGAGGATGTGGAGCCGCTGTTCACGCCGGATATGTTTGTATATTATGATCGCTATATCGATGGCGACGACTATTCTGGCGCAGGCTATATCGCACGGTTCCATACGATACTCAGAGCCCTGAGGGACGGGGAGGATCTGTTTGTATCATTTGTGACAGGGCGAGGGAAGCGCGTGGAGGTCGTGGTGACACCCCAATACATTGAATATTCCGAAAAGGATGATCGATTTAGACTGGTGGCATCAGGCCACAAAAGAGAATGGATCATCCGCCTTGCCCGCATAACGGCCTGTGAGAAGGCACTTAGGCAAGCGCCTGCTCGCCCGCTCATCCAGACTATGGCAAGCCTGACCTTTGAACTTACCGATACGCGAAACGCTCTGGAACGGGTGCTGCTGCATTTTTCTCATCTGCAGAAGGAAACCGAAAAGCTGGATGACCTTCATTACCGCGTGACGTTGCACTACGATAAGCGGGACGAGACGGAGATGGTCATTCGAATACTATCCTTTGGCCCGGTGATACGCGTTACAGCGCCGAAGCACTTCGTCCTCTTGCTGCGGCAGCGCATACAAAGACAGATGCGTTTCGCAAAAAAAATGCCTGGAAGAGACGATGGAAACGGTGTATGATCAAAGCAGAAGGGAGGAATCGTGATGATTGAAATCCGAGGACAATTCAATGGAGCAATCTGTTATTGTGACGAAATGGATGACAGCGCGGCACAGCAGATCAGGGATATGTGTGATCAGCCGATATTCGCAGGCTCCAAAATCCGCATAATGCCGGACGTTCACGCTGGAAAGGGGTGTACCATCGGTACCACCATGACCATTGGGGAACGGGCAGTTCCAAGCCTTGTAGGCGTTGACATTGGCTGCGGCATGGAGACGATTCAGATAGAGGAGCGGGTCATCGACTTTGACCGGTTGGATCGGGTTATCCGTGAGCGAGTGCCCTCCGGACAAGCGGTTCGGGAAGAGCCCCATCCGTTGAATGCGGAGATCGACCTCTCGGTGCTGGTCTGCCGCCCCGCCATCAACATGGAGCGCGCCGTGTTGAGCTTGGGCACGCTGGGCGGCGGAAACCACTTCATTGAGGTGGACAGGGATGACGATGGCCGGCTCTACCTGGTGATCCACTCCGGCAGCCGTAACCTTGGCGCACAGACCGCGGCCTACTACCAGAAGCTGGGTTGGAAAACCCTCAATCGCGTGCCTGACGAGGTGCGGCTTGCGCTGATAGAGCGCTACAAGGCGGAAGGCCGTACCGCGGAGCTGAACGACAGCTTGCGGGCGATGGAAGAGGGATACGAGCCCTCTGTCGACGTGCCGCAGCACTTCGCCTACGTAGAGGGCGAGAATCTGGAGCACTACATCCACGACATGCGCCTGGTGCAGCGCTTCGCGGTGCTGAACCGGCAGGCGATGGCACAGGCCATTCTGGAGGGAATGGGCCTTCACACCGCTGACCAGTTCACTACCATCCACAACTATATTGATACTGAACACCGTATTTTGCGCAAGGGATCTATCTCAGCGCAGAAAGGCGAACGGTTACTGATTCCCATCAACATGCGCGACGGAGCGCTGATGTGCGTGGGCAAGGGCAATCCAGAGTGGAACTTCTCCGCGCCTCATGGGGCTGGTCGTCTGCTCAGCCGCACGGCAGCGCAGAACACGCTGACGGTGGAACAGTTTCAGCGGGAAATGGAGGGCGTCTATACCACCTGTGTATCCCAGAGGACGCTGGATGAATCGCCCATGGCCTACAAGGGCATCGATGCGATCCTGTCCCAAATCGGCCCAACGGCGGAGGTCGTTCGGCAGATCAAGCCCGTCTACAACTATAAGGCAGGGTAAAAAAACTCAACAACGTGAGGCCGTCTGAAGGCGGTCTCTTTTTTGATTTTTCCTTCGGAACCAGAGTTCGCAGTTTTTTTGACGTGAACGGAATTCCAATATGTGCTAAAGTATAATCACCGCAAGGGAAAAGCGCTTCATACTCATGAACGGGCGCTACTGCCCTAACGGCAGGGTAGCGGATACTTAATAGCTCAATGCATTCGTAACTCAATTGGCAGAGCCCGGTCCCTTAAACTGGGAGATGCAGGTTCGAAGCCTGCCGGATGCACCACTAAAGGCACGCACAGCAAATTCTCTGCAATACTCTGTCACAGTATTTGGAGCAGGTTCGACTCCTGCGTAAGCGCGGTTCGCTTCCGGCAAAACAACGTGCCTTGTTCTGACTCATCAACCCGGAAAGGAGAGAACGACATGCTGCAATTCCTGAAGACACTTTCAAACCGTACCCGCACCGAGAACGGCGCGATGACCCTGCGGACCACCGGCGATGAATGCCTGAACCTGTTCGCCACCATCGGCGCGCTGCGAAACGCGACCGAGGACGAGATCACCGCTCGCTTCCTGCGGGCCTACGCCGAGAATCCCGACCTGGCCATGAAGCTTCTCTTCTATGCCCGGGATATTCGTGGCGGCCTGGGTGAGCGCCGCGTGTTCAAGGTCATCCTTGTGTGGCTGGCTTTCAACGAGCCTGCCTCTCTGCGGCGTAACCTCTGCTACGTGGCGGAGTACGGCCGCTGGGACGACGTGCTGGCGCTGCTGGACACCCCCGTCCATACTGAGGTCATCACGCTGCTCAAGTCTCAATTTGAGACGGACATGGGTGCGATGGCGAAGGGCGAGCCCGTATCCCTGCTGGGCAAGTGGCTGCCTTCGGTGAACGCCCATAATGCAGGCGCTGTGCGCAACGCGAAGCTGCTTGCCCGAGCCTTCGGCATGACCGAAATGCAGTACCGCAAGTCATTGTCCGCGCTGCGGCAGGCGATCCGCATTCTCGAGAACAACCTTCGTGAGATGGACTATACCTTCGACTACGCGCAGCAGCCATCCCGGGCGATGTTCAAGTATCGCAAGGCGTTCCTGCGCAACGACGAAGCGCGCTATCGCGCCTTTGTGCAGCGGGTGGAGAATGGCAAGGCGACCCTGCACACCGGTGGCCTGATGCCCTATGACATCGTACAGGCGGCTTACAAGGCCACCGAGGCGGACCGCTCCGCGCTGAATGCTACCTGGAACGCTCTGGAGGATTTCACCGGCGACGGGAACGCACTGGTGGTGGCGGACGGCTCCGGCTCCATGTACTCCGGCCAGCCCATGGCGGCGGCGGTGGCGCAGTCGCTGGCGATTTACTTCGCCCAGCACAACCTCGGCGCGTTCCGCAACCACTTCATCACTTTTTCGACCAACCCGCAGCTGGTGGAGCTGGAGGGCGCGGACATCGTGGAGGTCGTGCGCTATTGCCGCACCTTCAACGAGGTGGCCGACAGCAACATTCAGCGCGTGTTCGAGCTGATCCTGCAGGCGGCGGTGCAGAACCGAGTGCCCCAGAAGGAGCTGCCCACCACGCTGTACATCGTCTCCGACATGGAGTTCAACTGGTGCACCCGGGATGCCTCCATGACCAACTTTGACTATGCCAAGACCCTTTACCGGCAGCACGGCTACAGCCTGCCCCGTGTGGTGTTCTGG
>JAZTZK010000198.1:0-9341 GCA_045637485.1 Clostridia bacterium
CGGGCGAGGCGCTGGATTTGAACGATATGTTCCCCGGCGGTGAAGCCTGGGAATCCAGCGACGCGGCGGTTGTGGCGGTGTCGGAGGGCGTTGTAAAGGCGCTGACGGAGGGCGAGGCCGTCGTCAGCGGATATGACGCAGAGGGAGAGCCGGTCAGCATCGTCATCAGCGTGACGGGAAGCGACATCGAAGCGCTTGTGCTCGACGAAGACCTGGCGCTGCCCGGGATCGAGGATGCGATTGACGGCGGGATCGTCATGGATGAAGGAATAGCGCTGACGATGGAGTGAAGTACGGCATAGGCTACCGCCCGGCGGTGGGATGGGTTCCCTCCGGCGGGCGGTTTTTGTGGCCGGGAAGGCGATATACAAGGAACCTCCCTTTGCTCTTACCGCAGCCTCCCTGCCTCCCATCTTCCTCCACTGCGCTGCCTACCCAAATCTCCCCTCAATAATTCCTTTTTCTGTCACAATTTAACACAAATGTCCCTGTATCTTTTCGATCAGGGACTATAATATTCATTCGAAAGAACCTTTAAGGCGATCCCGTGAGGTCGGCAAGGCGCTTGAAAACGCATGGATGAATCGGACCGGTGTGGTCCGCTGATGGCGTGCCCTGTCTTGTCGACAGGGCGCGTCTTTTCATGCGGGGGTGTGTTTCATGCAGAAGAAGACACAGGTCATGGACGAGGTCCAGGTGCGCCGCACCATCACCCGCATGGCCCACGAGATCATCGAGCGCAACAAGGGCGTCGAGGGCGTGGTGCTGGTGGGCATACGCCGCCGGGGCGAGCCCATCGCCCGTATGCTGGCAGAGGCCATCCACCGGGTCGAGGGCGCGTCGCTGCCTGTGGGCACGGTGGACATCACCTTCTACCGCGACGACCTGACCCACATCTCCCGGGACCCGAAGCTGAACCGCACCGACATTCCCTTTCCCATCGAGGACAGGACCGTGGTGCTGGTGGACGACGTGCTGTACACCGGGCGCACGGCCCGGGCGGCGATGGACGCGCTGATGGACATGGGCCGCGCCTCCCGCATCCAGCTGGCGGTGCTGATCGACCGGGGCCACCGGGAGCTGCCCATACGCGCCGATTTCGCCGGAAAGAACGTGCCCACGGCGCAGAGCGAGTTCGTTCGCGTCGCCCTGCCGGAGATCGACGGGGAGATGGGGGTCTGGCTGTGCGGTTGATCCAGCCTGAACGGTGATTGCGGCACGACAGGGCCGAGATCATATACGGCGGCTTGCCGCCGGGCAGATGGGGAAACCGGTTTTCCCCGTCGGAACAGGAAGCTTAGAATACTGAAGGAGGCAAGCGACATGAAGATCGAGAAGAGCGTGAAGGACGGGAGGCTCTGTTACGCGCTGGAGGGTCGCCTTGATACCACCACCGCGCCGGAGCTTGAAAATGAGCTGAAGCGCGATTTGGACGGCGCAACCGGACTGACGATGGATTTCAGCAAGCTGGATTACATCTCCTCCGCCGGCCTGAGGGTCCTGCTGAGCGCCCACAAGGCCATGAGCAAAAAGGACGGCATGAAGGTGACGAATGTGAACGAGATTGTGCGAGAGGTGTTTGAGGTTACGGGCTTTTCGGACATTCTGGACATCGAGTGAGGGGTGAATGCGATATGAAGACTGATAAGATCGCCGTATCCAGCAAGGGCAGGGGAATGGACACCGCGCTGGCGCTGGTCGAGGTGACCGCCGATCAGATGGGGCTGTCGCCCCGGGAAGCGCTGCACATGCGGCTGCTGGTTGAAGAGATGATGAGCATGGTGCGCTCCATCATCGGAGAGCTCGAAGGCAAATTCTGGATCGAGACCGAGGACAGGGCTTACCGGCTCTACCTGCAAATGGCCTCCCTGATGGACGCCGAACAGCGCAAGCAGCTGATTTCGGCTTCGACCAGCGGCAAAAATGAAGCCCATCGCGGCATCATGGGCAAGATTCGGGCCTTTTTTGAGCCCATGCCCATCGAGGATACCCCCGCGTACCTTGCCGGGACGATCGTTCGGGGCAGCGCAAACGACGATTTGACCTGGTCTATGGAAGCCTATCGCGAGCGCCTTCTCAATCGCAAGGACGCCTCTGACGAAGCGCAGGCGGAATGGGACGAGCTTGAAAAATCCTTGGTCTCCCACATCGCGGACAACGTCACGGTCAGCATCCGCAACTATGACGTGGAGCTGATGATCTACAAGAAGCTGGGCTGAGGACTGTCTGCAAGGCATTTGAAGAAAAGAAAGGTGGATGATTACAAATGTCTGATCAGGGTATTCGTGACGCGAGGTCGCTGGGTGTCCCGAAGATGCTGCTGCTGGGCTTCCAGCACATGTTCGCCATGTTCGGCGCGACGGTACTGGTGCCGGTGCTGACCGGCCTGCCCGTATCGACCACGCTGCTGTTCGCGGGCCTCGGCACGCTGCTGTTCCACTTTTTGACCAACGGCAAGGTGCCCGCGTTCCTGGGCTCCTCCTTCGCGTTCATCGGAGGGTATGCCGCCGTGGCGGCCCTGTTCAAGGACACCGAGGCCATCAACTGGATCCCCTATGCCGGCGTGGGCGTGGCCTGCGCGGGCTTGCTGTACGCGGTGCTGTCGGCCCTGTTCAGGTCCTTCGGCGTGAAGCGTGTCATGCGCTTTTTCCCGCCCATCGTCACCGGCCCGGTCATCATCTCCATCGGCCTGTGCCTGGCCTCCTCGGCCATCAACAACTGCGAGGCCAACTGGTGGATCGCGCTGCTGGCCATCGTCATCGTGGTGGTCGCCAACATTTGGGGCAGGGGCATGATCAGAATCATACCGATACTGCTGGGCGTGGTCGGCAGCTATGTGGTCGCCGCCATATTCGGCCAGGTGAATTTCCAGCCCGTGGTTGATGCCAAGTGGATTGGCTTCCCCATCCAGTGGAGCAACACTGTGTTCAGCCTGTTCAAGGACTGTGATGGCGCGAAGCTGATCAGCGCCATCGTGATCATGGTGCCCATCTCGCTGGCTACGATGATCGAACACGTCGGCGACGTGTGCGCCATCTCCTCCACCGTCGGCGAGAACTTCGTGGCCGATCCCGGCCTGCACCGCACGCTGCTGGGCGACGGCTCCGCCACCGCGCTGGCCGCGCTGTTCGGCGCGCCGGCCAACACCACCTACGGCGAAAACACCGGCGTGCTGGCCCTGACCAAGGTCTACGATCCCAGCGTCATCCGCATCGCCGCGCTGTTGGTGGTGCTCTTCGCCTTCAGCCCCAAGTTTGAGGCCCTGATCGCCGCCATGCCCACCGCGACCATCGGCGGCGTATCCCTCATACTGTACGGCATGATCTCCGCCGTGGGCGTGCGCAATGTCGTTGAAAACCAGGTGGACTTCACCAAGAGCCGCAACATCATCATTGCCGCCCTGATCATGGGCCTGAGCCTCGGCATCAACTTCTCCAACTCCGGGGCGATCGTGCTGGGTCCCGTGAGCCTGTCCGGCCTCGCCATCGGCGCGCTGGCTGGCATCATACTCAACGCCATACTGCCCGGCAACGATTATGTGTTCGGCGAGAACCAGCTGGGCGACACCTCCGTCAACTTCCAGCAGGGCATTACCCGCGCCGGCACAAAGAAGCGGTGAGGGAGCGCGGCGGAAATCAGTCATGAGACGGCCATGCCCGATTCCGACAATGACGTTCTGCCACGGTACGACGCGGCCATGTTCGTATGACGCAGAGTGTGGCGAAAAAACCGAAGGGCAATTTAAAAAACCAAAGAAGCCAATTTGGCGTGATAATATTTCAGGGGAATATACAGGCGATCGGCGGGCTGAAGGCGGTTGAAATCCGTCCGTCAGCCCGCTGTCTCTGTTCTGCGCCGCTACGGGGTGATTCCCGATCAATACCCCAGCTCGGCGCTCTTGTCGTATACCGGCTTCAGGGCGTGGTATAGCATCTCGTAGACCTGGTAGGTCTTTTCGTAGGCGGGCTGGTTCTTCGGGTCGGGGTAGGTCTTGGTCTCGGCCTTGATGACCTTCACGGCTTCGGCCAGGTTCTCCCAGACGCCCGCGCCCACGCCGGCCACCAGCACCGCGCCGTAGGCGCCGCCCTCGTTGGCGGCGGACATGGTGAACACCGGCAGGTCGAAGATGTCGGCCTGCATCTGCCGCCACAGCGCGCTGACGCTGCCGCCGCCGGAGGTGTAGACCTTCTCATTGTGGGCAAACTTGCCAAAGATGTCCACCAGCTGCTTGAGGGAGTAGGTGACGCCCTCCATGACGCTGCGGGTGATGTCGGCCTTCTTGGTGCCCAGCGTGAGGCCGTAGAACGAGCCGCGGGCGTTGGGGTCCGGGTAGGGGCAGCGCTCGCCGGTCAGGTAGGGGGTGAACACCACGCCGTGGGCGCCGGGCACGGAGCGCTCCGCGATCTTGCCCATCACGTCGAAGGCGCTCAGGCCCATCTGCTTGCCCACGATGCCCTCCGCGCCGCACAGCTCGTCCTTGTACCAGCGGTACGCGCCGCCGGCGGTCAGCGTGCAGCCGAAGGACAGCCACAGGCCGGGCTCGTTGCCGCAGAACATCTGTAAATCGCCGTTGGGGTTGTTCTCGAAGTGGTCCAGCGCCATGGACACGTTGCCGCTGGTGCCGATGACCACGCCCAGTATGCCCGGCTTCACCAGGCCCGCGCCGGTGGTCTGTATGACCGCGTCGCCGCCGCCGTAGTAGCAGGCCAGGCCCTCGGGCAGGCCGGTCAGCTCGGCGACCTCCTTCGTGACGCCGCCCGCAAGCTCGGTGGACTCGTGGGCCTCGGGGAAGATGGCCTTGTCCAGCCCGGCGATGGCGATCAGCTCGTCGCTCCAGCGGCGGTTCTTCGTGTCGTAGAAGCCGGTGCCGGAGGCGTCGGACACGTCGATGGCCAGCTTGCCGGTCATCTTGAAGCGGATGTAGTCCTTCGGGCACACGAACAGCTTCATGCGCTTGAAGTTCTCGGGCTCCTCGTCCCGCAGCCACAGTATCTTGCCGCCGGTATAGCCGGTGAGCATGCGGTTGTTGGTGTAGCTCAGCAGGCGCTCCAGCCCGCCCGCCTTCTCGGTGATCCAGTCGCACTGCGCCTGGGTGCGCTGGTCGCACCACAGTATCGCGGGGCGGATGACTTCGTTCTGCGCGTCCAGCGCCACGAGGCCGTGCATCTGGCCGGAGTAGCTCAGGCCGACGATGTCGGCGGGATCGACATTCGCCTTCTTGAGGATCACGTTCAGGCCGCGCACCACAGCGTCCCACCAGCTCTGGGGATCCTGCTCGGCCCAGCCGGGCTTGGGCGTGTGCAGCGGGTAGGTTTGGGTGGAGGAGGCGACGACGGCGCCATCGCTGTCGGCGATGATGCACTTGGCCCCGGACGTGCCCACGTCCAGGCCGATCAGGTACTTCTTGCTCATGGGTTCGACTTCCTTTCCTTGCTTGGTTGAGCAGTTTGGTTGAGCACAGACTGTCGCGCGGGTAAAATGTACTGTCGTTTGGGTGAAAAACCGTCGTAAAGGCTCTATCGTCGAAAACGGCTATTGCCGCTTCCTGCGCATCTTTTCCATGACCTTCTCGGAGACCTGGCTGATCTTTGAAAAGTCCAGCCGGTTTTCCTCGCCCTTCGCCAGGCGCTGTATGTTGCCGCGGTGTCCGAACAGCGAAAGCGCCGAGGCGATGCAGGCCGCGCCCAGGAAAAGCGGGAAGTTCTCGCGGCCTCGCTCGGTGAAGATGACCAGAACCGGGAAGGCCACGGTGGTGATCAGCGAGGCGACGGACATGTAGCGGGTCAGCGCCACGGCGATGATCTGCACCGCCAGCAGCGCCAGCGCCAGCCACGGGTTGATGGCGATGATCAGCCCCAGTGACGTGGCGATGCCCTTGCCGCCTCTGAAGCCCATGAACACCGGGAAGTCGTGGCCGATGATGGCGCACAGGCCGCCCGCCAGCATCCCGGCGTCGCCGCCCAGCTGCCTGCCGATCAGGCAGGCCGCATAGCCCTTCAGGCAGTCGCACACCAGCGTCAGCACGCTGGGCAGCCAGCCCAGGGTGCGCAGCACGTTGGTGGTGCCGCTGTTGCCGCTGCCATGCTTGCGGATGTCCCGCACGCCGTAGATCTTGGAGATCAGCACCCCGGAGGGGATGCAGCCCAGCAGGTAGCCGATCACCGCGGAGAGAATGATTTTCCATGCCATGTCGTTTCACCTCCGTATGAGGGAGATTTTATTCTTCCTTCTTCTTTCGCTCCCGCAGTATGAACTTCAGCGGGGTGCCTTCGAAGCCGAAGGCCATGCGGAACTGCTTTTCGAGGTAGCGCTCGTAGGAGAAGTGCATCAGGGTCTGGTCGTTGACGAACATCACGAAGGTGGGGGGCTGCACCGCCTGCTGGGTGGCGTAGTAGATCTTCAGGCGTCGACCGGAGGTGGCGGGGGGCTGCAGCGCGGCCTGGGCGTCGGTGAGTATGTCGTTGAGCAGGCCGGTGGTGACGCGCTTCGTGGCCTCGGCGTGGGCGGCGCGCACGGCCTCCAGCACCTTGTTCACCCGCTGGCCGGTCAGCGCTGAGATGAACAGTATCGGGGCGTAGGCCATGAACTTCAGGTTCTCCCGGACCTCCTTGACGAACCTTTCCATGGTCTTGGTGTCCTTCTCCACGGCGTCCCACTTGTTGATGACGATGACGGCGGCCTTGCCTTTCTCGTCCACGTACCCGGCGATCTTGCTGTCCTGCTCGGTGACGCCCTGGGTGGCGTCGATCAGCATCAGCGCCACGTCGCAGCGGTCGATGGCGGCCAGCGCTCGCACGATGGAGAAGCGCTCCAGCGACTGGTATTCTATGGCCCGCTTGCGCCGGATGCCGGCGGTGTCGATGATAACGTAGTCCCGGCCCTCCTCATCGGTGAAGCGGGTGTCGATGGCGTCGCGGGTGGTGCCGGCGATGTCGGAGACCATGACCCGCTCCTCGCCGAGTATGCGGTTGACCAGGCTGGACTTGCCCACGTTGGGCTTGCCCACCACGGCGATCTGTATCGCGCTGATGTCCTCGTCCTCGGCGTCGGGGTCGGGGAACAGCTTGCACAGCTCCTCCAGCAGGTCGCCGAAGTTCAGCAGGTTCACGCTGCTCACCCCGATGGGGTCGCCGATGCCCAGGTTGTAGAACTCGTAGATGTTGTCCATCGACTTGACGCTGTCGATCTTGTTCACCACCAGCATCACCGGCTTGCCGGACTTGCGCAGCATGTCTGCCACGTCCTCGTCGTCGGCGGTCATGCCGGTTTTGCCGTCCACGAAGAACAGTATCACGTCGCAGGTCTCGATCGCGATCTCCGCCTGTCGGCGCATCTGGGAAAGCAGCGGATCGTCGGAATTGGGGTCGATACCGCCGGTGTCGATCAGCGTGAATTTGTAGTTTTGCCATTCGCAGTCGGCGTACACGCGGTCGCGGGTGACGCCGGGGGTGTCCTCCACGATGGCGATGCGCCTGCCCACCATCTGGTTGAAGAAGGTGGACTTGCCGACGTTCGGCCGGCCGACGATGGCGACGAGGGGTTTTGACATGGTTTAAACCTCCAAGATCAAGTGAGATTTAGAGAGAATGAGGAATTAGGAACGAGGAATCAGGAATGGCGGTGCAAATCCTGCGGATTTGTGATTTTGGCGGATAACCGGGCTATTCCTGAGCATTTTTCAAAGAAATCCTCAAGGATTACATCAACAATTCCTCATTCCTCATTCCTCATTCCTAATTCATTGACGGCCGTCAGTTCGAGTATGGCGTTGAGCAGATCCTCCCCGCGCCGTCCCACTGGCACGACGGGCTTGCCGAGGCGGCGGACGGCCTCGTCGAGGGTCATGTCGTCCAGGAAGAGGCAGCCGTCCCGGAGCATGACCTCGGTGATCATGACGGCGTCGCAGGGGACACAGGCCATCTGGGCGGTCAGGTCCTGCCCGGTGATCAGGCCGGAGACAGTGACGGTGGGTCCGAACCAAGTGTTCTCCAGCGCGTGTACGCTTATATCCGCCCCGGCGACGGGGCATTCCCGCAGCATCCGGTCGATGAACGCCGCGGCGGATTTGCCGCAGGCGATGGCCAAGGGCCGCCCCTCCGGGGTTGCGCAGCGCAGTGTCTCCGGCAGGGCTTCCCAGGCCTCGCGGTATTCGGTCTCCAGCAGCCGCAGCAGGCCCACGCCGTCGTCGATCTGGTCGTAGCCTTCGTAGGCCTCGTCCGGCGGGATGGGTCGGTCGGCCTGGAGGTAGAACTCGTCCGAGGGGAACACGAAACGGGTGCCCCGCGACTCCAGCAGCCTTTCCCGCCATCGGTCGGACAGCTCGATCACGGCCCGGGCCTCGTCCCGGGTGTATAGGCGCAACGCGCTCAGTCCCTCCCGGTGGCCGGTCAGTCCCACGGGCACCAGGGCCAGCGACAGCGCGCCTGGGAGCTCGGACAGCTCCCGAACGGTGCGCTCCAGCGCGGGGCCGTCGTTGATGCCGGGGCAGAGCACGCACTGGCAGTGGAAGGTGACGCCGCCGTCGGACAGCCGCCTGAGCTGGTCCATCAGCCGCCGCGCCCGGGGCGTTCCGACCAGTCGCTCGCGCAGCTCGGGGTCGGTGGCGTGGACCGAAATGTAAAGCGGGGCGCAGTGCCTTTCGACGATGCGGTCCAGCTCCCTGTCCGAGACGTTGGTCAGAGTCACGTAGTTGCCCATCATCAGGCTCATGCGCCAGTCGTCGTCCTTGACGCGCATGGACTGGCGAGCGTCCCCGGGCAGCTGGTCCACGAAGCAGAACAGGCATTTGTTGCAGCACAGCCGGGTGCCGGACATCATCGGGGTTTCGAAGTTCAGCCCCAGGGGGGCGTACTCGTCCTTGCGGACGGCGAAATCCAGGGCCTGGCCGTCCCGGAGCACCTGTACCGCCAGGCGGCGGCGGGCGGTGAGGGCCTGATAATCGATGAAGTCGATCACGACCTCGCCGCCGATGCGCGCCAGTCGGTCCCCGGGCCGTATGCCCGCCCGCTCAGCGGGGCTGCGGGGATCGACCGATGTGATGAGATGGGACATGAACGCCTCCGGTAACAAACTTATCCAAATATATTATGCCTTATTTTCGCAGATTAGTCAATGGAAAATGCCCGAAATATGTTCGTACATTGACAGATCATACGAGAATACCGCGCCTGGCGGGAGGAATGGCCGCCGCGAAGCGCTCACCGCTCATACCCGTTACAGCTCAGCGTCATGGTTATTCGGAACCCCTCCGCCTCGCTTCGCTCAGCACCTCCTCTTTCAGGGGAGGCAAAAAGTGTGGACGCTCTCCAAAACAGCTTCCCCTGAAAGGGGTATCGAGCGCC
>JAZTZK010000199.1:0-3010 GCA_045637485.1 Clostridia bacterium
CCCTAAAACCTAACCCCTAAACCCTAACCCCTCAGATTCTGATTTGTCCCTTTGCGACAAATCAGAATCTCCCCTCCCGCTTGTAAAACCCCGCCATACGTGGTACAATAAACCAAACACAAAACCTCAAAGGAGAAACGCCTATGATTTTGAAATCCACTGCCGAGCAGGTGCTGGCGGCGGCGCTGCGGACCGGGGGCGACTTCGCGGAGCTGTTCTGCGAGGACCGGCGCTCGGGCGGCATGGGCCTGGTGGACGGCCGCGTGGAGAGCGCCTCCACAGCGCGCCGCCACGGCGCGGGCATCCGCGTGTACAACGGGCTGAACAGCGTCTACGTGCACACCAACGACACCTCTCTTTCCGGCCTGCTCTGCGCCGCGGGCAAGGCGGCGGACGCCGTCCGTGGCGGCGGGGCGGCGGGGGACGTCCGCCTGACCCGTTCCGTGGCGGCGAATATCCATCCCATCAGGGCCCTGCCCATGGACGTGGCCGGGGCCCGCAAGGCGAAGCTGCTGCGGGACATGGACCTGGCCGCCCGGGCGGTGTCCCCGGAGATCCGCCAGGTTCGCGCGAACCTGATCTACTGGGACAGCGAGGTGCAAATCGCTAACAGCGAGGGCCTGTTCACCGGCGACCGTCGGGTGTACACCCGCATGGCCTGCTCGGCGGTGGCCGAGGGCGGCGGCGAGAGCCAGTCCGGCATCGTGTCCCCCGGAGCCATGATGGGCTTCGAGCTGTTCGAGGGCCGGGTGGACGTGGCCGAACAGGCCCGCACCGCGGCCAACCAGGCCGTGACCATGCTCCACGCCGAGCCCTGCCCTGCGGGGGTCATGCCCGTGGTGATCGACGGCGGCTTCGGCGGCGTGATCTTCCACGAGGCCTGCGGCCCCTCCGTGGAGGCCCAGGCCGTGGCCTTCGGCAATTCCGAGTTCGCCGGCAAGCTGGGCCAGCGCATCGCTTCGCCCATCGTCACCGCCGTGGACGACGGCACACTCCCCGGCGAGTGGGACAGCCTGAACATCGACGACGAGGGCACGCCCACCACCCGCCTGGTGCTGATCCAGGACGGCGTGCTGATCAACTACATGGTGGACCGGCTGAACGGCCGACGGATGAACCTGGCCCCCACCGGCTCGTCCCGCCGCCAGGACTACACCTTCGCCCCGACCAGCCGCATGCGCAACACCTACATCGCCGCCGGCAGCGACGACGAGGGCGAGATTATCGCCACCTGCGGCGATGGGCTGTATGCCAAATCCATGGGCGGCGGCAGCGTGAACCCCGTCACCGGCGAATTCAACTTCGCGGTGGCCGAGGGCTGGCTGATCAGGGACGGCAAGGTCGACAGGCCCGTGCGCGGCGCGACCCTGATCGGCAGGGGCGCGGAGGTGCTGAAGAAGATCGACCGCGTGGGCGGCAATATGTCGATGGCCCAGGGCATGTGCGGGGCCTCCAGCGGCTCGATTCCCACCAACGTGGGGCAGCCGATGATCCGCGTGACCGATATGACGGTGGGAGGGCGATGAGCATGGACAAAAGGGAATTTATCAGCAGGCTGTTTGAACGCGCCCGCGAAAGGGCGGGGGACGCCCCTGATTTCGCCTGCGAGGCCTGCTTCGGCAGCAGCGAGAGCTTCGAGGTGCAGATCAAAGAGGGCGAAATCTACCAATACAATGTCTCCGGGGGCGGCGGCCTGGGCTTCCGGGTGCTGTTGGGCGGCAGGATGGGCTACGCCTCCACCCAGATCCTGGACGAGGACGCCGTCGACATGCTGGTGGACGGCGCGCTGGAGAACGCCGCCGTGGTGGAGAGCGCGGACAGGCAGTTCCTGTTTGCAGGCAGCGACAGCTACCCCGAGCTGAAGCTGTACGAACCCGGGCTGGACGCCATCGACGCGGCGAAGAAGATCGAGATGGCGAAGCAGCTGGAGCGGCTGACCCTTGAGCAGGACGAGCGCATCACCCAGGTGGAGGACTGCGCCCTGTTCTCGGAGAGCGCCGAGAACGCCATCGTCAACACCCTTGGGCTGGACGTGTCCACGAGGGGCAACCTGCTGGGTGGCTACGTGTCAGCCGTGGCGAGGGACGGCGAGAAGGTGAACACCGGCTTCAAGCTGTTTTTCACGATGAATCCCGATGAGATCGACCTGGAGAAGGTGGCGAAGGCCGCCGCGAAGGAGGCCCTCTCCGGCCTGGACGCCAAACAGGCCCCCTCCGGCAGCTACCGCGCGCTGCTGCGCAACGACGTGGCCGGCTCGCTGCTGTCCACCTTCTCCGGCGTGTTCTCCGCCGACAACGCCCAGCGGGGCCTTTCCCGGCTTGCGGGCAGGGAGGGCGATGCCGTCGCCGCGCCCTGCGTGACGCTGACGGACGACCCCCATCGCCCCGGCAGCGCCTCCTCCGCGCCGTTTGACGGCGAGGGCGTGGCCACCGTGCCGAAGGCGGTGATCGAGGGCGGCCGGCTGACCACGCTGCTGCACAACCTGAAGACCGCCCACAAGCAGGGCGTGACCACCACGGCGAACGCCTCCCGCCCCGGCTACGCGTCCCCGGTGGGCGTCGCGCCGACCAACTTCTACTTCGAGCCCTCGGACGCCGATTTCGACGCCATGCTGCAAAAGCTGGGCGACGGCCTGCTGATCACCGAACTGCAGGGCATGCACGCCGGGGCGAATCCCATCACCGGCGACTTCTCCCTGGCCGCCAAGGGATTCACGGTGAAGGACGGCGGTATCGCCGATCCCGTCAACCAGATCACCGTGGCCGGCAACTTCTACGAGCTGCTCATGGACATCGAGGCCGTGGGCGGAGACCTTGAATTCCACGCCCCCGGCGCCAGCTGCTTCGGCAGCCCGAGTTTGCTGATAGGGAAGCTGAGCGTGGCGGGAGAGTGACAACTTCTGATTTATCGAGCTTTGCTCGATAAATCAGAAGTTGAGGGGTTAGGTTTTAGGTTTTAGGGGTTAGAGTGTGTTTCTAAATTCGCCAAGAAGCATTTTCGGTGTCTTGAA
>JAZTZK010000200.1:0-5274 GCA_045637485.1 Clostridia bacterium
TAACGTCAATGGTCAAGCCCGCGGCAGCCTGTTCCACAGGCGCGTCCGCCCTCCCCGAGCACGCGGTCAACAGTAATGCGGACAAAAGCAAAAGAATCCATAAACCATGTCTGCGAAGCATGGCGTTCACACTCCTTTCCATTGTGCGAGGAAACCATATCATAGTATTTTAGTAGGGATATTATATCGCCATGAACGCACTGTAAACAAAACTCCGACCGGGGCATTTGAAGTCCGACAGACTTCAAACCCCGGTCTGGTTCACACTCATATCGCACCGGCAGCATGAACGAAACATTGTAGTCATTCCCCACGACAGAAGCGCCTCGCGACGGTTCTGTCTATTCTCTATTAAGCTTATAGTCCTTTTCTATAGCGTCGAATCAGTGCTATGTATTGGACAACCATTCCGACATGTGCTACGCTTTGATCGTCGCAAGGCGAGACCGGCGGCACATCGATTGGAGGGAACCCTATGTACCTGAGACACAACGGCGGCATCTGCGATCGAATGTGGCGGGTAGAGCACTGTTGAGCCCGGCTACCCATTTGCGCTGTATTTCCCTAACAGCCATCATCACGATCCGGTGAAATGATATCGACAAAATCAGGAGGATAAAACCATGAAAAAGAATATCGTCAATAAAGCCTTTGCATTGATCCTTGCCCTGGTCCTGGCGCTGACCTTCACGGCGGCACTGGCCGAACCGACCAAGGTGATCATCGCCACCGAGGGCGCCTACGCCCCCTACAACTTCGTGAACGAAGACGGCAGCCCCGACGGATACGACATCGCCGTGGCGAAGGCCGTGGATGAGCTTCTGGAGGACTACGAGTTCGAATACATTCCCGTGGAGTGGAGCGCCATCTTCGCGGGCCTGGAGGCGGACCGCTACCAGGTGATCGTCTCGCAGGCAGCCAAGACGCCGGAGCGTGAGCAGAAGTACCTTTTCGGCGACGTGGCCTACAGCTGGACCGCCGGCGCCATCGCCTTCCGGAAGGGTGTGGAGGGCATCACGGGCTTGGGCAGCATAGCCGGCACCGACCTGACGCTCTCCGTGGCCGTCGGCTCCTCCAACGAGAATATCGCGCTCACCTGGAACGAGGAACACCCTGACGCCCAGCTGAACATCGTCTACAATGACGGCGACATCAGCAAGGCATTGCTGGACGTACAGGAGGGGCGCGTGGACGCCACACTGGCCGAGCCGCCTGTGGCCGCGAATGTGATCGGCGTCCAGGGCCTGAATGTGGATTACGTGCTTCGCGAGGAAGCCACGCCCGTGCCCACTTACTGGCTGTTCTCCCAGACCGACGTCTACGCCGAGGCCAACAAGGCGCTGGCCGCGGCGGTGGACGAAGCCCTCAACACCCTGATCGAGAACGGCACGCTGGCCGCTATCGGCGAGCAGTACCTGGGCGGCGACTACTCCAGCGAGGAAGCGCTGCTGGCCCGCCTGGGCGGCGGAAACTGACGCGCGCCGCAATCATGCGGGAGCCTGGCCCGGATCTCCGGCCCGGCTCCCTTTTTAGCAACCACGACACAGGGAGCTGAGCACATTCATGGGCAAGATATTCGACATACAATTCATGATCTCAACCGTCCCGCAGATCGGCGGCAAGCTGCCCGTGACGCTGTGGATCGCATTCCTCTCCGGCTTCATCGCGCTGATCCTCGGCTTTATCATCGCCATGATCCGCTATTTCAACGTGCGGGTACTGTCGCCGCTGTGCAAGCTGTTCGTATCGTTCATGCGGGGAACCCCCGCGATGGTGCAGCTGCTGGTGGCCTACTATGGCGTGCCGATAATGCTGCGCGGCATGAACGAGAGCCTGGGAACGCACTTTTCCGTCAACGGCATACCCGCGGCGGCCTTCGCCGTGTTCGCGCTGTCGCTGAACAGCGGCGCGTTCATGTCCGAGACGATACGCGGGGCCATGATGGCCATTGACGCCGGGCAGCTGGAGGCCTGCTACAGCGTGAACCTCTCCACCGGCCAGGCTTTACGGCGAATCATACTGCCTCAGGCCTTCACCAACGCCTTGCCGGCGCTGGGGAATTCCTTCATATCGCTGTTGAAGGAAACCAGCCTGGTGTTCAACATCTCCGTCATCGAAATGATGGCCCAGGCAAAGATCACCGGCTCCCGTTCCTACCGCTTCTTTGAAGTCTATATCGTGGTGGCGCTGATCTACTGGGCCGTCTGCTTCCTGATGGAACGGATACTGGCTGTTGTGGAGGAGAAGGTGCGCCGGTACGAGAGGAGGGCCGTGAAATGATTGACGTCATGGGTCTGAAGAAGTCCTTCGGGGACAATCACGTGCTCCAGGGCGTGGATTTGAAGGTGGAGAAGGGTGAGATCGTCACGATGATCGGTCCCTCCGGCGCGGGCAAGACCACGCTGCTGCGCTCGCTCAACTGGCTGGATGCGCCGGACGCCGGCGTCATACGCATTGACGATGCCGAGATCGACGCTGCCCGCGCAACCAAAAAGGCGGTGAAGCGGCTGCGGAGCAAGACGGCCATGGTGTTTCAGCATTACAACCTGTTCAACAACAAGACCGCGCTGGAGAACGTCACGGAGAGCCTGATCATGGTGAAGAAGCTCTCAAAGGAGGCGGCGAACGCCCGCGGGAAGGAGCTGCTCGACCGCGTGGGCCTCTCTGACAAATACAATGCCTATCCCTCCTTCCTCTCCGGCGGGCAGCAGCAGCGCGTGGGCATCGCCCGGGCACTGGCCGTGGACCCGAAGGTGATACTGTTTGACGAACCCACCTCGGCACTGGACCCGGAATGGGTGAACGAGGTCCTGACGGTGATGACGGAGATCGCCCGGGAGGGCATGACAATGGTGGTGGTCAGCCACGAGATGCGCTTCGTGCGGGACGTGTCCACCCGCGTGCTGCTGCTGGACGATGGACAGATCCTGGAGGACGGCACGCCGGCGCAGGTGTTCAAAAACCCACGGCACGAGCGGGCACAGCAATTTCTGAAGCTGGCACATCTGGAATAAAGAAAGCAGGTTTGAAGATGTCCAAACTCTTTTATCCCGATTTTTTCAATGACGTATTCGGCCCCATCATGCAGCCCGGCTCCAGCAGCAGCTTTGCCGGCACCAGCCGGGTTGGGCGCATCGCCCGGGCCACGCTGAAATCCGAGCCCCTCAGGGCGAGGATCGCCTTCAATCCCTCGGACAGGCACCTGCGGGTGCTGGGCAACATGATGGACGACCGGGCCTACCTGGGCGGCTTGCAGGGCTTTGCTACCGACGACATACGACTGTTTTCCGCCCACGAAGAGGCGCGGGCCAAAGGCATTTCCTACGAGTTCACCGAATTGGACGCCGACATCGCCGAGCCCGGCAGCGTCACCTTCTTCCTGACGGGCAGGGACGGCGATACCGCCACGCTGACGGCCCGCTCCATCGGGGGCGGCATGGTCACGACTTATTTCATCCATGGATTTCCTGTGAAGTGGCAGGCGGACAGCAACGCCGTGCTGGCCTGGGGCGACGCAACCGCGCTGAGCGAGGCCGGAGCCCGGTTCGAGGCGAGTCGTGATGACGTGCTGCAAATCCAGTTTGTCGAGGACGAGGCGGGCCGCTGCGCCGCGCTTTACGAGTTCACGGACGCTCCGGAGCCTCAGGCGCTGGAATCCGTCCTGGCAGGGCTTGAATACCGATTTCTCCCGGCGCTGCTGCCGGTTGTGACCATCAGGAATCGCAAGCCCCAATTATTCAAAACCGTTGGCGAGTGGCGACAGGTGGCCGAGGAACGGAACATCTCATTCGTACAGGCCGCGGTCGAATATGAAAAGGCCTTCTCGGGCTGGACGGACCATGCGATATGGGAATACTTCGAGAAGATCGAGCGCATCCTCGACGCGCAGGTTCATTCACTGGAGCGCATGGGCTACGAGAACGCCGTCGACACGCCGAACCTGCCCATCTATGGCAAATCCTGGAATCGCTACCTGCTTTCAGGAAGCCCGCTCTCGGACGAGCTGACGCGGCACATCATCACGAACGCGATGGCCACCAACGCAAAGGTGCCCGGCGTGATAATCGTACCGGGCCCGATGGGCACAGGCGGCGGCTATCTCTACAGCGCCCTGAGCGCGGCGGCTGAGAAGATCGGCGCAAGCCATGAGAAGGTGATCGAGAGCCTGATCGTCGCGGCAGGGCTGGGCGCGATCGCCTTTACCCACTGCGACGCCAGCGGCAATTCCGGATGCGTGGGCGAGAGCGGCATCTGCTGTGCCATGGGCAGCGGCGCGGTCACCTGGCTGGCTGGCGGCAACGGCTTGCAGGTGGAACGGGCGGCCTCGATGGCCCTCCAGGCCAACATCGGCATTCCCTGCGACCCGATCCCCGGCGGCAGGGAGTTTCCCTGCATCACGCGCACCATCCGCGCCGCGGTCACCATGCCCCTCTACGCCGACATGGCCCTCTGCGGTATGGACCCGATCATACCCTATCATGAGATGCTCTGCGCCATTCGCAGACATAAGGCCATATCTTCGCCGGAATGCCTCCACGGCGGCGTAAACGTCTGTCCTGCCGCCAATCGATGCGCGGAGTTCCTCTCCGGCGAGCTGATGGCGAACAAGTTGAAATACGAGGCGTAATCGGAGTACCGGCGGCATATCCGGCGGGAGCATGCTGCCGTTCTCTATCGTCCTGACTGTCCAATAGCGCTTCTCTATTACCGGGCATAAGAAAAAGAGATAGCGCAGGCGCTTGACAGAACTTCCCTCAGGGACTATAATGCCTACAAAATCAATAAGAAAAGGAACGCGCATATGTTGGATTATCGCTTCGTCTGTTGTTGTCAATGCCCCGACAGAGGGTTGCTTGGCATGCAATGACGCATAGCGTAAGACATCAACGCCCGCTGCCGTAGTTTTATATACATTCGGCAGCGGGCGTTTTCTATGCTTTACTGAAAGGAGTCTGTTCTATGACCAACTACAGCAGGATCGAATCGGCGCTCATCCACGGCGGCGTCTTCGGTGACGAGCTCACCCACTCGGTGAACGTGCCCATCTACCAGACCTCCACCTACCAACAGTTTGAGCTGGAGGGCAGCCCGAAATGGGAGTACTCCCGCACCGGCAACCCCACCCGCGCGGCACTGGAGGCGCTGATCGCCGAGCTGGAGGGCGGCACGGCGGGCTTCGCCTTCGCCTCCGGCATGGCGGCCATCACCGCGGTGCTCCAGCTGTTCAGGTCCGGGGACAAGATCCTGATTTCCAGCAACGTCTACGGCGGCACC
>JAZTZK010000201.1:0-11724 GCA_045637485.1 Clostridia bacterium
AAATCAGAATAAACCCGACAGATTATCCATAATCAAAACAAATCCGTAGGATTTGCGACGCGAAGCTATCCCTTTAGGGCACCGCCATTCCTCATTCAATTCTGGAAACTGGGGTGACAGGGTGCCCCTCGGTCGCCTGTGGCGGCAGATTGCCGCCGCTACATAAACTCTCCCCGACATATAGGAATTCCACGATCCTTCTCCCACAAAAAACGCCGGTCAGACCGGCGTTTTTTCATACGTAATCCTTCCACTCCCCCGTCACCTCCGTGTGGTGCAAACGCCCCTCCCCGCTCAGGCCGGGGAAATTCTGTTGGCGGAGGGCCTCGTAGAGGAGGATGGCCACCGAGTTGGACAGGTTCAGGGAGCGGGCGTCGGGGCGCATGGGGATGCGGACGCAGCGGTCGTAGTTCGCCGCCAGCAGGTCCTCGTCCAGGCCCTTCGTCTCCCGGCCGAACACCAGGAAGTCGTCGGGGCCGTAGCGTGCGGCGCAGTAGTCCCGGGGGGCCTTGGTGGTGGCGAAGTGGAGCACGGCGTCGGGACAGGCCTCCCGGAAGGCGGCCCAGCTCCTGTGGACCTCGTAGGTCATCATGTGCCAGTAGTCCAGCCCCGCCCGCTTCAGGTACCTGTCGCTCAGCTCGAAGCCCAGGGGCTCGATCAGGTGCAGCTTCGCCCCCGTGGCGGCGCAGGTGCGGGCGATGTTGCCGGTGTTCTGGGGAATCTCGGGGTTGACCAGTACGATGTGCATCATGGCTGTGCCTCCAAAAGACTGAATATCGCCTTCGCCACGCCGTCGCCCGCGTCGGTGTCGGTTACGCGCCTTGCGATCCGCTTCACCTCGTCGGTGGCGTTGCCCACGGCCACGGGCCAGCCCACGGCGCGCAGCATGTCCAGGTCGTTGGCGTTGTCGCCGAAGGCCATGCAGTCCGCCAGGTCCAGGCCCAGCCACCGCGCCAGCCAGTCCAGCGCCGCCGCCTTGCCCATGCCCCGGGACATCAGCTCGACATTGCGCCAGGAGGAGTGGGTCACGCAGGCATCGGTCTGCTCGCGCAGGGCCGCGCGGACCTCTTCGATCAGGGCGGTATTCTCGGTGAGGCCCTCCAGCTTGTAGACGCTCCGCAGCGCCTCGGACTCGAACGCGGCCCGGTCGTCCAGCACCAGCTTGCCGCCGCCCAGGTAGCCCTTGATCATCGACGAGGGATGGGCCAGCGCCGGGGTGTTCAGGCAGTACAGCGCCCCGGGCACGTAGCTGTTGATCTGCACGTCGTAGCGGCTGAGCACCCGGTAGACCGCCGCCACGTCCGCGGGGTCCATGAAGCGCTCATGCCAGATCTCCCCGTCCGGGCCCAGCACCGCGCCGCCGTTGACGATCACGACGGGCTGGTCCCCGGCGTCGCACTGGCGGATCACGTCGCCCAGCGCGCCGATCCAGCGCCCGCTGACGATGACAAAGGGAATGCCCCGCGCCCGGCACAGCCCCACCGCCCGCCGGGTGGCGTCGGAGATGGCCCCGCCCCGAGGCAATATCGTGCCGTCCACGTCCGTGGCGATCATGGTGACGGGCATTGGAACGCACCTCCGTTGGTGATGGGTTTTGGGGCAAGAGGGGTTAGGGGTTAGGGGGTAGGGAAGGATGAAATCCTTGCGGATTTCTTTTTATTCAAGGGATTATGGAGCGGTAGAACCTTTTGTCGTTTCCATTGAATCAAAATAAATCCCGAAGGGATTTGCGACGCGAAGATAGCCCTTTAGGGCACCACCCCTAACCCCTAACCCCTAAAACCTAACCCCTCAACTTCTGATTTGTCGCGCAGCGACAAATCAGAACTTGCCCCATCCGGGCGCCTTCGCTCCGAAGCTCATGCACCGGTAATCAATCAGCGGGCTGTCCTCGACAACCGTCAGGCTCTCGTGCCACAGGCAGAGCCGGGCGCACTGGTATCTTCGGTTGGCTTGGCGGTCGCCGTAGCGGTCGTCGCCCAGCAGGGGGTGGCCGAAGTCGGCCATGTGGGCGCGCAGCTGGTGGGTGCGACCGGTGACCGGCTCCAGCAGCACCTCGAACAGCCCCGCCTTCGCCTCCCGGAGCACCCGGTAGCGGGTGCGGATGGGCTTCGCGCCGGGAACGGCCCTGTGCAGCACCCGCACCTCCCCCCGGCGGGCGTCCTTGGCCAGCCAGGCGTCCAGCGTGCCCTCGGTCCGGTCAAATGGGTTCAGGGCCAGGGCGCGGTATGTCTTTTTAAGCCCCGCGTGGTCCCGGAAGGCCTCCAGCGCCTGGGTCAGCACCGCCGCGTCCGCGGCGGCCAGCACGATGCCCCCGGCGGCCGCGTCCAGCCGATGGCAAAGCCGGGCGTTCGGCCAGCGGCGTTGCAGGCGGGTGAGCAGCGTGTCCGCGCCGACGCCGTCCCGGTCCACGTCCACCGGCAGCCCCTGGGGCTTCACGGCGACGATCAGCCTGTCGTCGCTGAACAGCACCTCCGGCTCTGGCTCCAGCCACTTGGCGTTGAGGTAGATCCACAGCGCGTCCCCGCCACGGACAGTAGCCTCCGCCCCGCTGCGCACGCCGTTGATCCGCACATCCCGCCGCTTCAGCGCGTCCCGCAGCACGCGGCCCGGGACGAGGGGCCAGGCCCGCTTCAGATAGCGCTCCAGCGGCGTCTCCGGGACCCCGGTGGGCACGGTATGGACGGTCACGGGGCGTCCTCCTCGGGCCAGGCCAGGTAGATCTCCTCGTAGCGCAACGGCTCCACCGCCCCGTCGGACATGTTCGCCAGCCGGGCCAGAAACCCTTCCTCGTCGGCGCAGCGCACCACCAGCGTGTAGGTCACCACGTCGGTGAAGGCCTTGTCCTCCACGCTCACCGGCTCGTCCTTCAGGAAGAAGTCCATGCGGTTGATCATCGGGTAGCCGATCTCCATCAGGTAGCGGGCCGTGGGATGCATCGTACCCACGCCCGACGCCCGCAGCGCCGCCGCCGCGCCCTGGGAATAGGCCCGCACCAGCCCGCCCGCGCCCAGCAGTATGCCGCCGAAGTAGCGGGTCACCACCACGGCGCAGTTGGTGACGCCCCGGGCCTTCATCACCTCGATGATGGGCATGCCCGCAGTCCCCCCCGGCTCGCCGTCGTCGGAGTAGCGCATCACGCCCATGTTCGGCCCGATGATGTAGGCGTAGCAGTTGTGGGTGGCGTCCTTGTACTTTGCCCGCATCTCGGAAAGGAAGGCCAACGCCTCCGCCTCGGTCTCGCAGGGCCGCCCGTGCCCGATGAACCGGGACTTGTTGACGATGAACTCCTCCTGGGCGTCGCGCAGGAGGGTCTTGTAGGGCTTCAGGGACATGGGACCTCCTTTGTTGATAATGAGGAATTCCTAATTCTCTCTTCATCCCGCCGGTTCAAAACTCAATGATGTATCTCTTGTACGCGTTCACGCACACCGTTTCCCCGTACCTCCGCTCCCTCTGGAAGCCCATCGCGCCGTATTCCTGGTGGACGTGGCCGTAGACCAGGTAGCGGGGCTGCCAGCGGTCCATCAGCGCAAGGAAGGTCTCGAAGCCCCGGTGGGGCAGGTCCTCCAGGTCGCCGACGCCCCGCGCGGGGGCGTGGGCCAGCAGTATGTCGAAGCCCCTGTTGCGGCGCAGCTTCCACCACAGCTTCCTGGCGCGGCGGGCCATCTGGCGCTCGGTGTGCATGTAGGGCTCGTCGGGCCGGTAGCGCATGCTGCCTCCCAGGCCCAGCACCCGCACGCCGCCCACCACGCAGATGTCGTCCTCCACGCAGGTGCAGCCCTCGGGGGGCTTTCTGTCATAGCCCTTGTCGTGGTTGCCGTGGACGTAGAGTATCGGCGCGTTGGTAAAGCAGGTCAAAAATGACAGGTACTCCGCGGGCAGGTCGCCGCAGGAGAGGATCAGGTCGATACCCTCCAGCAACCGCCGATCCAGGTAGTCCCAAAGCGCCTTGTCCGCAACGTCCGAAAGCACCATGATCTTCATACCTGACGCCCCTTTTGTGTGGTCGGTCGAATGGGTTTACGGGGGTGGTGGCGGGGTTATGGGGGTAGTGGCGACTGGCAGTCGCCGCTACGGGGATCGTGGCGGCAGATTGCCGACGCTACGGGTTGGGACCGTCGCATTGGATGGTGGCGGCGCAGACGCCGCCGCTGCGGGATGCGCCGTTATCCCAACCCCTAAAACCTAACCCCTATAACCCCTACTTCCTCGCCTCGCCCTGCAGCTCCTCCGCCCTCCAGCTGAACGCCGACGGGGAGGGCATTTCGATTTCGCGGATGCCCTGGAGCTCCACCAGCGCCCGGGCCTCGTCCTTCAGCTCGTCGATGGCCGGGATACCGCCCACCACGTTGTCCACCAGCCAATCCATGGCGATGATGTCCGCGGGGCTGAGCCTGCCGTCCACGGGGCAGCGGATCTCGCCGGCCTGGTCGCGTATGATGCTCTCGAAGGGCCAGAACACGCCCTCGCGGATGCGCTCCTTCACCAGCTCCACCAGCCGCTTCAGGCCGATGTCCATGCGCTGGGACATCACCAGATCCACCGCGTCGGAGGACATGCCCCACCAGTAGTTGACGGCCTTGGGCTTGTCGGTATTGGCGTCCTTCCAGTTGCCCTTCAGCACGCTGCGGGTCAGGGATTCATAGATGCGGCTCCAGTCCAGCACGGGGATGGCCAGGCTCTCCTTCACGCCGTCCACCTGGGTATAGAGGCCGTATTCCACGGCGTGGTGGCTGGGCGCGCCCACGTCCAGGCTGGAGATCATCTGCACCGACGGATCGCCGAAGGGATCGTCGGGGTCGAAGTCCTTCCGGGTGGACCAGGCCAGGCAGACCTTGACCCTCGGGTTCACCATACGGGCCCCCAGGGCGAAGGCGTTGATGCTTGCGGCCACGCCGGCGATGGGATAGTCGGCGATGTAGCCCACCCTGTCGTTGGTGGTCAGGGCCCCGGCGATCATGCCGATCAGGAACTTGACCTCGTAGATGCGCAGGTAGTAGCTGCGCACCCGCTGCCAGGAGGCCAGCAGCGAGCAGTTCAGTATCCTGGCGTCGGGGTGCTTGATGGAGGCCTTCATCGACGCGGCCAGCATCACCGGGGACGTGGTGAAGATCAGCCTGTTGCCCTCCTGGATCAGCCGCTCGATCTCCGATTCGAAGTTCGCCGCCTCCGGGCAGACGCAGACCGTGGCCTTGACCCGGTCCCCCATCTCGTTTTCCAGGTTCATGCGCCCCAGGTCGTGCCAGTAGGTCCAGCCGGACTGGTAGGGGTCCCGGTGGTACAGGAAGGCCACCTTCACGCTGGAGGGACCGAACAGCGTATTCAGCAGGCTGCCCTGCTTCTCCTCCGACGGCTTCATGATCAGGGCGACGTTCTCCGGCTCCTTCTCCTTCTCGAACTCGCCCCACAGCGCCTTGACCTCGCCCCGTATCTGGGGCTCGAACTTATGGGGCGCCTCGGCGTAGCCGGTGGCGGCCAGGTAGATCAGGAAGGCGTCGCCGGTGGTGGCGGGCAGCTTGCCGGGGTCGCTGGCGGCCTCCCGGGCCTTGTACTCGGCGCGAAAGCGCATGTAGGCGGCCTGGAAGTCGCTCAGATCCTCGCTGGTCCACTTCTCCCCCTGCGCATGGCCCGTCAGCGCGCACAGCTTGGCATAGCTGCCGGGGCGGGAAAACCACAGGTAGTTGATGCCGGTATCGGCATAGAAGGGCAGGAATTCATAGTACAGCTGGATCACCGGGTCGTCGGTGCGCCCCGGCAGCACCCTGGTGACCTCGGCCTCGATGTACACCGAATCCAGGTATTTCATCACGCTGACGCGCTTGTTGCCCTCCACAAGATAAAACTGATTCAGATATTCCAGCGCCTTCACCGGCTGGTTCATGCCCTGCTCCACCACGCTCTCGCACAGCGTGGCCCACTTGCGGGCGAATTCCGAGCCCGGGTCCAGCACCGGCATGAAGTTCGGCGCAAAGGCGTTGGTGCGGCCCTTCGAGGCCGTGCCCACGACCTTCGTCAGTGGGACCTGCACCAGCCCCAGGGAGACCCTGCCGAGGGTGTTCAGCTGCGGGTTGATCTCCTCCAGCACCGGCAGCGACGGATTCAGATGCCTTTGCAGGCTGCTGTGGTATGCCTTCAGCCCCAGCTTCCGCGCCCTGACATAGGCGTCCGTGCCGATAACTCCACCGATCATATTCTCACGCTCCTGTCGATCAGGATTCAAGCACCCTTTGGTGCCCGTAAGAGTTTAGACAAGGAAGGTTAAAAAGGCAAGCGCTTTTGAATGAGGAATTAGGAATTAGGAGCCAGAGTGTGTTTCCAAAAGCATAAACCTCGAAAAATAGTGAGGAAATATGCAGTTAGCGAAATAAAACCAAAAGGATATCAGTAGAGTAACGTCGAATATAGCCTATGAGGTGAGCCACATGAAGCGGATAATTCGACGGCACGAACTGACGGATGCCGAGTGGGAGCGGGTGCAGCCCTATTTTCCGGAGCGGCAGCTGGGCGACAAGGGACGTCCAAGGCGGGAACCCAGGCAGATGCTGAACGGCATTTTCTGGATCGCCCGAACCGGAGCGGCCTGGCGCGAGCTGCCGGAGAGGTACGGACCGTATTCGACGGTATACAAGCGATTCAAGGAGTGGTCGGACAGCGAACTGATCGAGAAGATCTTCCATGAACTGGGCGAGGACGCCGACCTGCAGGACATCAGCATAGACAGCACCTGCATCAAGGCACACAAGGCAAGCGCCGGTGCCGAGAGAGGGGGCTCTCAAAGCCCGCTGATGTCGTAGAAACCCCCTCCCAAAAGGAGGACGCTGTCTGGGCGAAAACCCAGGTTAATCAGTGCATTGGAGTGAGCCGTGGCGGCAGAAGCACCAAGATTCACGCCGCTGTAGACGCTTTGGGTAATCCCATAGCGATCCTGCTGACCACTGACAATACTTCCGACATTACTGTCGCCGAGAAACTGATCAGCCAAATTGACTTCAAGTGGTCGACCATTCTCGCTGACAGAGCCTACCGCAAGTGGGAATTCCGTGAGTTCATAGCCAACCACGATGCGGATTTCTGTATCCCTCCAAGGAAACATAATACCGAGCCGTGGTACGTCCATTGGTGGCTCTATAAGGAGCGTCATCTTGTGGAAACCTTCTTCCTCAAGCTCAAGGAGTTCCGCCGTGTTGCCATGCGCTATGACAAGCTTGCCTCTCGCTTCCTCTCCTTCGTCCATCTGGCCTGCATCCGTATACTCCTTGCATAATCTCGCTGGTTATGCATTTTGAAACACACTCTAATTCCTAATTCCTCATTCCCCATACCCCATTCCTCATTGCCTTCCATTCTCCTTCCGATACTCGCTCGGCGTCATCCCCGTCTGCTTCTTGAACATGTAGCTGAAGTAGTGGGCGTCGTTGTAGCCCACGGCGAAGGCGATCTCGGAGGAGCGCATGGCGGTGGCGGAGAGCAGCTCCTTGGCCTTGCCGATGCGCAGGGCGGTCAGGTATTGGGTGAAGGTCAGGCCGGTCTCCTGGGCGAACACCGTGGAGAAGTGGCTCTGGGACATGCCCACCTCGCCGGCCACGTCCTGGAGCATCAGGTTCGGGTCGGAGTAGCGCTGGCTCAAAAACCGGCGGGCGCGGGCCACCGGGGTCTGCCCCTGGCCCCGGCCGCTGGCGTCCCTGCAGGCCATGGCCGCCGCCAGCAGCGCTCGCACGGCGTCGATGCCCTCGGCTCGCAGCGCCTCGGCGATCAGGCCCTCGTCCAGCACCTTCTGGGGGTCGGCCCCGGCGTCGGTGACGATCTGGCGGGCGGCGATCACCGCCGCGATGCGCAGGTACCCCAGGGCCAGTTCCCGGCCCTCGTCGCCGCTGCCCAGCAGGTCGGCGTAGTCGGAGAGTATGCCGTCCAGCTCCTCGGCGGGAGCGTATTGCAGGCGCTCGTACAGCGGCGACAGCTCCAGGCTGTTCAGCAAGGTGGTCTCGTCGTCCAGCTCGCCCACGCCGATGATCCGCCGCCCGCCCCCCCGGCCCGCGGCGGCGTGGCGCACGTGGCGGGCGGACTGCATCGAGCGGCGGATGTCGAAGTAGTCCGCCACCGTCTCGCCGATGGACAGCAGCAGGTTCTCGCAGCTCTCCAGCTGGGGCAGGTGGGCCGCCGAGGCCGCGAAGGAATAGGCCCGCTCCTCGGCGTCCCGCTCGTTGTCCCCCAGCACCAGCGCCCGCGCCCCGTGGGGCATGCCGCAGGTGAACACGCTGCCGCCGCTGGCCTCCGCCAGGGCGGACAACGCCTCGCGGGCCTGGGCCCGGGCCTCGTCCTTCAGCGGGAAGGCGATGTCGATGACCGCGTAGCAGCCCGCGGCCAGGTTCACGCCCATCGCCCGCATCTGGCGCATCAGCTGCTCGTCCTCGAAGCGGTCGCCCTCCTCGGTGAACAGCGAGGCCAGCAGCTTCTCCCGCAAAAACGGGTTGCCGGAGGCGGCCTCCCGGCGCAGCGACTGCGCCCGTCGCTCCTCGGCGATCTGCCCCGCCACCCGGCGCAGCGCCTGGCCCAGCTCGTCGGCGGTGATGGGCTTGAGCAGGTATTCCTTCACCCCCAGGGAGATGGCCTGCCGGGCGTAGGAGAAGTCGTCGTAGCCGGAGAGTATCACCACGCCGATCCAGGGCAGCACCCGCTTCACCTCGGCGCACAGCGCCATGCCGTCCATGAAGGGCATGCGGATGTCCGTCAGCAGTATGTCCGGGTTCAGGTCGCGGATCATCGGCAGCGCCATCTCCCCGTCCGGGGCCTCTCCCACCAGCTGGAAGCCGTTCTGCTCCCAGGGGAACGAGTTGCGCAGGTTCTCCCGTATGGCGATCTCGTCGTCAACCAGAAATACCTTCATCATCGGCGATTTCCTCCCGTGATTTCAGCGGCACGCAGAAGGACACCACCGTGCCCCCCGGTCCGCTCTCGATTTCAAGGCCCGTTTGCTGCCGGTAGAACAGCCGGATGCGGGCGTCCACGTTCCTCAGGCCGAAGCTCGAGCCCTCGGCGGGGGCCACCCCCGACAGGGCCAGGGCGTCGCTGCGCATCACGGCCACCACCCGCTGCAGCTCCTCGGGGGTCATGCCCTTGCCGGTGTCGGCCACCCTGAAGCGCACCTTCTCGCCCTCGGGCGCGGCCGAGACCCGTATCATGCCGCCGCCCCGCTTGCCCTTGATGCCGTGGTACAGCGCGTTCTCCACCAGCGGCTGCAGCAGCAGCTTGACGATGTAGCCTCCCTGCAGCGCCTCGGGAATGTCGATCTCGTAGTTCAGTATGTCCCTGTAGCGGGTCTTCTGGATGCTCAGGTAGCCCGATACGTGCTGCACCTCGCCGGACAGCGGTATCCAGTCCGCGCCGGAGGACAGGCTCAGGCGGAAGAAGTCGCTCAGCGCCCGGGTCAGGTGGATGACCTCCTCGCTCTTGCCGGACTGGGCCTGCCAGATGATGGCGTCCAGCGTGTTGTACAGGAAGTGGGGGTTGATCTGGGCCTGCAGCAGGCGCAGCTCCGACTTGGCCAGGTTCTCCTGCTCCACGCGGCTGCGCTCGATCAGCGTCTCCAGCCGGTTGGCCATCACGTTGATCTGCTGGGCCAGCTCGGAAAGCTCCTCCACCTCCATCTCCGGCACGCGGGCCTTCAGGTCGCCGCCGATCAGCCGGTGGACGCTGCCCTCCAGTTGCTGTATGGCCCGGCGGATGATGTCCGCCAGCTGCAGCGACGAAGAGCCCGAGCGCAGCATCGCCGCCGCCAGCAGCAGCACCTCCAGGAAGGCGGTCACCCACACGACCTGGCTGATCTGGTTGCCGGTGCGCACGGTGCCGTCGATCTCCACCGATATGAAGTCGTCCAGCATGTCGGTGATCAGGTCGCCCACGTCCCGCACCTCGTCCACGATCTTCTCCATCTCGGCCACCGGCGCGCCGCGGTCCATGCCCACGCGCAGCTGCTCCAGGTACCCGGCCAGCGTGGCCATCGTGCGCCGGGCCACCGTCAGCTCCAGGTAGCCCGCGCCCTCGGTGTCCTCCAGCAGCCGTGCCAGTGTCTGGTCCACCGAGCCCACCAGCGCGTCCACGCCGCTGGCCGCGTAGTCCAGGCGGCCCGCCGTCACCGAAAACAGCTGCTCCGGCAGCTGGGTGCCCACTATCGGCTTCAGGCTCGCCACGGTCGCCATGCGGTCCATGGCCCGATGGTAGCGCACGGTGGTCAGCAGCATCATCCCCAGGCTGACCAGCGCCGGTATGGCCAGCATGATGGCCGTCGCCCGGGTGGTGTGGCTGAGGCGGTCGATGATGCTGGTCTTTGCCCTCCTTTTGCTCATATCAATATCCCCTCGGGGCAAGTCCGGTCAGGTCGTCAAACTCGGAAAATACGGTCTCCTCGGGGTGGATGGTCTTGGGGATGGTCCGGCCCCTGGTCAGGGCGTCCACCTGTGCCATCACGTCGTCGCCGAGGTGGGGGGTGCATTCCACGATGCAGTTGATGCGGCCCTTGACCAGCTCGTCCACCGCGGCCTGCTCGCCGTCCACCGAGATCAGCACGATGTCCCTGCCCGGAACGACGCCCGCCTCGTCCAGCACGTCCAGCGCCCCCAGGGTCATGGCGTCGTTGTGGGAAAACACCACGTCGATGCCGGACGCGCCGTATTTGTCCAGCAGCGCCCGCATGCACTCCCGGCCCTTGGAGCGCAGGAAGTCGCCGGTGATGCTCTCCAGCACGGTGAAGCGCCCGTCGCCGGCGATGGCCTGCATGAAGCCGGCCTGCCGGTCCCGCATGGGGGTGGAGTTCTCGGTGCCGGTGATCTCCACGATGTTCAGGTGCTCCGCCCTCATGGCGTCCGCCTTCCGGATCAGGAATTCACCGGCCCGGCGGCCCTCCGCCAGGAAGTCCGCGCCGATATAGGCCGTGTACAGCGTATCGTCGGCCACGTCCACCATGCGGTCCGTCAGTATCACCGGTATGCCCGCCTGCCGGGCCTCCCGTAACACGTTGTCCCAGCCCGTCTCCACGATGGGGGAGAACACGATCACGTCCACCTGGTAGGAGATGAACGAGCGTATGGCGGCGATCTGCTTCTCCTGTCGCTGGTTGGCGTTGTCCAGCATCAGCCCGAAGCCCCAGCGCTTGGCCGCCTGCTCCATGCTGGCCGTGTTGCCAATGCGCCACCCGCTCTCCGAGCCCAGCTGGGAAAAGCCGACGACCACCGCCGGAGGGGCCGAGGCCACCGGCGCGGCGCTCTGGCAGCCCGCCAGCACAAGGCACAGGGACAGGAGGATGAGGAATGGATGTCGTAGCTTCATGGGGATCACCTTTGCGTTCGATGCTTTGTATAAATCCCCCTCATTATCGCATTTTTGACCGCATCCGTCAATACCCGGCGGGATTCATTCCGGATTCCTCATCAAAAGAACCGTTACAGCTCAGCGTCATGATTATTCAGAACCCCTCCGCTTCGCTTCGCTCAGCACCTCCCCTTTCAGGGGAGGCATCCCTACTCGGATACTTACGATTATAAGTCTACACTTGAAAGAAGTAGTAACCCTACTTAAATGTGCGACCAAAAGCTTCCCCTGAAAGTCCTAAAGGACTTGCTTCGCTTCGAGGAAGTGGCCCCGCCATAGGCGGGGTCGAAGGGGTTCCACCGCGTCGACACTGAGCTGTAACCTGATTCCCCCGGAGGCCATGAAAGGGGAGGCATA
>JAZTZK010000202.1:0-9194 GCA_045637485.1 Clostridia bacterium
GCCCCGGCGCGCCGCCCTGCTGCGGACGGCCCTGGGGATAGCGATCTCCGCCGCGCGGCTGTGTAGCCTGGCCGCCCGCCCGTGGCGCGGGCGCGCTGCCCTGCTGGGGCCGCGTCGCCGCCGCTGCAGTCGCCGGGCGCGTCGCGCCTGGAGCCTCCTGAGCTACGGGCGCGGCGACAGGCTTGGGTTGCACATCGGGCGCTGGCGCAGGCGCAGCCGGGATCTCCGGCACCTGCTCGCTGGAATAGGCAGTCATGAACTGTGCACTGGCCGCATATTGCTTGCTGAGCGCCTCCTTGGCTTCCCGCTCCTGGCGCTCCCGCTCCTCGCGGGCGAAGCCGTCGGAGATCCGGCGAAGCGAATTCAGCATCTCCTGTGATTGCTTGCGCATGCGCGTCACATTCTCCAGCATCTTGCCGGTGTTCGCGCTCAGTTCTCTGGTGACATCCTGAACCCTGACTTTGGTCATTCCCTCAATGCACCCCCGTACACTCTGTCTGATCTCTGGCCCGTTAGGTCGTTGGGCCTTTATGCATCGCCGATGGAATCGGCGGCTGATAACTCCATAATCCTGGCAGCCATGCCTGCGTCGGTGACGACGGCGGCCATGCGACCGGGCTTCCCGACAGCGTCGCCCAGCTGATATTCTCCGGTGCGCACCAGCGGCACCCCATGGCTCAAGCAGGCGTCGCCCATGGCCTTGACGGCATTCGCCGAAGCCGCGCCGTCCAGCAGCGCAACGCACGCGCTCCCTGCGCGTATGGTCTGCACGCAGGCCTTTTCGCCGGTGATCAGCTTTCCTGCCCGGGCGCAAAGGCCCAGCATGTTCAGCATCGCCTTCACGGACTCAATCCTCCCCGGAAGGCGGCTGGATGCTCGCCTCAAGCTGGTCGAATACAGCCTCGTCGATCTTCGTTTCCAGCGCGCGCTCGAGCGCCCGACTCTTTCGGGCCTTTTTGAAGCACTCGATCTGACCGCAGATGTAGGCCCCCCGCCCGGGCGACTTGCCGGTGCGGTCGATATGGGCCTCACCCTCCCGGGGCTTCACCACGCGCAGCAGCTGCGCCTTGGGCTTCATCTCCCGGCAGCCCACGCACATGCGCATGGGGATCTTGCGCGGCTTGACAGGCATCAGATTTCCTCCTGGTCCTGATTCATCTGGTCGACCTCGGCCTCCACCTGGCTCTGGCTCTTGATATCGATCTTCCAGCCGGTCAGCTTGGCGGCCAGGCGGGCGTTCTGCCCCTCCTTGCCGATGGCCAATGAAAGCTGGTTGTCGGGCACCACCACGGCGGCGGCCTTCTCGTTTTCGGAGACGAACACGCTGAGCACGCGGGCGGGATTCAGGGCGTTTGCGATGTATTCCGCCGGATCCTGGGACCAGCGCACGATGTCGATCTTCTCGGTCTTCAGCTCGTTGACCACGTTCTCCACGCGCATGCCCCTGGGGCCGACGCAGGAGCCAACGGCGTCGATCAGCGGATCGGTGGACATCACGGCCATCTTGGTGCGATAGCCGGCCTCGCGGGCGATGGACTTGATCTGCACCACGCCGGTGACGATTTCGGGCACCTCCAGCTCAAACAGGCGCTTCACGAGGCCCGGATGGGTGCGGGAGACGAACACCTGCGGGCCGCGGCCCTGGCGAGAGACCTCCAGCACGTAAACCTTGATGCGGTCGTTGATGGCCAGCTCCTCGGTGGGCATCTGCTGGCTGGACTCAAGCAAGCCCTCGGTGCGGCCCAGCTCCACGAAAACCTGCTTGTTCTCCACCCGCTGCACGATGGCGGTGAGGATCTCGTTTTCCTTCTGGCTGTACTCGTCGTAGATCACGCCGCGCTCAGCCTCGCGCAGATGCTGCACGACCACCTGCTTGGCGGTCTGCGCCGCGATGCGGCCGAAATTCTTCGGCGTCACCTGGACCTCGACCAGGTCGCCCAGCTCGTACTGGGGCTGAATGGCCCGGGCCTCCTCCAGCGACATCTCGCACTGGGGGTCCTCCACCGTCTCCACGACGGTCTTGCGGCTGAGCACCTCCACGCTGCCCTTTTCTGCGTCAATGGTGGCGCGCACGTTGGCGTTTTTACCGAAGTTCTTTTTATATGCGGAAATCAACGCGGCCTCGATGGCGCCGAAGAGCACGTCTTTATTGATGCGCCGTTCCTTGCTCAGGGCGTCCAGGGCGCTGAAAAACTCATTGGAGTCGATTCCTCCATTGGCCATGACAACATTCCTCCTGTTCCGTTTGCCGCCTGAATCGCGGCTCGATGGGCTTATGCTCAATTCGAGGGCCGGGCAGGCGCGTCGTCCTGCAGGTCCTCCTCGTCAAATTCGATCAGCGGGCGCACGACCGCCACGTCCTTCCGCGGGAAGCGCAGCGTCTCGCCGCCTTCGGTGGCGATGACCACATCGCCATCCTCCAGGCCTATCAGCTCTCCGGCGAACCGCTTGCCGCCGTTCACAGGGCGATAGGTCTTCAGCTCCACGACCGCGCCTTTGCAGCGCTCAAAATCACGCTCCGTCTTCAGGGGACGGTCCGCGCCGGGAGAGGAGACCTCCATGTAGTCATACTCCACCCGCTCCACCAGCGGCAGGATCCTGCGGTGAAAGGCCTCAATGTCATTCAGGGTGATGCCGTCGGGTTTTTCGATATAAAAACGCAGAAAATGACCGGTCGGCTCCTTGACAAGCTCAGCGTCGACCAGCTCAACATTCATTTCCACGGCGATCCTCTGTGCAATTTCCCTGGCTTCCTTGACCGGCATCGACTTGCTCGGCAACAAGACCCCTCCCTCGAGCGCCCATACGTCGGGCTCTATTTCAAAAACACACCGCCGATGATCGGCGGTTGACAGTGCTGCGCGCGGCGTTGTGCGCCATCTCCATGATCTCCGTCCGGATGACAGAACAGTCTCTCTTTCGGAAAATCACTCAACGCTCCTGATTATACCACGTTTTTCCGAATAATACAACCTCTTAAGCGCCAGAAAAGCGTCAGAAAATGTTATATATTCGGCAGAAAACCGCCCACGAGGCTTGGACTGCCCTCGCGCACGCGCTCGATGTGGGCCCCCAGGCTGCGAAGCTTCTCATCAAAGCGCTCGTAGCCGCGCATGATGTACTCCACGCCGGAGATCTCGGTGACGCCCTCGGCCATCAGCGCCGCGATCACCAGCGCCGCTCCGGCCCGCAGATCGGTGGCGTTGACCCGCGCCCCCACCAGCCGGTTCACGCCGGTGATGATGGCCGTGGTCTCGATCACGCGGGAGCTGGCGCCCATCTTGCGCAGCTCGTCCAGATAGCGGAAGCGGGATTCGAATACCGTCTCGGTCACGATGCTGGTGCCGTTGGCGACGGTCAGCAGCGCGGCCAGCGGCTGCTGCAGGTCGGTGGGAAAGCCGGGATAGCCCTGGGTCTTCACGTTCACCGAGCGGAAGTTGCGGTTGCTGCGCACATGGATGATGTCGTCCTCGCTGGTGACGTGCACGCCCATCTCCAGCAGCTTCGCGGAAAGGGCCTCCATGTGGGTGGGGATGGTGCCGGTGATGATCACGTCACCGCCGGTAGCCGCGGCGGCGATCATCAGCGTGCCCGTCTCGATCTGGTCGGGCACCACGGTGTAATTCGTGCCGTGAAGGTGCCTGCCGCCGCGAATGCGGATCACGTCGGTGCCCGCGCCCTTGACCACGGCGCCCATGCTCGAAAGAAAGTTCGCCAGGTCGACGATATGGGGCTCCTTGGCCGCGTTGTGGATGCAGGTGGTACCGCTTGCGGACACGGCGGTGAGCATGCAGTTCACCGTCGCCCCCACGCTGGGCATCTCAAGGAAGATGTCGCCGCCCACCAGCTCGTCCGCGGAGGCCACGATCACGCCGCCGGGGGTATCCACCTCCGCGCCGAGGGTTCGCATGCCCTTCAGCGTCTGGTCGATGGGCCTGGGGCCAATGTCACAGCCGCCCGGCAGGGGCACGCTGCAGCGCCGGAACACGCCCAGCAGCACCGGCGCGAAATAGTAGGACGCGCGCATGCGGCTGGCCAGCTCGTAGGGTGGGTCAAACTTATCTGCGGTGCGCGGATCGATGGTCATCACGTTGTCCCTGAACTCCACATGGGCGCCCAGGTATTTGAGCATCTCTATGATGATATGTACGTCATTGATATCCGGAACGTTTTCGATCACGGAGGGGGAATCGCCCAGCAGGGCAGCGGGAATGATGGCCACCGCCGCATTTTTGCCGCCGCTGACCATGACCTCGCCCTCAAGGCGCGCACCGCCATGAATCCACATTTTTTCCTTCATCTTATCCCCATCCGTCCCAATTAAAGCTGTCAGCACGGGCCATACAGGTCCGAAAGAGCCGAATCCATACGTCAGCGCCCGCAGCCGGCGCATCCCTGGCAATTCCCGCCGCAACCGCAGCCGCCGCCGGAAACCCTGCGCAGGGCGGACCACTTGCCCTCATACACCCGCGCCACGTCGTCTCCGCACCTGGGGCACTTTACGTCATCCCTGGCGGAGACGGAGCGCAGCAGGTCAAACCGATGACCGCATTGCATGCACCTGTAATCGTATACCGGCATGGTTCCTCCGACGCGCAAAAAGAGCGCCATATCTCTATCGCTGCCTCTATTATACATGACTTGGCCCCGTCAGGCAAGCCTGTTTACGTGCTTATTACCGTAACGGAACCTTATGAACCCGAGATTCGGCGCTATCACATATGAAATTTAACCTTTTCCACTTCGAAAAAGCAGCGCGTCCGCCCGACAGGCCAGCGAAAGCATCAGCGCCGCGCACAGCCAACCCACGACGGGATAGCTCGCGCCCACCGTCCGACGCATACCCAGCAGACCTGCGAGCGACGCCACGGCCAGGGTGGTCAGCAGCGCGCCCTTGCCGACTCCCCCGCGCATCGCGTCGATCAGCCCGCACAGCGCCGCGGCCAGCGAGGTTACCGCGCAGAGGTACCCGAAGCCCGCGCAGGCCCAGAAGCCGAACAGGCCCCACCGCGCCGCCAGGATCACCGTGGGCATCGCCTGGCCCAGCAGGCGCCTGCCACCCCGGGCGACGGCCCCGTTAGCGGCAGTCAGCAGAACGCACAGCGAAAGAGCGCACCCAAGGCCCACGCGCCCGGGCTTTGCGCCCGCGCCAAAACGCAGCGCGACGTTCGCCGCCAGAGCGGCGTTCATCGCGCCGTAGGCCACCGCCAGCAGTATCGACGCGCTCCAGCTGTCCTCCAGCGCCAGCTGTACCGCTCCGTCGAGCCATACGCGCGTCGGACGGGGATCCAGCGCCAGCGCCACGTAGAACGCCACGCCCACCGCCAGTACGACGAATCCCAGCCAGGGCAGCGGGCGCAGTCGCGCCAGGTTCAGCGCCAGCGCGAT
Organism: Clostridia bacterium; assembly: GCA_045637485.1. Classification (GTDB taxonomy): domain Bacteria; phylum Bacillota; class Clostridia; order Christensenellales; family Aristaeellaceae; genus UBA2862. The sequence goes on from JAZTZK010000202.1 coordinate 5,389, forward strand.
CAGCAGCGCGCTCCCCGCGCCCCACAGCCAGCCGAAGCGCACGGGCAGCGTCAACGCGCCCATCTCCCCCGCCCCGCAGAGCATCACCACAGCGCTCAGTGCCAGCAGCAGTCCGTGCAGCCAACCGGCGACGGCCCCCGCCCGCTTGCCGATCATGCGCTGGCAGAACTGGACAAAGTTGGTCGCGCCGACGCTTTCGCCGCAGCGGCAGAGCAGCGATACCAGCAGCCCGAATACCACCGACGCAAAGCATACGCCGATCCATCCCGTCCGGCCCGTCTGAGCGAAGAACAGCACCAGCTCACGCCCCGACGCATATCCAGTGCCCGCTACTGCCGCCAAGATGGCCAGCATCGCGCGCGCTTCGCCGCGTTTTTCCATGACAAAACCCCCGTTTCACATTCATGGTATGCAAAACGGGGGCCCAATAACATCAATCCTCCGCCGCTTCCTCGCGGCCCAGCTCCTCCGCAGTCTTGTCCACGGGCGTGAGCCCGGTCTCCGCCCAGCCGGCGGAGGGATCGTCAGGCATCGCGGCCTTGCCATCCTCCCCTTCCAGCTCGGGAGGACGGGTAACGGCCTCGGCAGGTTCGGCAAACTGGGGATCCGGCGTCCCCGCGCCGTCTGCGCGGGACAGTCTCAGCGCGCCGGAAAACAATCGTATGACCAGCGCGAGCAGCAGTACGGCAACCACCGCCGTCACGATCAGCGCTCCGATGCCGATCCATCTTTGGGCGGGGCTTTTGCGCCTTCCGCTCAATCCGCGTATTGCCGGATGTACTCCGGTACCTCGTCCACGGCAGAGCCGATGGACAGCACGAATTTGCAGTGGTGGTCGTCGGAAACCTGCTTCAGATTCTCAAAGAACCTCTCCATCTCGATATCGTCCAACGGGGTTTTTACCAGCTTCTTGAAGGCGTCAACGGCGATCAGGGACAGGTCGAAATCGGCCGACAGCATGCCGCACAGGAAGGCCAGGAACTCATGGGCCGTGCACTTGTAGGCGCTGGGATACGCGCTGGCATCCACGAAGCGGATCTCGTGCCGCAGGTCATACATATAGCGCTTGTCGTCGTCGACGAAGATTATATTGCCGTGCTCGGTCTTGAGCGCTTCGTTGGTAAGGTCGATCAGACGCTTGGTCTTTCCGCTGCCCTTGTCACCCAGTATCACTTTGATCATAGTCATCCACTCCTTTTTGCTCAAGGTGGGTACAATGACATTATACTATAGAAAATGAAAAAATACAAGCCGTCGCCGGGCCTATTTTTCCCCTTCCGTTTTTGGGCGGCAGGCAGGAATTTACAGGTGATGTCTCGAATATAGCAGCCATGATCTACGCCGACAGCTTCATTTACATGCCTGAACTGAATACGCCCCGGCTGCGCCTGCGCCGACTGACCATGCGCGACGCCGCCGATATTTACCATTACAGCCGCGATACCGAGGTGGCCCGTCACGTGCTTTGGGACGCCCATCGCTCGATCTCCGACAGTCGCTCCTACCTGCGCTACATGCTGCGCCGATATCGCAATCATGAGCCAGCCAGCTGGGGCATCGAATGGCGGCAGACCGGGGAAATCATCGGCACCATTGGCTTCATGTGGATCCAGTCGGACAATTCCTCCGCAGAGGTGGGCTATTCCCTGTCCCGGGATTTTTGGAACCGGGGCATCATGACCGAGGCCCTGAAGGCCGTGATCGGTCACGGCTTCATGGGCATGAACCTGAATCGCATCGAGGCCCAGCACGAGACGACCAATCCCGCCTCCGGGGCGGTGATGCGCAAGTGCGGCATGCTGCACGAGGGCACCCTGCGCCAGCGCCTGTACAACAAGGGGCGCTACGTGGATGTGGAACTGTACGCCATACTGCGCGGCGAGTACGGCAGGAACAAATCGCACTGATCCAGCAAAAAACGGACGGCAGCCGCCGTCCTTTTTTTCCGGGGGTGTTGCGCTCACTGTACCGATTCGCCCCGATCCAGCATCATGATCTTGTCCACGCGCCGCTGGTGGCGTCCGCCCTCAAATTCGGTGTTCAGGAACACGTCCACAATGCCCTCGGCCATCACCGGACCGATGGTGCGCGCCCCCATGGCGACGATATTGGCGTCGTTGTGCTGCCGGGCCAGCGCGGCGCTGACGGGCTCCGAGCACAGCGCGCAGCGCACGCCGTGGATCTTGTTGGCCGAGATGGAGATGCCGATGCCCGTGCCGCAGATCAGTATGCCCCTGTCACATTCGCCCGCAACCACAGCCCTGGAGACCCGCTCCGCATAGATCGGATAATCGGTCGAATCGGTGACATCGCTGCCGAAGTTGACCACGTCAAAGCCCTTGCCCTCCAGATACTGAACCAGGTGCTGCTTGAGCTCCACACCGCCGTGGTCGTTGCCGATCGCAATTTTCATAGCCCACACTCCTTGCATCTTCTGTCGAAAGCTTCTGAATATCATAAATCCTCAGTAAAACTATACCGCATTTATCGACCGATGTCAATGCGATCGAAGGAAAAACTATGCGTTCTCCCCCGCCGGATTGACGTGGATCATGATGTGCTTGACCTGGGGAAAGGCTTTCTCCACGTCGTCGTGTACGTCCTCGGCGATGGCGTGGGCTTCGCTGAGAGTCAGCGCGTCATCCAGGGCGATCTCCAACTCCACATACAGCCGGCTGCCGAATTCCCGGGTGCGCAATACGTCGATGCGCCGCACGCCCCCGTGGGCCAGCACACATTCCCGTATCAGCCCCTCGGTCTTCGGGTCACCGCTGTGATCCACCATGCGATCCACGGCGTCCCGGAAGATGTCGAAGGCGGCCTTGACGATGAAGGCGCAGATGACCACGCTGGCAAGGGGGTCCATCATCGGCACGCCCAGGCGCGCCCCGGCGATGCCGATCAGCGCGCCCACGGAGCTGAGGGCATCGGAGCGATGGTGCCATGCGTCGGCCATCAGCGCCGGCGACGCCAGCTTGCGGGCATAGGCCCGGGTGTACCAGAACATGCCTTCCTTCACGGCGATGGAAACGATGGCCGCCACCAGGGCCAACAGTCCCGGCACGGGCCTGTCGCCCGCCTGTCCGCTCAGCACCTCCCTGGCCCCGGTATAGCCGATGAGCAGGCCCGTCACCAGCAGCACCCCGGCCAGCACGATGGCGGCCACGCATTCCATGCGCTCGTGACCGTAGGGATGCTCCCTGTCCGGCGCCTTGCCGGACAGCCGCAAGCCGACGATCACGATGATCGTGCTGAATATGTCAGAGGCGGAATGCACCGCGTCCGAGACCATCGCCCCCGAACGGGCGATCAGCCCCGCCGCCAGCTTGCCCGCGGACAGCAGCAGGTTGACCAGTATGCTGACGCTCGAGACCCTGAGCGCCTGCTGAGATTGATTCTGCACAGATATTCCTCCCCGGCCCGCGGATATAAAAAAACGCGGGCAAGTCATTCTACGACTGTCCCGCGGATCAAATGCGTCCGCTATCACTTGCGTGACCCGGCTCCCATGGGCCTGTTCATGGCTATGATACCTTACTCATCGGAAAAAGGCAAGCAAAGATTCGGTAATTGTGTGCCAACAGCGCCGGTTGAATCAGCGGGCGATTTCTGATATAATGTAACCGCAAAACAGCCCCTGTTGCGGCGGCGTGGACGCGCCGACACAAACGCAGATTCAGTAATTCACCAGAATTCAATAAAAGGAGCGGTAAGGTATGGCCGAATTGAAGCTGCCGTTTATCGGTCACGGGAGCGATTACAACCCCGATCAGTGGCTGGACCGGCCCGATATACTCGATGAAGAC
>JAZTZK010000203.1:0-16815 GCA_045637485.1 Clostridia bacterium
GGCAGGAGACGTCCTCGGGGCAGGAGATACCGGTCATATTCCTCACGGCGGATGAAAACACGGAGTCCGAGACGAAGGGCCTGGAGCTGGGAGCGATGGACTTCATCAAGAAGCCCTTCGTGCCGGAGGTGCTCACCCTTCGCGTCAGGCATATCCTTGAGCTGGTCCGGCTGCAGAGAAACCTGACCGACGAGGTCGAGATCAAGACGCAGGAGAACGAAAACCTCTCCCTTCGCGTGGTGCAGACCCTGGCGGAGGCCATCGACGCGAAGGACACCTATACCAACGGCCATTCCGGCCGCGTGGCGAAGTATTCCCGGGAGATCGCGAAGCGCTACGGCTACAGCCGAAAGCGGCAGGATGAAATATATATGATGGGATTGCTTCACGACGTGGGCAAGATCGGCGTGCCGGACGCGGTGATCAACAAGCCGTCCAGGCTCACCGACGAGGAGTACGCCCAGATCAAGACTCACCCCGTCATGGGAGACCGGATCTTGAAGAACATCCGGGAGCGGCCCAAGCTGGCGGTGGGTGCGCGCTGGCACCACGAGCGATACGACGGCGCGGGCTATCCCGACGGCCTGTCCGGGGCCGACATCCCCGAGGAGGCCAGGATCATAGCCGTGGCAGACGCCTACGACGCCATGACCAGTCGGCGAAGCTACAGGAGCATACTGCCGCAGCAGGCCGTCCGCTCCGAGCTGGAGAACGGCAAGGGCACCCAATTTGACCCGGCGTTTGCCGATATCATGCTACAGATGATGGCGGAGGACCCGGAATACGACATGTCGGAGAAATAGGGCACGCGGGGAGAACTGCTAATGGCAGCCTATATCTGGCAATAGGCATTTCGTATTTGACATGCCACGACCCATGTAGTAGCTTATTTGGTGGGAAAACCAATTTCGAAGGGAGCGTACCCGCATGAAGAAGCTGCTATGTTCTGCAATTTCGCTGCTCATCCTCCTGACGCTGTTGACCGCGTGCGCCGAGCCTGCTGTGGTTGTATCCGTCTCGGATGCCATCGAGTATACCTACGATGAGTACCCGCTGGAGCGCGAGGGCATCGCGCTGCATCTGGATCGCATCGCCGTGGCGGACAGCGCCCCGGACCGCAACATCCTCCTCGTTCACGGGTTGACCTACTCCTCCCATGAGTTCGATATCAACTATGAGGATTACAGCCTGGTCAGGCTGCTCGCCCGGGCCGGTTACGCGGTATGGCGCGTGGACGTGGCCGGATATGGCCGGTCCGGCGCCGTAGAGGATGGGTTTACGCCCGATTCCGATTACGCCGGTGAAGATATCAATGCCGCTGTGGAGCTTATCGTCAGGGAGACCGGCATCGACAAGATCGACATTCTTGGCTGGAGCTGGGGCACGGTGACATCCAGCCGCTTCGCGGTGAAGCATCCCGAGCATTTGAACAAGCTGGTGCTTTACGCGCCCATACTCAGCGGCCTGGGCGATATCGAGGTGACGGAGGCTTTCCACTACAATACGTGGGAACATGCGGCGGACGACTTCCAGCTCGACGCGGAAGGCCATTACGATCTGACCATCACGGATCCCGTGGTGATCGAGCTGTACTGCTCCAGCTGCTGGCACTATGACCGCGATTACAGCCCCAACGGCGGTCGACGCGACCTGCTCGTTGATCCCTCTGTGAAGCTGATCGACCTGCCCGCCATCCAGGCGCAGACGCTTGTGATCTGCGGCGACAGGGATCCGTATCTGAATTACGACCTGGTCAACGCCGTCCTGGACGATCTGCCGGAGGGCTCGCAGCTTGTGGTCATCCCGGGCGCGTCCCATGCGCTGATGATCGAGGCGCCGTTCTACCATGAGTTCCAGGAGAACGTGTTGGCGTTCCTCGGATAGTATCGCCTTCCCCGCTCCCCGCCTTCGGGCGGGGTTTTTTTGTACAACAAAACCCCCGATTCAAGCGGGGGTTCCAAAGATGGGGACAGTTCTCTGTGTTTTCACGGTTTCGTCACAAGCCTCTACCGTTCAGGCCTGTTCGGACAGTATCGCGTCGATGCGCGTGAGCTCCTCGTCGGTCAGCGGGGGGGCGTCCAGGGCGTGAACGTTCTCGGTGATCTGCTCCGGCCTGCTCGCGCCGATCAGCGCCGAGGTGACCACACCGTCCCGCAGCACCCACTGCAGCGCCATCTGCGCCAGGCTCTGCCCGCGCGCGACGGCGATCTCGTTCAGCCTGGCCGCCCTGTCCACCTTCTCGGGGGTGATGGCGTCCGGCTTCAGGTAGCGTGGGTCGTGGGCGGCCCGGGAGTCCGCCGGGATGCCCTTCAGGTACTTGTTCGTCAATAGCCCGTTGGCCAGCGGCGCGAAGGCGATGCAGCCCACGCCCTCCCCGCGCAGCACGGCGTCCAGCCCATTTTCGATGGAGCGGTTGAACATGGAGTAGTTCGGCTGGTGGATCAGCATCGGCGTGCCCAGCGCCCTGAGCGTCCGGATGGCGGTCCGCGCCTGCTCGGGGTCGTAGTAGTTGGAGATGCCCACGTACAGCGCCTTGCCGCTGCGCACGATATGGTCCAGCGCGCCCATCGTCTCCTCGATGGGGGTGTCCGGGTCGGGGCGGTGGTGGTAGAAGATGTCCACATAGTCCAGGCGCATGCGCTTCAACGACTGGTCCAGCGACGCGACCAGGTACTTCCGGCTGCCGTGGTCGCCGTAGGGCCCGGGCCACATGTCGTAGCCGGCCTTGGTGGAGATGACCAGCTCGTCCCGGTGAGTGCGCCAGTCCCGGTCCATGTGGGCGCCGAAGTTGCGCCCGGCCTCGCCGTAGGGCGGGCCGTAGTTGTTGGCCAGGTCAAAGTGGGTGATGCCGCTGTCGAAGGCGGTGCGCAGAAGGCTCTGCTGCACGCCGAAGGGCGTGATGTCGCCGAAGTTGTGCCAGAGGCCCAGCGAAAGGGCGGGCAGCATCAGGCCGCTCTTGCCGCAGCGGCGGTAGAAGTCTGTGTTCGCGTACCGTGTTTCAGAGGGAATATACATGGGATCACTCCTTTGCTTGACGTGGGTCGCGCCTGTGAAGAGGACAAAGGCCTTTCCGTTTCCATAATAATGCGAGACGGAAACGATTTTCGGGCGGTGAACCGTCAGTGCGCGTCGATGATATTCAGAATCGAATCGAAACCCGTCTGACTCAATATTTCGGACACGACTTCGTTCGCGCCGCGCAGCGTCACACCGCCCGCGCAGGCCTTGTGCATGATCAGCAGCACGCGCAGCCCCGCAGAGGAGATGTAATCCAGGCGGCTGCAATCCACCGTTACGGCCCTTGCGGGGTGCTCCGCCTGCGCGTTTTCAAAGAACGCCAGCAGGTTTGGCGCGGTGATGGTGTCGAGCCGTCCCGAAAGCGCAAGGGCCAGCGTGCCGTCATCCATGGAGGCATGGATGCCAAAGCTCTTGGCCTCGAATGGGGGAAGCTCCATGACAGGTGCGGCGGCGACGGGAGTGATCCTCCAGAAGGCGCAGCGCTTCATGCCCTCGCGCACAGCGTCGGCCTGCCGGGGATCGATACGGGAGAGGGAAGTCAGTTCCGGCATGTGCTCCGCCACGGTGACGCGCTCTGCTTTCAGGCCGTGCTTCCCCAAAAACGCCGTCGCCCTTTGGATGCTGCCCGCCATATCGGCAGGCTTCGTGATCAGCGCGTTCTTCCCGATCTCCACGTCCGACTTGTCCTTCGTCTGCCGGGCGGCGTTTTGCATGATCTGCATGAAGCGATCCCCCACCAGCGCCTGCATGGTGATGACATACTGGAGGGCTGATTCCACATCCGCCGTGTACCAGCAGCCGCCCTTCTTCTCCAGTATGCGCCGGATGTTGTCGCACAGTGCGCCCGCCTCTGAATCGGTGAAGTACATCAGCAGGCCTTCGGTTGTGACGCACACGGGGCCCTCGATGTCCTCCAGCGCCTTTTCCAGAGAGGCGTAGTTCGTGGCGTCCACCTCGCGAAAGCGGGCAAGCGCGCGCCGCTCCGGCGGAATCAGCGCGGGAATCTGCTCCGCCGCCTCACGAATGACTACCGGAAGGTCCAGCCCGTAATATTTTAGCCCTTTCTTCGCAAATTCGATCGCCCGCGGGGTGTAGCCGCAGGGCAAATCTACCAGCGTATAGCCGGATTCCACCGCCAGCCGCGCCATCGTGCGGTAGCGGGTCTCCAGCATGATCGTGCCGCCCAGCACCTGCTCCGGCGAGGCCGTTGTGGTTGCGCTGTTCTGCGTCGCCTCCAGCGTCAGGCCCATGCTTTTTGCCAGCGCCATTGCGTCCGGATCCCCGTTCGCGGCCAGTTGAAACAGGGTCATCTTCGCGGTCTGGAACACCGGGTTCACCCTCTCGAGCAGGGCGAGGTCAATGAAATCTTCATTCAGGTGCGTTTGATTGTTCATGGATTGATTCCTCCTCACGAGAAAGCGGCCGGATTTCGAAGATTTCCCCGGGCCTTCGCCGGAAGGCGAAGACCCGGGGGACGGGTTATTGCTTCAATATTATTCTGCCTTGGCAGCCGGGGCAAACATATTCAGGATGCTTTCCAGCTCGCCCTCGATCTTTTCAACGGTGATCTCGTTGATATTCTCCGAAGCGCTCAGGTCTTCGATGTTCACCTTGTCGATCCTGCTGACCTTGAACATCACCGCCTGATCAGATTGATCCGTGCTCAGTTCACAGATAAGGCTGTCATCCTCCTCGTAGAAATCAAGGATTACGGAGGCTTCCTCGCCCTTGGCGGTTTCCGCGATCAGCTCGTAGCGGGTTTTGCCCGTCCAGGTTTGCCGCACAGAGGTGCTGATGCCGCCATTCTGCCCCCTGATATACATAAAGCTCGGGCCGGCCCCTGCCCTCAGCCATTCCTTGCCTTCTATCACGGTGACGACATTTCCGCTGCTGAGCTGGTCGTCCTCGAAGTACATCTCAATATCCGTCATGGAATCTCCGGCGGTCATATTCTCCCGGAAGCTATAGGGATTGGCCGACAGCTCATAGGCGATCATGGGCGCTTCATCCTTGAATCCCAGGTTGACCTTGGCCACCAACTGGTCATTCTCATCATCGATCCAGGTATCCGAATCGCAGGTCACGATCTTCGTCTCCGCGGAATCTTCGCCAAACTGGAAGTGGGATACAAGGTGGCCGTCCTCATCGATCGAGCTGCTGCTCTCGACGTTGCGGATGGCTTCCAGGATGGCTTCCCGGTTCGCCTGCCAGTCCTTCTGGGCCTGGGTGAAGGTCTTGCCGCCGTTCTGCGCGGCCTCCCGATCCACCAGATTCGCCATGTCGGGGTTGGACAGAAGCTCGTCCATCGCTTCGGCCAGCGCGGCGGCGAAGGCCTCGCTGCGCAGGCTGATCTCCACGCTGCCCAAATCCTGTTTCACATCCAGGATGCTTTCCGGCTTGAACTTGTCGGCAAAGGTCAGCGCCGCGGCGCTCAGGGTGACCGCATCGGCCTGCTCCCGAGCCTCCTCTTCAGCCGCCAGAATGGACATTTCCTCCAAAGCCTTCTTGATCTCCGCCTCTGTGGGCAGTTCATCCTCGGGGATACTCTTGATGGCTTCATCCAGCATAGCGTCCACTTCATTGACAATATCCTGCATGACGGTGGTCACCGTGGCATGGCGCAGCAGGGTCACCGTGCCTTCTGATTTCAGATAGATGCCCGTGGGATCGAGCTGAATATGCTCCTCCTCCACATTGTTGTTGCGCGATACAAGGTGAAGGTTGTTCCCCTCGACGCGGATCACGAGGTCGTCAACCTCGTTCCCGGACTGAACCTGCAGGGCGATATCTTTCGTTTGCAGATCCGTATGCCTGATAAAATTCATCAGGGCATCGCTCTTCCCAAAGGGCTCCATTTCCTCTGGCTCTGCAAAGGCGCTTGCAGCGGTGAAGAGCATCATGACAACCAGCAGGCAGGAAATCAGTTTTTTCATCTTGGATATACTCCTTTCATCGTAACGGTAGTGCTCTGAAGCGTTGTTATGGTTTGCGTCGACAGCCCCGGTGTCCTCCGGACTCTGGTACCACCCCCTTATAAAGCCGATCGGTCGCCGTATTCAACGAAGCATAAGCTTCTGTCTATCGACCATGATTCATTTTATAGCATCCTATCCATTCCCGTCAAGAGGGGTTTTGGGATTATGCCGAATAACATAAATGCTGAAAGCGCAGGATTGATTTCTGTTGACGAATGTGTGGAACAGTACTATAATGCTTATATTACATATTTATGCAAACGCAGCCGTCAGAGCGTTTTTGCAGCCATGAAAAGGGAGGATTCCAATGAAAACCAGGGTCAGATCGTTGTTTTTGTTCTTGCTGGCAGCGCTGCTGTTGACCACAGCCCTGCCCGCTGCGGGGGAACAGGATGCCCACAGGAGACCGACCGTGCTGCTCATACTCGATGGCTATGGCGTGACCGATGAGACGGAGCACAATGCCATCGCGCAGGCGGACACCCCGGTGATGGACCGCCTGATGAAGGAATATCCCTGTGTGAAGGGCGATGCCAGCGGCTTGGCCGTGGGCCTTCCGGACGGGGTGATGGGCAGCTCCGAGGTGGGCCATCTGAACATAGGCGCCGGGCGTATCGTGTACCAGGACCTGACCCGGATCACGAAGGACATCGAGGACGGCGATTTCTTCGGGAACGAGGCGCTGCTGAAGGCCATGAACGATGCGAAGGAAAAGGGGACGAGCCTGCATATCTACGGCCTGCTCTCCGATGGCGGCGTGCACAGCCACAATTCACACCTCTATGCCCTGCTGGAGCTCGCCAGGCGTCAGGGCATGGAGAAGGTCTATGTGCACTGCTTCACGGACGGACGGGACACGCCCCCGGAATCCGGCAAGGATTTTGTTCAGGAATTGCAGGACCAGATGGACCGGATCGGCTGCGGCGCCATCGCCACGGTGGGCGGCCGCTACTATGCCATGGACCGGGACAATCACTGGGACCGCGTTGAAAAGGCCTATCGGGCACTGACCCTCGGCGAGGGCGTGACCGCAGGCTCCGCCGTGGAGGCCGTGACCCAGTCCTATGAGAAGGGCGAGACGGATGAGTTCATACTGCCCACGGTGATACTCGAGGACGGCGCGCCGGTCGCCACCATCGAGGACGGAGATTCCATCATCTTCTTCAATTTCCGCCCGGACCGCGCCAGAGAGCTCACCCGCGCCTTCTGCTGCGATGACTTTGACGGGTTTGACAGGGGTCCCCGGAAGCAGGTGACCTATGTCTGCTTTACGGACTATGACGTCACGATTCCCAATAAGGCGGTCGCCTTTCCGAAGCTCCTCATGACCAACACCCTCGGCGAGTGGCTGGCCGCCAACGGCATGAGGCAGGCCAGGATCGCCGAGACGGAGAAGTACGCTCACGTGACGTTCTTCTTCAACGGCGGGGTGGAAGCCCCAAACGAGGGCGAGGACCGCTTCCTCATCCCGTCCCAGGACGTGGCGACCTACGATCTGGCGCCGGAGATGAGTGCAAAGGAGATATGCGACACCCTGGTTGAGAAAATCCACTCCGGCGAATACGATGTGATCATCACGAACTTCGCCAACTCCGATATGGTGGGGCATACCGGCGTGGAGCAGGCCACCATCGAGGCGGTCGGCTACCTGGACAAGTGCATTGGCCGGGTGGTGGAGGCTGTCGGGGAAGTGGACGGCCAGCTCTTCATCTGCGCCGACCACGGCAACGCCGAGGTGATGGTCGACCCCGAGACGGGAGAGCCCATGACGGCTCACACCACCAATCCCGTTCCCTTCATACTGGTGAATTATGATCCCGACTATACCCTCAGGGAGGGTGGCTGCCTGGCCGATGTCGCGCCCACGCTGCTCGAGATGATGGGCATGGAGAAGCCGGCGGAGATGACGGGAGAGTCGCTGCTGATCAGGAAATAAGGGGCTGTACCGGCTGGCCTTGCGCCAGGAGGATCAGGGCGTGCTTCCATAATGCCCGGGACGAAAGGCAGGGGGATCATAGATGAACCGGGAAGAGATCGTGGCGGAGCTGTTTCGGATGCGGGACGGGGAATATGCCCTGATGCAGGCGAGGATCCTTCCCACAGTGACCGCCGACAGGATCATTGGCGTCAGGACACCCGCGCTTCGCACCTTTGCCAAAAGCCTGCGCAAGGACAGCGATATAGAGGCGTTTCTCTCAGGCGCGCCGCATCGGTATTTCGATGAAGATCAGCTGCACGCCTTCGTGATCGCGCTGGAGAGGGATTTTGAAAAGTGCATAGCGGAGGTTGAAAGGTTTCTGCCCTTCATTGACAATTGGGCGACCTGCGATCAGCTTTCGCCCAAAGCGTTCAAAAGGGAGCCGGAGAAGCTGCTCCCCTACATCCAATCCTGGATCCAATCGAACAGGACCTACACGGTCAGGTTTGCCATCGGAATGCTGATGCAGCATTTTCTCGACGAGCGCTTTGACACAAGGTACGCGGATATGGTGGCGGAGGTCAGGTCGGAGGAATACTACGTCAATATGATGGTCGCCTGGTATTTCGCGACCGCCCTGGCCAAGCAGTATGAAGCGGTCTTGCCGTATCTTGAGAAAAAGAAGCTGGATGATTGGGTACACAATAAGGCTATCCGGAAGAGCATAGAGAGCTATCGGATCTCAGATGAACAGAAGGCCTACTTGAGGACGCTGAAGGTTGGCAAAACCGCCGCCATCACCCCGGGAGCGCCCTATGATGAAGCGAACGAATAATATGAGGAGGACTGACAATATGAAGCGTTTCTTTGCGACATTCCTTGGGATCCTGGTGCTCCTTTCCTGCCTGCAATGCTTCGCGGAAGAAACCTTCTACGAAGAGCTTGGGCTTGCGCTCGACTTTTCCGCCATTCAGGAAAAGTCGCCGAACTACCTTGAGCTGCACAATAACCGCGTGATGTTCCTGGATCCCTTTGTGAGCTGCATCAGAGTGTGTTATTACGCCATTCCCAGGGTAGAAGCCGAGGCTCTGGTGAGCGCGATTAACAGCACCGAAGACGATAATGAATTCGAGAAGCTGTATACGTCGCTGATCGGCAGGGGCTACCGCATCGCCTCGATCATCGTCACAGACGCGGAAAGCCTGGAGGAAGCGGGGGTTGCGGATCCCCGTTTTGGCAGTGAAGCGGTGACCGAGCTGGGGACCCAGGGCGGTTATCACTATTACTGCGTCATTGATCCCATTGACACGCTGATGCCCTTATACGACGCGGGCGAGGTGCTGGCGGAAGCGGATATCGAGGACATCCGGATGATCCAGTCGGAGCTGCTAAAGCAGCTGCAGGGGGCAAAGCTGTCTGAACCCGTGATGTCCGGCACTTCGTTCATCGGCCAGACGATCCGCTTTGACAGCGTAGACCTCGACGGCAACCCCGTCAGCAGCGCCGACCTGTTCAGGGACAACGAGATCACCATGGTCAACCTTTGGGGCACCTGGTGCGACAATTGCCTGGACGAGATGGGCGAGCTGGCCGGGCTTCACACCCGCCTGCGGGAAAAGGGCTGCGGCATCGTGGGCGTGGAGTTCGAGCACAAGTCCGTTGAGGAGGTCGCGGACACCGCGCGCCGGATCCTCGCGGATAAGGGCATCGGTTATCCCAACGTGCTGATCCCGGAAGGCGACCCCATCCTTGGCAAGGTGAGCAACTATCCCACCTCCTTCTTTGTGGATAGCGAGGGAATGATACTGACGACGCCCATCATCGGCGCCTACATATCGGATTATGAGCCCACCATCGACGGACTGCTGGCCGGGGAAGCGGCGGATGAAGAGGCCGATACAGGCGCGGCAGGGAACGAAAGCGGCGCGTACCACGTGATCGTCAGCGACAGGAACGGCGACCCCGTGGAGGGCGCGATCATACAGTTCTGCGACGAGGCCACCTGTTCCGTTCAGCCCACCGACGCGAAGGGCATTGCCACGTTCGCCGTGGAGGAACAGAAGATCTATGATGTTCATGTGCTCAAGACGCCGGAGGGCTATGTCGGTACCGACGACATCTATTATACGCAGGACACCTTCTCAGATGTCAGCATTGTCCTGGAGAAGGCGGACCAGCCCGACCAGGATCAGGCCGAAGGGGCCTTTGAAGCAACGGGGACCGGCGTGGTGTTCTTCCCCCCTGAGTCGTTCCGGGGGATAAAGGGATACGTTGATTACACGGACTTCGGGGACGACTATATGCACGGTGAAGGCATCGTCGAGATGATGGCATCCTATGATCCGATGAGCAAGGAGAAATTCGACAGCCTGTTTGAGGAATTGAACCTGGCGGATGAAGCTGACGATCTTGAAGCTCAGCTGGAGATCCTCGGGCAGATGACCGGAACGGACCTGTTCTCGGTCTATGGCATTGATGGCGGCCGGGGTATCGATGAACTGATCGAGTATCTTCTGTCCGAGCTGGAACCGGAAAAGGCTGAAAAGCGGGGATTCACGAGGACGGAGGAGGAGATTGCCGAGCAGAAGAAGCGCATCCTCTCATACCGGTATATGCAGATCGGGACGCATGACGGCTTCAACTATATCCTGCAGATCAAGGACCCGGAGCGCATAAGGGAAATGGGGTCGATTCCCGGCTTTGAAGGCGGGTATTACGAGGAGTTCATAGCGCTTTTGGAGGACACGGACGCGATCGTTGACGGCATCCGGCTGACCGGCGGCGTCGTATTGACGGATCCGGTCGTCCACGCGGAGGCGGGGACCGGGATTCACTTTGAGACGACGGACGTTGACGGCAATCCCGTCAAATCAGAGGATCTGTTTGCCGGACATCCTGTCACCATGATCAACCTATGGGGAACCTGGTGCGGCCCGTGCAAGAGGGAGCTTCCGGAGCTGGAGATCATAAACCGCGCGCTGGCAGAGAAAAACTGCCAGATCATCGGGATTTTAACCGACGCGAAGAGCGATGAGAAGATCAGCGAGGCAAAAGCGATACTGACGGATAGGGGTGTAACCTATGTGAACCTCATTCCGTTTGACGGACTTTCAGATATGCTGCCGCAGGACGTCTGGCCGACGAGCTATTTCGTGGACGGGAACGGCACTCTGATCGGAAAACCGATCATCGGCGCATACCTGGATCGATATCAGCTTACGATCGATGCGCTGTTGACGGAAGGGAAGTAAACGCAGGGCCATGCGCTCCAAACATCGGGGATATATCGAACCGGCGACGTTTTTCGGATGCGCAGACCCGGACGGGCATCGAGATCCCCCCCGGGGAAAACCCAATGGCACGGAGCAGAAAGAGGCGCAGACGCCGGAGCCGACCAGGTCAAGGATCGATTCGCTTTTTACGGGAGGAATGACAATGAAGGCCGCGCTGCTCGTCATCGATATGCAGAACGACTACCTTTGCGAAAAGCGGATGGGCCGCTTTTCCTATAACACGGACGCGCTGGTCGGTCGCGTCAACGGACTCATTCGGCAATACAGCGCGACGGGTCAGGATGTCATTTACATTCGTCATATCATCCAGAACCTGCCCACGAACCGTGTGCTCTTCGGCTACTCCCTCACGGGCACCGAGGGCGCGGAGCTGTACGGCGGCCTGGACATCGTATCGGATTACATATATGACAAGCTGGTGGGCGACGCGCTCTCCAACCGGAAGCTGCGTTCCCTGATCGAACGCAACGGCTATGGGACGATCCATCTCTGCGGACTGGACGAGTGCGGCTGCGTCGCCTCGACGGCCCTCGGCGCGAAGAAAAGGGGCATCGGTGTGGAGATCCTGCGCGACGGCACCGCCACCGTCTTCGATGCACGAAAGGTAGTCCGGACGCGGGAGAGGCTTCGCAAAGCGGGCATACGATACATTTGAGGAGAGTTGTGTCATGAAAAGCATACGGATTGCCGATACCACCCGGGAGGAACGGGAGCAGATCGTGGCCGAGTCCATCGGCAACATCGATGGCGCGTGTGACGGATGCAGCCCGGGCCTGCTCAGGATGTACCAGGACTATATCGACGGGCGCAGGGAACTGCGGGAGATCAATATGGAGTTCCGGGCGCGGTACACATCCGGCACGCGCAGGATACCCATCAGGCTATAGTGATCGGAGTGGCGACCAGCGGTCCATACGCGGCCGTGACGGATGCTGAGGCAAAAGGAGGGCGCTTGGAAATGACGACGGGGACAGTTGGAGCCTCTCCCTTATCTTTCCAAAGGGTGGTCGTCCTGGGCTGTCCGGGCAGCGGGAAGAGCACCTTTGCGCTGAAGCTGCATAAGAGGACGGGGCTTCCGTTGATCCATCTGGATAACCTCTGGTGGAGGCCTGACCGGACCCACATCACCCGGGAGGCGTTTGACCGCGCGCTGGAAGCGGCACTGTCGGACGGGCGGTGGATCATCGACGGCGATTACAGCCGAACCTACGAGGTGAGAATACGGGCGTGCGACACCGTCATTTTCCTCGACTATGACGCCCAAACGTGCATGAACGGCATCCTGGAACGGGTTGGCAAAGATCGACCGGATATCCCGTGGGTGGAGCATCGACTGGACCCCGAGCTGGTGAAGCAGGTCGAAAGCTATCGGAGCGACAACCGTCCCGCGATCTACGCGCTGCTGGACAAATACACCGACAGGCGGGCGATTGTCTTTTCGACGCGCCCTGAAGCGGAGCGCTGGCTGTCTGAATGCCTTTGATTGACGTGTGAGCGGTGTCTTGCCCCCTGAAAACATCGTATAAACCGGAACTGGAGATGAGAAGATGATAAGGCCCGCCAGGCCGGAGGATGCTGAACGGCTCGTCGCCATCTATGCGCATTATGTGGAGCATACGGCGGTCACCTATGAAACCGCGACGCCCTCTGCGGAGGCGTTCAGGGATCATATCGAGGCCACGCTACAGCGCTATCCCTTCCTTGTGGTGGATGAGGGCGCAGAACTCAGGGGCTATGCCTGCGCGGGCCCGTTTGTCGATCACGCCGCTTTCTCCCATTGCTGTACGATGACCATCTACCTTCAGCCCGACGCCCGAAGGCGGGGCTATGGCCGGCTGCTGTATGAGGCGATTGAGGACAGGCTGAGGGCTGCGGGCATCACGAACCTGTATGCCTGCGTTGGCGACCCGGTCGATGAACCGGACGCATACCTTTCGAGGGACAGTGAGCGATTCCACAGAAGCCTCGGGTTTGAGAAGGTCGGGACGATGCATCTATGCGGTCGGAAGTTCGGGCGGCTGTATAACATGGTTTGGATGGAGAAGATTCTATGATTATGTACAAGCATTCGCAATATCGGGTATTGTTCCTGCTGTTTGTGGCGCTGGTCAACGCGCTTGTTATTTCGCTCTCCGCTTTTGCGGAGCAGCCGCCCGCGCCGATCACGGCGACGGGGAGGGCGGAGGCGGAGGATATGCGCCCGCTGTATGCCTATTCCCTGAATGATATCCACGAAGTCGACGGACGCCAGGGAATCGCCTGGGAGGGCGGCTGCTTCTATGTCAGCGGCAGCACGACGCTGTCGCGGTATGACGGCGACTGGAATCTGACGGCCACCGCGGCGGAGCCGTTTTCAGGCTTTGCCGACGAAGTCAATCACATCGGGGACATCGACGTGTACAACGGTGAAATCTATGCCGGCGTGGAGTACTTCATGGATGGCGAGGCTAGGAACATTCAGATCGCGGTGTATGACGCGGCGACCCTCGAGCTGGCGCGAACCTATGCCTTTGACGGGGAAAGCGGCCAGACGGAGGTGTCCGGCATTGCCGTGGATCCGGACAGCGGCTCCATATGGCTGTGCTCCTGGGCGGACGGGGAGAGCGGGCGCTATCTGTATCGGTATGACATGGAATCGGGCGCGTATCTGGGCAAGCATCATTTGCAGCCTGTGCCCCAGTGGATTCAGGGTATTGCGTATGACGACGGCTGGATCTATATGACGGCGGACGATGGAACCGCGGACCTTGGGGAGCCGGATCACGTCTATCGCTGCCGGGTGGATACTTCACGCACGGCATGGCCGGTCGCGCCGGAGAGGACGCTGGACGACGTGACCCTGCAGGGCGAGATAGAGGGCATTTCCCTCGACCGGGAGACCGGTCGCCTGTTGGTCAGCTACAACCGCGGCGCGCGGATCGTCCTGGGCATGCCGAAGGGCTTTTACCAGGGGTACGACCGTGAAATCCACGAGATTTTCGGGTATGATCGCGATAGATGACGAGTTTTGATCCGTTCCCGTTGAAATGAGCGCCCCCGGGACTGCGCTTCGGCAGTAACAGCCGGGGCGGGGAACGCATTGAAAGGGATCAACACGACGTTTGTGAATGGGCAGGGTGTACTATGGGAAAGAGACTGACGCATACCGCGGCGCTGATGCCTGTGCTGGCCTTGATCGCGCTGCTTTTGACGGGGTTCGCCAGACAGCCCATAACCGCCTATGACCAGCTTGCGCAGCCCGGAACCCTCATCGCCGTTGGACTGGGCGTGCCGGTGGAGGCAGAGCTTGCCCGGGATTACCCCGACGCGAAGCTGATCCCCTACGGCGATAAGATCCTGGCCTTCACGGATGTCGCTATGGGGCGCGTCGACGCCTACGTTGACGCGCGGCGCGAGATGGAATTTGCCATTCAGCGTGGCTTCAGCGGCGTGCGCCTGTTGGATGAAAACTATACCACAAACAGGATTGCCGTGGGAATCTCTCCGGTATCGCCGATACCCGACCTCAGGCAGAAGCTCAACGCCTTCATCGCGCAGCGCAAGGCGGACGGCACGCTGGAGGATATGTATGAGCGGTGGGTGATTCGCGAGGAGGAGACCATGCCGGACATCCCGTCGGCAGAAAACCCTGCGTTCACGCTGCGCGTGGGCACGACGGGCACGGTGATGCCGTATTCCTATTACGTTGGGGATGAGCTGGCGGGATATGACATCGAGCTGGCGCATCGCTTCGCCAGCTGGCTCGGGGCCCGGCTGGAGTTCAGTGTGTTCGACTTTGGGGGCATCATCCCCGCCGCGGAGCGGGGCAACATCGACTGCATTATGTCGAATCTGTTCTATTCGGAGGAAAAGAACGAGGCCATACCCTTTTCCGATGTGCTGTTTGAGGTGGAAATCACCGCCATGGTGCGCGACGACAGCCAGGCCGGAAGCGCCCCCTCCGACGGCAACGGCAGCATGGACGCCGGCGACGGGGACGCGCAACCCGCTGAAGACGTGGGGTGGCAGGACGGCGACATCAAGCGCTTCTCCGATCTTGAGGACAAGCGCATCGGGGTCGCCACAGGGAGCGTCCAGGCGCTCCAGGCAGATGCGCGCTTCCCCAATGCGCGCCTGTACTATTTCAGCACCACCGTGGATATGCTGAACGCGCTGAGGGCCCATAAGATCGACGCGTTTGCCGATGCGGAACCGCTCGTCAGATACATCATGGCGGAGAATCCGGATCTGACCGTTCTGGACGAGCCTCTTGGCGAGACGATGCAGGTCGGGGCGATCTTCCCAAAGACGGCCAGGGGACGGGAGCTGTGCGACGAATACAGCGCCTTTATCCGCCAGATCCGCCAAAACGGCGTCTATGACGAGATTCAGGAAGCCTGGCTCGGAGGGGATGAATCGAAGCGGGCAATCCCGGATCCGGATCAGCTGCCGGCAACGCGGGGAATCCTACGGGTTGCCGTGGATACCACCGTCCTGCCCTTCGCCTTCATTGAGGACGGGAAACCGGCCGGTGTGGATATCGATATGGCCGTTCGCTTTTGCAGGGCCAACGGCTACGGGCTGAAAATCGTGCAAACCGACTTTGCCGGGATCCTTCCGGCGGTCGTCGCCGGAAAGGTTGATTTTGCTTGCGGCGGCATCGCCTATACGCCAGAACGGGCACAGAGCGTGCTCTATTCCGAACGGACGTATGAAGGCGGCTCGGTGATCGCCGTCCTGAAGGCGAAAGCAACGGCCTCCCCGACCGGAAGCGGCCTTCCCCTTTGGAATACAGTCTCCGCCAGCTTCAGCAAGACCTTCATCCGCGAGGATCGGTGGAAGCTGTTTTTGAGGGGTGTGCTGACCACGCTGTGCATCACGCTGCTGTCCATACTCTTCGGCACGGCGCTGGGATTTGCGGTGTTCATGCTGTGCCGGAACGGGAATCCCGTCGCGAACCGCGTCACCCGATTCAGCCTTTGGCTGGTACAGGGAATGCCGGTGGTGGTGCTGTTGATGATACTGTACTACGTGATATTCGGCTCTGTCGCCATCAATGGCATTGCCGTGGCGGTGATCGGCTTTGCGCTCACCTTTGGAGGTTCCGTCTTCGGCATGCTGAAAATGGGCGTGGGCGCGGTGGACGACGGGCAGTATGAAGCGGCCTATGCCCTGGGCTATTCCAACCGCAGGACGTTTTTCAGAGTCATATTGCCCCAGGCGCTGCCCCATGTGCTGCCCGCGTACAAGGGCGATATCGTGGGCCTGATCAAATCGACGGCGATCGTAGGCTACATCGCCGTGCAGGACTTGACCAAGATGGGCGACATCGTCAGGAGCCGGACCTATGAGGCCTTCTTCCCGCTGATCGCGGTGACGGTGATCTATTTCCTCCTGGAGGGCTTGCTCGGATACCTGGTCAGCCGCATAACGGTCAACCTCGATTTCAGGCGCAGAAAACCGGAGGACATCCTGAAGGGGGTCAGGACGGATTAGAGTGTGTTTCTAAATTCGCCAAGATGCATTTTCGGCGTCTTGAACTGCATTTCTGCGTTGATTTCCCTTGACTTAGCCCCACTAAGCCTGCGGAAAATCGCCTTGAAATGCAGCCCAATCCGCTCGAAACTGCACA
>JAZTZK010000204.1:0-6283 GCA_045637485.1 Clostridia bacterium
CCCTTGGAGTAGCCCTCGCAGACCACCTTGGTGCTGTCGTCGTTGTCAAAGATGCAGACCAGCTGCCAGGGGTCGCCGTAAGGCGTATTGTTATCTGGGTTTGCCGCTTCGTAGTTGTAATCCACCAGGCGGCAGATCTCGTTCGCATAGGCCTTCAGTTTGGACAGGTCGTCCCTGCTCCTGTTGTCGTTGACGATCCCATTGATATTGTCGACCGCAATGGTCACCCGTGCGGGTCGATCATTCACCTCGTAGGCGCCGATGGCGCCGGTTTTGGAATAGTCCGCAGCGACGGCCATCTTCGCGGTCAGGTTCGTCAGGCGGGTTTTATCGCCGTATACCATCCTGCTTAAACTCCAGCTCATACCTCCTGTCGCCTTGTCGAACCAGTAGAGGTCATACGGGCAATCCAGCAGCAGCGCCTGGAAGATTTTGAGCGAGTTAAAGCCTTCCTTGGCCAGCAGGGCACTACCCACGCTCTTGTCATTCAGGCTTTCGAGCCCCAGCTGCTCCGCGGTCCACCAGCTGTCCTTCAAGCCGACGGCCTCGTCGTCGACCGCAAACTCTGTGCTGGTCCTCGTGCCATTCGCGACCTCCGTGATCATTGGCACCAGCGCGTCATACAGCTTCAGGTTGATGCCGTCCAGGCTGGCGCGCCCGGAGAGGGCGGAGCGGAGGGTGCGCCTGGGCGTCATGCCCGGCAGCGCCTGCTTCATCCAGGCCTCGAACAGCGCGTCGTTGTCCATGCCGTCCGAAACCGTGACGCTGTCTGTGGTCTCCTCCGGTCCGGCCTGAGCGCTGCCATCGTTCATGATGACATTTGTATCCAGGGCCAGAGCGGCCTCGTCCGTCCCGTCAATGAGCAAATCCTCCGACAGCTGGATGTCCAAAAGCTCGTCCAGTGCCAGTTCAGCTTCAATGGCGTTGTCATCGAGCACGGCTCCGCCTTCCAGGATCAGGCCCTCGTCGTCGAACAATTTCCCTTCTCTGTCCGGCACGAGCTCCGGCGCGTCAAAGTCAATCTCCGGCGCGTCGGCCATCGCGCAAAAGGCCGACGTCGACAGTATCACCAGCATCAATACCAACGCAAACCCTTCAAGCATACGGCGCTTCACACTGCACACCTCCCGTCGCGGGCAAATATATTTCCATTATAATAAATTATTTCCTGTGTATTGTCCAGTATAAAGCAAAATAAAACCAATAAAAACCGGGGGAATTCCCGGCTTTGTAGTGCTATGTATCTTCGCTTCGCATGCTGTCGTCGATGGCAGCGTAGATGACCCTTATGGCGTCCTCATACCTGTCCTCCGGCACGCCCACCAGCAGATTGAGCTTGCCCGCGCCCTGGTTGGCGGTGTTGATGGGCACGCCCTCCCGGGCCAGCGCTCGGAGAACCCGGACGTTGGCGTCGCTGGACTCGGTATCCCGCTCGCCGATGACCGCGATCATCGACAGGTTTTCCGTCAGGCCCAGGTAATCCGGGGCCAGCTTTTCCCTGATCTCGGCGAACAGCTCGTCCTTGCAGGGGGCCAGAAGGTCGCTGCGAATCACCAGCGTCACCGTGTCGATGCCCGTCAGGCACTGCTCAAAGGGCAGCCGACGGTTCTTCAGCATGTCCAGCATGACGGCGGTGAAGCCCGATTCGTCGCTGACCATCACCTTTTCCACCTGGATCACCGACATGCCCTTGCGCCCGGCCACGCCCACGATGGGATATTTCGTCTCGCCGCGGGGCAGCTTGCGCACGATGGTGGTGCCTGCGTCATCAGGCCGGTCCGTGTTTCGGATGTTGATGGGGATATCCAGGTCCGAGACCGGCAGCACGGCGTCGGTGTGCAGCACCGAAGCGCCCATGTAGGACAGCGTGCGCAGCTCCCTGTAGCTGACATACTTTACGGTCCGGGGGTCGGCCACGATGTGGGGGTCCGCCGCCAGCAGGCCCGAGACGTCCGTCCAGTTCTCGTACAGATCGGCGTGAATGGCCGCGGCGGCCAGGCTGCCTGTGACGTCGGAGCCGCCCCGGGTCATCGTGTGCACGCGCCCCGCCATGTCCGCGCCGTAAAAGCCGGCGATCACAGCGTTCCGAAGGGGCCGCAGGGCCGCGCCCAGGGTGCGGCGGGTCATGGCATTGTCCAGGTGACCGGCGTCGTCAAAGCACACGCACCATTCCGGGTCCACAAAGGTGAAGCCCAGCCAGGCGGCCAGCAGCCGGGAATTCAGGTACTCGCCCCTGCTGACCACATAATCCCTCCGGGGTTCGCCCTCGAGGTGCGACCGCAGCGCCTGCAGCTCGTCGTCCAGTGGGAAATCCAGCTCCAGCGCGCGGGCGATGCCCTTGAAGCGCGCGCCGATCGCGTCCAGCTCCGCGCTGTAATCCGCCCCCGCCACGGCCTTGTCATAGCAGGCCAGCAGCAGGTCCGTCACCTTCACGTCCTCCGGGCTGCGCTTACCCGGGGCGGAGGCAACGATGAACCGACGGTCCGGGTCGGCTTGAACGATGTCCCGCACCTTGCGAAACTGATCCGCGTCGGCCAGCGACGTGCCGCCGAACTTGGCCACAACCGTTCTCATAACTGTCTTCCCCTCGTATCCCATGCATGCGCCGTTACGGAAACAGGCGCACAGGGCTGTTTCCTTTTTATATCAATCCCCGAACAGCCGGGTGGAGTAGTAGCGCTCGGCGGTGTCAGGCAGCACGGTGACCACCGTCTTGCCAGGGCCCAGCTTCTTCGCCAGCTTCAGCGCGGCCGCCACGTTGGTACCTGAGGAGATGCCGACCATCAGGCCCTCCTCCTTCGCCAGGCGACAGGCAGTGTCGATGGCCTCGGCGTCGGTGACCACGTAGATCTCGTCGTAGATCTCCCGATTCAGTATCTCCGGGATGATGCCGTCGCCGATGCCCATCTGGATGTGGGTGCCTATGGTACCGCCCGCCAGTATGGCCGCGTTCTCCGGCTCCACCGCCCAGATCTCAACGTCCGGGTACTTCTCCTTCAGCACCTCGCCGATGCCGGTGAGCGTGCCGCCGGTGCCGATGCCGCTGCAATAGCCGTGAATCGGCCCACCCACCTGATCGATGATCTCAAGGGCCGTGTGCCTCTTGTGGGCCATGGTGTTGTTCGGGTTTTCAAACTGCTGGGGCACGAAAACCCTGGGGTTCTTCGCCTTCATCCTGAGGGCGCAGTTCAGGCACTCCTCGATGCACTTGCCGATGTCCCCGGCATCGTGGATCAGCTTGACCTCGGCCCCGTAGTGACGCACCAGCTTGCGCCGCTCCTCGCTGACGGAATCGGGCATGACGATGATCGTCCTGTACCCCTTCACCGCCCCCACGAGGGCCAGGCCGATGCCCTGGTTGCCGCTGGTGGGCTCGACAATGATGGAGTCCTTGTCAATCAGGCCCTCCCGCTCGGCGGCCTCGATCATGTTCAGGGCCGTGCGGGTTTTGATGGAGCCGCCCACGTTCAGCGCCTCCACCTTCACCAGTATTTCGGCGCTGCCCGGCTCGGGCATGCGGTTCAGGCGCACCATCGGGGTATTTCCCACGGCTTCAAGTATGTTCCGGCAGATCAAGTTGAATGCCCCCATTCACGTCAATTTCCGGGAGGTCAAAGGGCTGTTCCCGGCGCATCATTCCAATTATAGCACCAACACCCGCCCACCGCAAGCGGTTGGACGGGTGTTGGGCAAGGCTTAACAATCACAGCGTTACCATTCACCCTTCAAGCCGATTGGCACATATCCGTAGCGTCGAGCATTGCTCGCCATACATGCCTGTGGCGAGTAATGCTCGCCACTACGGCGGTTCGCCACAAGGGTGAATGGTAACATCACAGCCGGAAGTAGTCCACCGCGCCGCGGAACATGCCGTTGTCGTAGTTGCCGGGGACGTTCCTGTACAGGTCCACGTTGAAGCCCACGCGCTCGCTGTGGGCCATCTTGCCGAACACACGGCCGTCGGGCGAGGTGATGCCCTCTATGGCGGCGCAGGAGCCGTTGGGGTTGCAGCGGATGTCCATCGTGGGATTGCCCTTTTCGTCGCAGTACTGGGTGGCCACCTGGCCGTTCTCCATCAGCCGCCGAATCACTTCGTCGCCGGCGACGAATCTGCCCTCGCCGTGGGAGACAGGTGCGGTGTGGATGTCCCCGCAATGGGTGTACATCAGCCAGGGGCTCTTGTTGGAGGCCACCCGGGTACGCACCAGGCGGGACTGGTGCCTGCCGATGTCGTTGAAGGTCAGCGTGGCCTTGGTGCAGTCGTCCGCCTTGCGGATCTCACCGTAGGGCACCAGGCCCAGCTTGATCAGCGCCTGGAAGCCGTTGCAGATGCCGCCCATCAGGCCGTCGCGCCGGTTCAGCAGATCATGCACCGCGTCCCGCAGCATGGGGTTGCGGAAGAAGGCCGTGATAAACTTGCCGGAGCCGTCCGGCTCGTCGCCACCGGAGAAGCCGCCGGGGATGAACACGATCTGGCTGCGGCCCACCGCCCCTGTGAAGGCCTCCACCGATTCCGCCACCGCCTGGGCGGTGAGGTTGCGGATAACCATGACCTCGGGCTCCGCCCCCGCCTTGATGAAGGCCCGTGCGGTGTCGTATTCGCAGTTGGTGCCGGGGAACACGGGGATCAGCACCCGGGGCCTGGCGACGGTCGCCGCGTGCCGCACGCGTCCCTTCGCCTCGAAGCAGCTGACCGCAGGCGCGCCGTAGGCCTTCTTTACCGTGGCGGGAAACACCTCATTCAGCCGGCCCTCGTACAGCGCCTCCAGTTCGTCGGCGGAAACCCGCTCGCCCGCCTGGCTGAACAGGCGCTCGACGGTGACGTGACCGATCACGTTCTCGGCCACGGTCTCGTCGGCGAATTCCACCAGGAAGCTGCCGTAGACGGCCTCAAACAGCTTCACGCCCTCGTGGAACGCCACGCCGAAGCCGTTGCCTATGGCCATGCGGAAGGCCGCCGAGGCCACGCCGCCCTTACCCACGGCCCGGACGGACAGCGCCCTGCCGGATTTGATCAGGCCGTCCACCTTCTCAAACAGGGCCTTCTGGCTGTCCGGGTCGGGGGTACCGCTCTCGCGGTAATCGGGCACAAGCCAGCCGACGGCGCTGCCCGCCCGCTTGAATTCGCCGGAGATGATGTTACCCGCCGGACACACGCCCACCGCGAAGGAGACCAGGGTGGGCGGCACATGGATGTCCTCGAAGGAGCCGGACATGCTGTCCTTGCCGCCGATGGCCGCCGCGCCGAAATCAAGCTGGGCCTCCAGCGCGCCCAGCAGCGCCGACAGGGGTCTGCCCCAGGCCCTCTCGCCGTTCATGCGCTGGAAGTACTCCTGGAAGGTCAGGTGGATGTTATCGGTGCCGTTGCCGGTGGCGACCAGCTTCGAGATGGAATCCACCACCGCCAGGTAAGCCCCGCGCCAGGGGCTCTTCTCGCTGATAAAGGGATCAAAGCCGTAGGCCATCACGCTGGCCGTGTCGCTCTCGCCGCCCTCCACGGGAATGCGGGAGGCCATCGCCTGGATCGGCGTCAGCTGCCGCGCCCCGCCGAAGGGCATCAGCAGGCTGGACGCGCCGTTGGTGCTGTCAAAGCGCTCGCTGAGGCCCCGTTGAGAACAGAGGTTCAAGTCGCAGACCACCGCCCGCATGCCCTCGGCAAAGCCCATATTCGCGGTCGCGTCGGCCTTGTCCTGGGCCTCCACGACCACATTGGCGCGCTTCGACGCGCCGTTGGAGTTCAAAAACGCCCGTGACACGTTCACGATTTCCACGCCGTTCCAACGCATCACCAGCCGGGGCCGCTCCGTGACCCGGGCCACCAGCGTGGATTCCAGGTTCTCGGCGTCCGCCAGCGCCCGGAAGGCCTCCTGGTCCTCCGGAGCCAGCACCACGGCCATGCGCTCCTGGGATTCGGAGATGGCCAGTTCGGTACCGTCCAGGCCCTCGTACTTGCGGGGCACGGCGTTCAGGTCGATGTCCAGGCCGTCGGCCAGCTCGCCGATGGCCACCGACACGCCGCCCGCGCCAAAGTCGTTACAGCGCTTGATCATCCGCACGGCCTCCCGGTTGCGGAACAGCCGCTGCAGCTTGCGCTCCTCGGGAGCGTTGCCCTTCTGTACCTCAGCGCCGCAGGTCTCCAGCGATTCGTGGGTATGGGCCTTGGAGGAGCCCGTCGCGCCGCCGCAGCCGTCGCGGCCCGTGCGTCCGCCCAGCAGGATCACCACGTCGCCGGGTGCGGGGACCTCGCGGCGGACATGGTCAGCGGGAGCTGCGCCCACAACGG
>JAZTZK010000205.1:0-2629 GCA_045637485.1 Clostridia bacterium
GACGGTGGCGGACATCACCTTTTCGCCGCCGTTGATGAAGGCCTCCACGCTGAAGCGGTCCAGGATCAGGCGCAGCTTCAGGCGGCCGTTTTCATGGTCCACCTTGGCGCGGCGCTGGTGGATGATGGCCCGGCGGCTGCCGGAGAACTTGCGGTCCACCTTCACCACCGATTCCCGGGGCCGGAAGCTGAAGCCGGTGTGGTGCTCCGCGTCCTTCGCGAAGCGCACCGCGAACCGGTTGAACAGCTCGCCCTCCGCGGGCTCGATCTCGATCTCCAGGTCCATCATGCGGCCCCGGATGTCGGGTAGCTCGATCTCACCGCTCTCGATTTCCACATTTTTGTATTCCACCGGCTGTCCCCGAAGCGCCTCCAGCTCCCTCAGGGGTCGCTGGTACAGCCGCCCGTTGCGCACGCTCAGCTCCCTCGGCAGGCTCATCTGGCCGAACCAGGGGGTGGACTTCACATGCAGGTTGCAGGTGTCCCAGTTCTGCATCCAGCCGATCATCACCCGCCGCCCGTCCGGCGTCAATATGCTCTGGGGAGCGTAGAAGTCGATGCCGTAGTCCAGGGCCTGGTCATGCGCCCATATGTAGCTGCCGCCTGCGTCCCTGTGACCCAGCAGGCAGAAGGTTCCGTTGCCGTTGTGGTACTCAAAGCCCCTGGGCAGCATGTCCTGGGCGCTGACCAGCAGCACCTCATGGCCGTCCAGCGTGAACAGGTCCGGGCATTCCCACATCAGACCCAGCCGGTTTTTGTTCTCGGCCACCACCCGATCCAGTCGCCAGTGGGCGAGGTCGTCGCTTCGGTACATCAGCATCCTGCCGCCCTCGCCGGGTTGGTCGTTGGCGACGATGACCCGCCAGCCGCCTTCGCAGGCAAACAGCTTCGGGTCGCGGAAGTCGTAGCGGCTTCCGCCATCGGGCAGGTCCGCGGCGGTGATCACCGGGTTGCCCTCAAACTTGACATAATCGATCCCGTCGCCGAAGGCCAGGTTCTGGGTCTGCACGTTGCGGCGCGCGCCGTCGGGGCCGATCTCCTCGGTCACGCCGGTATACATCAGCAGCTGCCGACCGTCCGCCAGCGTGACTGCGCTGCCGGAATAGCAGCCCTCCCGGTCGTAGGGCATGTCCGGGGCCAGGGCCGCGGGCAGGTAGCGCCAGCGCAGCAGATCCTCCGACACCGCATGGCCCCAGTGCATCGGCCCCCAGTGGGAATCGTAGGGATGGTATTGATAGAACATGTGGTACAGCCCGCCGTGAAAGCTGAAGCCGTTGGGATCGTTCATCCAGCCCACCCGGGCGGAGAGGTGAAACGCGGGGCGGTCCCGGGGCGGGATGAGGCGCTCCTGTGCCTCCTCATACCGACGCGCGTCGCGCAGAGCCTGGCTCATGTCTGTACCCCCTTTGTGTGGTTGTTCAGTAATTCATGCTGTCATCCAGCGCGTCCACGATGGTGTCCACCACCTTCGTGGCCTTCTGCCGGCAGATCTCGGGGGCGTAGGGGAAGGTATAGGATACGTCGGAGGCCTCCAGCAGCGGCAGGTCGTTGATGGAATCGCCGATGCCGAACAGCGTGAAATCGCCATAGGCGTCCTTCATGTGCTCCCGCAGGGCCATCACGCCCTTGCCCTTCGAGCAGCCCCTGGGGGCGATGTCGATCTCGATCACGTTCTGGAACGCC
Organism: Clostridia bacterium; assembly: GCA_045637485.1. Taxonomy (GTDB): domain Bacteria; phylum Bacillota; class Clostridia; order Christensenellales; family Aristaeellaceae; genus UBA2862. The sequence goes on from JAZTZK010000205.1 coordinate 1,683, forward strand.
TCCACCCTGTCGCCGTAGCGCGCGTTGATGGAGGCCGACAGCGCCGCGGCGTCCTCCAGGCTCTCGGTGTGCACGCTCACCTGATGGATCAGGCCCTTCGGCGCGTCGTCCACGCCGGTGATCACGTAGTACTTGCCGGGATAGTCCATCGGGGCGAACACGCAGATGTCGCCCTCTACGTCCAGCGTCAGCCGATAGCCCTTCGGGTTCAGCTCACGCACCAGGGCGTCGGCCACATCCCGGTCCACGCCCCGCTTCAGTATCGGCCTCATGTCGCCGTCCACGATGTTGGCGCCGCTGCTGGTGATGTAGAAATCCGGCTTCACGAGTCCGGTGATGAAGGGCGTCAGCCCCCCCACCTGCCGACCCGTGCACAGCCCGAACAGGTGGCCCGCCGCCTGGTACTGGCGGATCTTCTCGACGTTCTCCGGCGGCAGCTTCACGTCCGCCTTGTAGAAATACAGCGTTCCGTCGAAATCGCTGGCAAAGACCTTCTTCTTCATTGGTCAAACCTCCTTGAGCGGTTATTCAGATTGATCCGGGAGCGACAGATCCGAAATCACACCACAAATTCATCCGTGACCGACGGCTTCAGCGTCCATCCGCGCAGGGCACCGCCGCTCAGCGTGTAGTTGAACTCCCGCTCCGTGGGATAGATGTGGGTGGTGAACGTGGCTTCGCCGTCGTTTGCAAAGATTTCCGCGGAGCACCTGTCGATGAACACCCGCAGCTTTGTAAGCGGCGCGTCCAGGGGCATGTCCAGAACCTCGCCCACCTGTTGGTTGAAGCGCCTGTCCATGCCGCTGCGGTCGAGGGTGCAGCGCTTCGAGGCGCTGTCGTAGTGCAGCCGCAGGCCGCCGGTGCCGTCGGCGCGGGTGAATAGGTTGAAGTCCTGGTCGCCCTGGCCGTCAAAGGTCAGCGCCAGTTCGCAGGCGGCGGGCAGCGTG
>JAZTZK010000206.1:0-3585 GCA_045637485.1 Clostridia bacterium
TGACACCTGTCAATGTTATTTGTTGGTGAAATCAGGCGGTTTTGCATGACAAATTCACTGAAAAGGGGTATGATCAAACATGGCGAAGAAGCCCGCGCGACGCGCTGACCCCTTCCAAAACCGTCTGAACGACGATAGATCATAGACAGGACAGGTGACAGAACATGGCAAAGGTAAACATCATTTCAGGCTTTCTGGGCGCCGGCAAGACGACGCTGATCAAGAAGCTGCTGGACGGCGCCTTTGAGGGCGAGAAGGTCGTGCTGCTGGAGAACGAATACGGCGAGGTCGGCATCGACGGCGGCTTCATGAAGGAAACGGGCATACAGATCACCGAGCTGAACTCCGGCTGCATCTGCTGCACGCTGGTGGGCGATTTCACCCAGGCCCTGGGCGAGCTGATCGACACCTATCATCCCGACCGCGTACTGATCGAGCCCTCCGGCGTGGGCAAGCTGTCCGACATCCGCCGGGTGGTGGCCGACGTGGCCGGGACCCACGACGTCCAGCTGGCGGGCTGCGCCACCGTGGTGGACGCGGGCAGGTGCCGCATGTATGCCCACAACTTCGGCGAGTTCTTCATCGACCAGATCGAGAGCGCCGAGACCATCATCCTCAGCCGCACCCAGTTAACCCCCCAGGAGCGCATCGAAAAGAGCGTGGCCCTGCTGCGGGAGCACAACGCCAAGGCCCGCATCATCACCACCCCCTGGGACGAGCTGGACAGCAGGAAGATGCTGGAGACCATCGAGCATCCCACCTTCCTGCTGACCCTGGACGACCTGCCCGAGGCCGACGACCACGACCATGAGCATCACCATGACCATGAGCACGAGCATGACCACGAGCATGAACATGACCACCACCATGAGCATGACCATGAGCATGAGCACGAGCATGACCATGACCATGAGCATGACCATGAGCATGACCACGACCACGGGCACCATCACGACCACGGCTGCAGCTGCGGCTGCGGGCACGACCACCACGGCCACCACCACGCCGACGAGGTGTTCGACAACATCGGCGTCGAGACGCCCAAGCACTTCGACGAGGCCCGGATCCGCCAGGCCCTGGAGGCGCTGGACGAGGGCAACGGCTTCGAGTACGGCGACATCCTGCGGGCCAAGGGCATACTGCCCACCAACGACGGCCGCTGGCTGCACTTCGACTACGTGCCCGGCGAATACGACGTGCGCTACGGCGCGGCGGACTACACCGGCCGCCTGTGCGTGATCGGCTGCAAGATCAATCAGTCCGCCATCCGGGAGCTGTTCGGCATCTGACACAGGGAGTATAAGCTATGAACGTACCCGTATACATCGTCACCGGCTTCCTTGGGGCCGGCAAAACCAAATTCATCACCGACATGCTGACTGACGAGGGCTTCAGCGAGGGTGAGAAGACGCTGCTGCTCTGCTGCGAGGAGGGGGAGGAGGAATACGACCCTGAGGCGCTGAAGGCCGGCAACGCTACGCTGGTGAACCTGGACGATCCCAAGCAGATCGCCGGGAAGCGCCTGATGCGCATGAACCGGGAGCACCAGCCCGAGCGGGTGATCATCGAGTACAACGCCACCTGGCTGCTGCAGGCGCTGTACGACGCCGAGAAGCCGGAAAGCTGGGCGCTGGCGCAGATCATCGACCTGGTGGACGCCTCCACCTTCGAGATGTATCTGAAGAACATGCGCAAGTACATGGCGGACGGCCTGAAGGAGGCCGACCTGGTGATCTTCAACCGCTGCGACGAGAACAGCCGCAAGAGCCCCTGGCGGCGGGCGGTGAAGGGCCTGAACAGCGGCACCCGCGTCTTCTTTGAAAACCTGGACGGCACCACCGACGACGGCGTGGCCGACGAGGACCTGCCCTATGACGTGAAGGCCGACCCGGTCACCATCGGCGACGAGGATTTCGGCACCTTTTACCTGGATGCCCTGGAGCATCCGGACCGCTACGACGGCAAGCGCATCCACGCGCGGGGCCGGGCCTTCCGCATGGAGGACATGCCCAAAAACTGCTATGTCTTCGGTCGCCACGTGATGACCTGCTGCGCCGATGACATCGGCGGCATCGGCTTCCTGTGCCAGTTCAGGAATCAGCCACCCAGGACCAACGACTGGATCTTCCTGGACGCGAAGGTGGAAAAGAGCTTCAGCCCCCTGCACAACACCGACGCGATCATACTGATCGAAGAGAAGGTTTCGCCCGCATCCCCGCCCAAGGAGGAATTGGTGTACTTTAACTGAGGAATTACCGCGCAATACGGCGACACATCTGGCGGAATATACACTCGCCAGCTGAGCGCCTCTATTGCGCGGTATTTTCCTGAGTTCTCATACTTGATGAATTCGGAAAAAATCGATGAAATTTGACAAAAGTATGAACTTTGGTATTGATTTTGACGAAAATCTGTGGTAGAATGAAGTGCATGTTGATCAGGGGGTGTGTGTTATGAAGCGTAGGTTGATATCTCTGGTACTGGTGGTTGCGCTGCTGATGGCTATGGCCATTGCGCCGATGAGCGCTTCGGCAGCATCGAAAATCCAAATTCTGAAGGTGACCGTGGATGGCGCCCGCGTACGCCAGGGACCGTCCTCCGCCTATTCTGTCAAGACCAGTGTCAAAAAGGGCGGCAAGGTGTTCTATCTGGGCAAGATGAAAAACTCCTTTGCCTATATCCGCACGTCGGGCGGCACGCAGGGCTATATGTACAAGGGCTTCCTGAAGAGCTATGGCACCTGCTACAAGAGCCAGGTTTACTACAGCAGGAAGAGCGGACTGAAGGTCTACAAAAAGCCCAGCACGCGCAGCAGCAAGGTGACCAAGCTCAACAGGAATCAGCACGTGATCGTCTACCAGGTCAAGGGCAAGTGGGCCTATATCAAGACCGTGAGTGGCAAGGGCGGCTATTGCCAGGCCAGCGCGCTGAGAAAGGCGTTCTGATTGCCCGACGGGCAGAAAAAAACCTTCGCTTTGCATGGGATGAAGGCGGTTTGCAACCGTGTCATCCTGAGCAAAGCGAAGGTTTTTTGCATTCACTCGATCAGCATCGCGTCGCCGAAAGAGAAGAAGCGGTATTCCTCCTCCACGGCGATTCTGTAGGCCGAGAGTATGCGCTCCCGATCCCAGAGGGCCGATACCAGCATGATCAGCGTGCTGCCCGGCAGATGGAAGTTGGTGATCAGCGCGTCCACCAGCTGGAAGCGGTAGCCGGGCTTGATGAAAATGCTGGTGTCGCCCCGCTTGGCGACCAGTCGGCCGCCTTCCGCGGCGGATTCCAGCGTGCGCACGCTGGTGGTACCGACGGCGATCACGCGGCCGCCACGTTCATGCGTGGCATTTATTTTGCGCGCAGCTTCCTCGGTCACCTCGAAGTACTCGCTGTGCATCTCGTGCTCCTCGACATTTTCCGCCTTGACCGGACGGAAAGTGCCAAGGCCCACATGCAGCAGCACCGGCACGATATCGACGCCCTTTTCGCGGATGCGTTCAAGCAGTTCAGGTGTGAAGTGCAGTCCCGCCGTGGGCGCCGCCGCGCTGCCGTCGAACTTCGCGTACACCGTCTGATAGCGCGTACGGTCCT
>JAZTZK010000207.1:0-28591 GCA_045637485.1 Clostridia bacterium
CATCATGACGGCCAGAATCAGTGCGACGAGTTTCTTCATGGTTTATTCCTCCTTGTTCTTATATAACCTCCGCCCTCGGCGGAAATCATCGCTGTGTGGAAAAGATAGCGACAGCAATGTCGATCATAATAATATTATAACAAAGGCGGGCGTAAAATACCATTAACAATTTAAGTATGAAGTTGTATATTTTTAAGGTAATGGCGGGGTACATAGCTGGACAAACGGCCAATGATGTTGTATAATTTTGATGTAAGGCGGTGAAAACCCATGCGCAGCAACTATTACGCGGACGACCTGGAGCACGATATCGTGGGCAGCGTGCCCCACGACGTGTACTACCTGGCGCCCAGGGCGGTGGACCCGAACAGCCTGTACATCCAGGTGAACCGGGCGGGCATCGTGCTGAAGACGCCCCGGGATTTCCTGATCAGCCGGGATGACGCCTATCCCTACAGCATGATCCACTGCGTGCTCTACGGCCACGGCACGGTGTCCACCCGGGGGCACACCTTCGGCGTTCACGCGGGAGAGCTGTTCGTGATGGCCAGCAACGAGGGCCACATGTATTCCACCGACCCCAGGGACCCGCTGGGCCTGGTGTGGGTGGAGTACGCCGGGGGCAACAGCGCCCAGCTGACCCGCCACATACTGGACCTGGGCGGCCCCATCTACGAGGGCGGGGCCTTCACCGACGTGATGAACATGTGCACCTCGATCCTCTACCAGTCCCGCCAGGAGGGTCCGGGCATCAGCCTGCTGCTGTACAACATACTGATGACGCTGTGCAAGCGGGTGGAGATCGAGAACAACGGCCATCCGGTGAACCACAGGATATTGAAGTACATCGACGAGAACATCGACCACCGCCTGACGCTGACGGAGATCGCCCAGACCTTCGGCTATCACCCTGCCTACTTCTCCAACCTGTTCTCCAGGACCGTGGGCACCACCTTCTCCAAGTACGTGATGAGCCGCAAGATCAGCCATGCCTGCTACCTGCTGGAGACCACCTCCTGGCCCGTGGAGCGCATCGCCCAGGAGCTGGGCTTTTGCGACACAAGCCACTTCATACAGCGCTTCAAGGCCATCCAGCAGGTGACCCCCATCGCCTATCGCAACGGCAGCGTGCTCTACCAGAAGCGGCACGGCGGCGTGGGGGCGCGGAAGATATGACAGTGAACGGGGCAGCGGCAAAGCCGTTCCCCCGTTCATCGTCATATCTTATTACTTCACGACGCCCTTCTGCAATATCACGTTGGCGTACAGCGCGGCTTCGCTGGTGGCGATGATGACGTAGGCCTTCTTCGCCTCTTCATAGAACGCAAAGCGCTCGATGTGGCCGATCTTCGTGCCGGGCTCGTACTTCTCGACGATCTTCGCGTACTCGTCCCAGATGGGGGTCTCCACCGGATCGCCGGGCACGACCTCCATCAGGCTGACGGGGGTCTCCACGTAGGGGTCCAGCGGGAAGAACTTCAGTATGGCATCGAGGATCTCGGGCACGCCGTGGCCGTCCAGGCGCACCAGCTTGCTGTCCTTTGCCATGGCCGCCGCCGGGAAGTTGCCGTCGCCGATCACCAGCGTGTCGCCGTGGCCCATCTCCATCAGTATCTTCAGCAGTTCGGGGGTCAACAGGTTCGGAATGCCCTTGAGCATAATCAGCACATCCTTTCTTGATCGTCAAATGTTTGGGGCTGCCTCAAAACGAAGTGCTTTTTTGTGAACGCGGGCGTAGCGGCGCCTATCAGGCGCCATGGCGGCAGATTGCCGCCGCTACGGACACGTTTTCCGAAACGCTGTTGTTTTGAGATAGCCCCAGCCGGTTTAGTCGACTATTTCTTGTAGAACGGGCCGTAGGTGGCGCAGGCGCGATAGTCGGCGCCCTCCTTGTCCATGCCGAAGGCGTTCCAGGCCGCGGGCCGGAAGATCTTCGAGACGGGCACGTTGTGCATGGCCACGGGGATGCGCAGCATGGCGCAGAAGGTGATCAGGTCCGCGCCGATGTGGCCGTAGCTGATCGCGCCGTGATTGGCGCCCCAGTTATTCATCACGTCGTAGGCGGTGCGGAAGGGGCTGCCCTCCACGTCGTCGCAGCGGGGGGTGAACCAGGTGCAGGGCCAGGTGTAGTCGGTGCGCTTCCACAGGGTATCGGTCACCTCGTCGGGCAGCTGTACCGTCCAGCCCTCGGCGATCTGCAGCATCGGGCCAAGGCCGTCCACCAGGTTCAGGCGGATCATGGTCGCGGGCATCTCGCAATCGGTCACGAAGCGGCTGGAATATCCGCCGCCGCGGAAGTAGCCCAGGTCGGCGTAGTTCCAGGTGGTGTTCTTCATGATGGCCTTCTGGTCTTCCTCGGTGACCTCGTACCAGGGCTTCATCAGGCGGTTGCCATCCTTGTCGCGGGCCTGGCCGTTGGCGTCCAGGCAGCACGCGCCGGAGTTGATCAGGTGGATGAAGCCGCCGTTCTCCCTGGCCTTGCCCTCCAGCTCGTAGCCGGTGCAGCGCTTGACGGCCTCGGGGCTCCAGAAGGTGCGCACGTCGGCGAACATCTGGGCGCGGTTGGTGAGCAGCTTCATGAACAGCATGCCCAGGCCGTTCAGCACGTCGTTCTCGGTGGCGAACACATAGGGCTCGCGGGCGCCGTTGTGGTCGAAGGACGTGTTCAGCATGGCCTCGGGATAGTCGCAGTTGGGATAGAAGTCGGTCCACTGGCGCTGGCCCTGGAAGCCGCCGGCGATGGCGTTGTGGCCCACGGCCTCTTCCTCGCAGCCCTTGGGCAGGTTGGGATTGCCGTTCAGCAGATCCTTGATGATCAGGTACATCTTCAGGGTGAAGTCCCAGTCCTTGTCCTTTTCCTCGCGGCTCTTCTGCAGCGCCTCGGGGTTCTTGTCAAAGCCCTCGATGACATTCGCCTCGGCCCACTTCTTCAGCTTTTTGTACTCCTTCTCGTCGTAGATGCCCAGCGTCATGCGGCGAATGACCTCGACCTCGTCGACGCTCTCAACGCGCATGCCCAGGTAATCCTCGATGAACTTGCTGTGGATGATGGAGCCGCCGATGCCCATCGTGATGGCGCCGATCTGCAGGTAGCTCTTGCCCCGCATGGTGGCGGCGGCGACAGCCGCGCGGCCGAACCGGAGCAGCTTTTCCTGGACGTCCCCGGGGATGGAGGTGTCGTCGGCCTCCTGGACCTCATGGCCGTAGATGCCGAAGGCCGGCAGGCCCTTCTGGGCGTGGGTGGCCAGCACGGAGGCCAGATACACCGCGCCGGGGCGCTCGGTGCCGTTGAAGCCCCAGACGGCCTTGATGGTGTTGCGGTCCATGTCCATGGTCTCGGAGCCGTAGCACCAGCAGGGGGTCACGGTCAGGGTGATGGCGACGCCCTCGCGGCGGAACTTCTCCTCGCAGGCGGCGGCCTCGGCCACGCGGCCGATGGTGGTGTCGGCGATGACCACCTTCACGGGCTCGCCGTTGGAATAGCGCAGGTTCTCCTCGAACAGCTTCGCGGCGGACTTGGCCATGTTCATGGTCTGGTCCTCCAGGCTCTCGCGTACCTTCAGCGCGCCGCGGCGGCCGTCGATGGTGGGTCGAATGCCGATGACCGGGTAGCCGCCCAGGTATCTGTTCTTTGCCATGTGAATCAATCCTCCTTAAAATATCTGTCATATCGGACAATAGAGCTGCCGACATTGCGGTTAATTACAATATAACATTGATTTCCGGTTCTGTATTGTGCTATAATGGCAAAAAATAAAACGATATTCACCATTTTGTGATGGAGGCGGCATGCATTACCTGGACTACAACGAACAGATACAGCACCGCACCGGGGATTTCCCGCTGGCCTGGTACCCGGTGGATGTTCACCATGAGCGCTACCGCATGCCGATGCACTGGCACCGGGAGACGGAGCTGATCCGCGTGCGCAGCGGCAGGCTGAGCCTGTACATCGACGGCCGGGAGGCGGTCGCCGAGCCGGGAGACCTGATGTTGATCGCCGGGGGCGTGGTCCACGGCGGCGACCCGGAGGAGTGCGTCTACGAGTGCGCGGTGTTCGACGCGGCGCTGCTGCTGGGGCCGGACGCCTGTGCCCGGCGACTGAAGGGGGTGCTGAACCACAGCATCTTCCTGAAGCGGGCGGTTATCGAAGCTGACGAGGGGCTCCGCCGCGCGACCGAGGCGCTGTTCGGGCGCTGCCGGGACGGGGTGGACGGCAACGTGCTGGAGATCACCGGCAGCCTGTACGGGCTGTTCGGCGCGCTGGTGCGCTGCCGGGACAAGGCCGCGCTGGACACGCCCTCCGCCCGCTTCGGTCAGAAGGCCGAGCAGCTGAAGCCGGCGCTGGAGTACATCGAAACCCACTACGGCCAGGGCATCACGCTGGAGGAGCTGGCGCGGCTGACGGGCATGTCGCCCAAGTACTTCTGCCGCTTCTTCAAGACCATCGTGCACCGCTCGCCCATAGACTATGTGAACTACTATCGGGTGGAGTGCGCCAGCCACTTCCTCACCAGCGGCGACATGACCGTTGCGGAGATCGCCCAGCACTGCGGCTACAATGATTCCAGCTTCTTTATTAAACAATTCAGGAAGTACAAGGGCACCACGCCGAAGCAGTACAGGATGGCATGAGATCCCAAAAACCAACCGGCCGGAATGGTTATCCATTCCGGCCGAATCGTTCAGTCTGTACGGCTGTCTCTGCGCATTCAGGCGGGATCAGTCATACAGGTTGGGGGCGATGCTGGGATCGTCCATGGTCTCGGCGGTGTACCAGGCGCAGCCGGTATCATACAGCTCCTGGTACTCTTCGCCGCGAACGATGGCCAGCAGCACGTCGATGGTCACCTTGCCCATGTCCAGGGGGCTCTGGGTGATGGCGCCCAGCAGCGTGCCATCGGCGACGGCGGCCTTCTGAGCAGAGCCGGCGTCGAAGCCCGCGCCCACGATCTGGCCTTCGCCGGAGCCCAGCACGAACAGGTTGTTGTTGGCGGCGATGATGCCCTCGGCGGCGGTCTGGTTGGAGCCGAAGATGGCGATGGTGTCGGCCTCGTTCAGGATGACGGCGGCCTCATTGGCGCACTGGTCGACCTGGGTCGTGGCGGGCACGCGGGCCTCGATGATGATCTTGGCATCGGCCTCGGCCACAGCGCCCTGGGCATTGTTCACATAGTACTCGTTGCCGGTCACGGCCACGCCCCAGCCCTCGGCGGAAGCGAGCTCGATGAACTTGTCGATGAAGCCACGGCCACGGCTGGTCACGGATTCACCGGTGGCATCCTGGTTGACCTCGCCCACGCGGACGACGCCCTCGGAGGCCGCGATGCGGTCCTTGATGGCGGCGAACAGGTTATCGGCGGCGATGGTGCCGGCTACATAGTTGTCGGTGCAGGCATTGGCGTAGATCGCGCCTTCGGGAGCGCCGGGCACGCCGGAGTCAAAGCCGACGATCGGGATCTTCTTCTCCACGGCTTCGGCCAGCAGGTCGTTGAAGGCGTTCTGGTCGACGGCGGCGAATCCGATGCCGTCGGGATTGGCGTTCAGGGCGTTGGTGAACTGCTGCACCTGCTGGGCAACGTCGGACTCGGAGTCGGGGCCGTCCATGTGCATGGTGATCATCTCATAGCCGGCCTCGGCGTTCAGCGCGTCGATCTCGGCCAGGGCGCCCTTGTACAGAGCCTGCCAGTAGGTGGACTGGAAGCCCTTGGAAACGATCTCGAAGTGGTAGGTGGGCTGTTCGGCGACAGCGGCGACCAGGCCCAGGGCCATCATCATGGCCAGAACGAGAGCGAGTACTTTCTTCATGATAAGTACCTCCTTAAATATTATATGCACGCCTCTGGGGCGCAACATATTCAGAATTATTCCGGATCGGCGGCCCCCCGCAGGGAGGACGCTGACAATCCATCAGCTGTTGCGCATCTTGTCGATGGTAACGGCGGCCAGCAGTATGCAGCCTGTGATCAGCAGCTGCCAGTCGGCGTTCAGGCCCACGAAGGGCAGGCCCACCTGCAACAGCGCGATCAGCAGCACGCCCAGGAAGGTGCCGAACACCGAGCCGGAGCCGCCGGTCATCGACGTGCCGCCGATGATGGCCGCGCCGATGGCGTTCAGCTCGAAGCCCGCGCCCTGGCCGGGGGTGATGTTCGGGAAGGTGGCCGCGTAGGCGATGGCGGCCAGGCCGGTCATGAAGCCAGAGATCATGTAGGCGAATACGTGCCACTTGAACACGTTCACACCGCTGAGCTTCAGGGCTTCCTTGTTGGAGCCGATGGCGATGATGTAGCGTCCCACACGGGTGTGGTTCAGCACGATGGTCATGATGATGACCAGCAGTATGATCCATATCATTCCTATAGGCACCGGCATGCGCCCGTTCGGTGTCTGGACGATGAGCCTGAACACGTTGCGGAAGCCCGCGCCCGGGTCCGCGCCGTCAGGCCAGGTGCCCGAGTAGCTGTTGGTCAGTATCGAGCCCATGCCACGCAAGAACATCATCATGGACAGCGTCATGATGAAGGGCGGTATCTCCAGCTTGGCAATGATTATGCCGTTGACCGTGCCCATCAATACGCCCATGCCGATGGTGATGATGATGGCGGCCCACAGCGGCCAGCCGAATATGCGGATCAGGTAAGAGCCGATCAGCGAGTAGCAGATCAGGCCCGTGCCCATGCTCAGGTCGTTGCCGCCGGTGATCAGCGGGAAGGTGACGCCGATGGCCATCAGCAGCGTGTAGTACATGTTGCTGCAGATCTGCACGATGGTCGTATACCTGCGGAAGGATGTGCTCCTGGCGTAGAAGAATATATACAGCAGCACCACCACGGCGATGATGATCACCCGCTGGAACGCGCTGGAACGAATGAACGACGCGGAAGAAGATTTCCTGTTTTTGCTCGTGATTTCCATATGCTCTCTCCTTTCCTGTGTCCGTCAGTTCCTGCGGCGGCGGCTGAGGGTGTCGGCGATGACGGCGCCGAGCACGATCAGGCCGGTCAGGGCGTACTGATAGGAGATGTTCAGGCCCATCGAGAGGATGCCCTCCTGCATGATGGCGATGATGAACGCGCCGATGACGGTGCCCAGTATCGAGGCCAGACCGCCGGCCATCGACGTGCCGCCCATGACGCAGGCGGCGATGGCCTCGTTGTTGAAGGTGTCGCCGCGTCCGGGCTGGACCGTGGTGTAGCAGCCCACGAAGAAGATGGCCGCCCAGCCCGCCAGCGCGCCGCTGATGATGTAGGCCAGCATCTCCCAGCGGCGGGTGTCGACGCCGGAGAGGCGCACCGCCTCGCGGTTTGCGCCGATGCAGATCATGTAGCGTCCGGGGCGGGTCTTGTTCAGCACGATGGCGCAAATGATGGCCACGATGATCAGCAGGATCAGGCCCATGGGAATGTTGACCTTTTGTCCCTCGCTCAGGCGAAGCTCCAGGTTGGAAAGGCTGCGGTACCAGCCGTTGGGGTCGGTGCTGCTGGGCCAGGAGACGTTCTGCGTGTGGGTGAAGAGGGAACCGACGCCCTTGGCGATCTGCATCAGGGCCATTGATGTGATGAACGAGGGCAGGTGGAAGTAGGCCACGAAGAAGCCGCCCACCGTGCCGAACAGCGCGCCGATGATTACGCACATCAAAAGGCACAGCCACAGGGGGAAATTGTAATTGTTCAGGCAGTAGCCGGAGATCAGCGCCGCGCAGAACATCACCGAGCCGATGGAGAAGTCGATGCCGCCGGTGGCGATGACGAAGGTGACGCCCAGGGCCAGGAAGCCGATGAAGTAGCCGTAGTTCATGGCGCTGGAGAAGCGGGCGTAGGTCAGGAACACGTTGCCGTGGTTCAGCACCGCGCTGAGCACCTGGAAGATCAGGCACAGCAGTATGATGACGCCAATCAGCACCACGCGGTTGAAGCCCATCATGCGCACGAGTTTGAGGGATTTGAATTTTTCAAGCGCTTTCTTCATTATGCTCCCTCCTGCAATGCCTTCTGGTCCTGTATATCGATGTCACGGGTGGCCAGCGACATGATCTTCTCCTGGGTGGCCTCGGCGATGTCCAGCTCGCCGGTCTTCTTGCCCTCGCACATCACCAGGATGCGGTCGGACATGCGCAGGATCTCCGTCATTTCAGAGGAGATCATGATGATGGCCTTGCCCTGCTGGGCCAGCTGGTTCATCAGCTCGTAGATCTCCTGCTTGGCGCCGACGTCGATGCCGCGGGTGGGCTCGTCGAAGATCATGATCTGGGAATCGTTCACCAGCCACTTGGCGATGACCACCTTCTGCTGGTTGCCGCCGGAGAGGTTCATCACCAGCTCGTCGATGCCGGGCGTCTTGGTCTTCAGGGCGACCACGTACTTTTGGGTGACACTGGCCTCCCTGGCTTTGTCGATGAACGCGCCCTTTGTGTATTCCTGAAGCGTGGCCAGCGTGGAATTTTCAGTGATGTTCTTCTTGAGGACGATGCCGAAGCGCTTTCTGTCCTCGGACAGATAGCTCAACCCGACCTCGACGGCGTCCTTGGGCGAGCGAATGTCCACCTTCCTGCCGTTGATGTAGATATCGCCGCTTTGCTTGGGGTCCGCGCCGAACAGCGCCCGGGCCGTCTCGGTGCGGCCCGCGCCCACCAGGCCGGCGAAGCCCAGTATCTCGCCCTTGTGCAGCTCGAAGCTCACGTCCTGCACCATGCGGCCGGCGTTCAGGTGCTCCACCTTCAGAACCACCGGCGCGTCGGGAGCGACCATGGAGTGGGTCTTGGGCTCCTCGTAGATCACGCGGCCCACCATCATGTTGATGATGTCCTCCTTGGTGCAGTCCTCGGTGATCAGCGTGCCGATGTACTGGCCGTCGCGCATGACCGAGACCCGGTCGGTGATCTTCTTGATTTCGTCCATGCGGTGGGAGATGTACACGATGCCGTAGCCCTTGGCGCGCAGGTCGCGGATGATGACGAACAGTTGCTCGATCTCGGTGTCGGTCAGGGCGGCGGTGGGCTCGTCGAATATGATGACCTTGGCCTCGTGGGAGATGGCCTTCGCAATCTCGCACATCTGCTGCTTGGCGACGGTCAGGTTGCTCATGGTCTCCTTGGGGTCGATTTCGATGTTCAGCTGCTGGAACAGCTTGCGGGCCTCGGCGTTCATGGCGGCGTCCCGGATGAACAGGCCGCTGCGCGGCTCCCTGCCGATGAATATGTTCTGGGCGACGGTCAGGTGGCCCATCATGTTCAGCTCCTGGTGAACGATGACGATGCCCGCGTCCTGGGCCTCCTTGGGGTTGTGGAATTCCACCTCGCGCCCCTCGTAGGTGATGGTGCCGGAATCCTTGCTGTAGATGCCGGTCAGCACCTTCATCAGCGTGGATTTGCCCGCGCCGTTTTCGCCCATCAGCGCGTGCACCTCGCCCTTGCGCACCTCCAGATCCACGTGATCCAGCGCGTGCACGCCGGGGAACGATTTGTCGATGCCCTTCATCGTCAATATGACTTCTCCCACGACACTACCTCCGTTTCGTTCGTTGTGGGGCTTGCCTTCGCCGGTCCCCTGGTCCTGCGCCGGGCGCGGTCGCGGACAGAATTGTTGCCAACGACGGTCGATGCTGTGCTTTGCGCCGGATCAGTCGTCGGCCGATCCGGCGCAATTTCCGGTTACATTATATACACTTTGCAACGAAATGTCAATCCATTATTGGCAATCTGCACTGATGACAAAAATCAGCAATCCGTGCAGCTGACGATCACGCCGTCCTCGTCCCACAGGTCGTGCCAGTCGTTGGCGCCGGGCCACAGGAACACCTGGCCCTTCACCAGGCGGTTGTTCCGCTCCAGGGTGGCGATGGTCGCCATCTCTTCGTCGGTCAGCTTTTCGGTGACGGCGGCGCGCAGGTTGGCCTCGTAGTTGTGCACCGAGAAGGGAATCGGCAGCTGGCCCCGCTGCAGCGCCCACTTCAGGCAGATGATGGCGGGGTGGCAGCCGTGGGCCTTCGCGATGGCCTGAAGCTCCGGCATCTGCATGTCGGCGATGTCCTCGGGCAGTATGTCGCGCTCGGGGCGGCGGGGAGAGCCCAGGGGCATGTAGCCGATGTTCAGTATGTCGCGGGCCTTCAGGTAGTCGAACAGTTCCTGCTGCTGGAAGCAGGGGTGCAGCTCCGATTCGCAGGCCGCGGGCTTGATGCGCAGCTTGGGCAGCACGGCGTCCAGCTTCGGGATGGTCATGTTGGAAATGCCGATGTGCCTCACCAGCCCCTCATCCACCAGCGCCTCGATCTGGCGGTAGGTGTCCAGGAACTCCGCCACCGAGAAGGGTTTGCTGTCGGGATTGCGGGAATCCACGTCGCAGAAGGGGGCGTGGTAGTTGGGGAAGGGCCAGTGGATGAACAGCATGTCCAGGTAGTCGCACTGCAGATCCGCGATGGACTTTTTGCAGGACTCGGCCACGCGCCGGTGCATGTCGTTCCAGACCTTGGACATGATGAACAGCTCCTCGCGCTTCACCACGCCCTCGTCGAAGGCGGCGCGGAACCGGACGCCGATCTTGTCCTCGTTGCCGTAGCAGGCGGCGCAGTCGAACAGCCGGTAGCCGACGCGAATGCCGCCGGCCACGGCTTCGGCCACCTCGTCGGGGGTCACCCGGTCCGATCCGAAGGTGCCCATGCCGATGCAGGGGATGACGCCGCCGTCGTTCAGTTTAAAGGAAGGAACGGTTTTGGGATCGATCATGGTGATTCCTCCTCCTCATCAGTCGGGATACACGATCGCGACCTTGCCGCACTGGCCGGAGGCCATCAGGCGGTAGGCCTCGGCCACGTCCTTCAGCTCGAAGCGGTGGGTGATCAGCTTGTCGGGATGGATGCCCCAGCGCACCAGGTGCTCCACCAGCTCCTCCATGCGCCACAGCGAGGTGACCCAGCTGCCGTAGATGCTCTTCTGGCCGTGCATGATGTCGGGGGAGGGGTTGAAGGTCACGTCGTTGCCCTCGCCCACCATGGCCATCTTGCCCCACTCGCGGGTGCAGCGAATCGCCATCGCCCGGGCGGAGTTGTTGGCGGAGCAGTCGATGGTGCGCTCGCAGCCGTAGCCCTGGGTGACCTCCATGATCTTCTTTTCGCACTCCCCGACATCGGCGCTGTTGAACACGTAGTCCGCCAGGCCCAGGTCCCTGGCCAGCTTCATGCGGTCCTCGTTCACGTCGCAGCCGATGGTGGTGTCGCAGCCCATGGCCTTCGCCAGCATCAGCGTGGCCAGGCCCACCGGGCCCAGGCCGGTGACCAGCACCCGGTCGTTGCCGGAGACGCCGATCTTCATCAGGGCCTCGTAGCAGGTGCCGAAGCCGCAGGCCACCTGCGCGCCGTCCTCATAGGTCAGCTCGTCGGGCAGGGCGATCAGGTCCTTCTCGTCGCAGAGCATATAGGGGGCCATGCCGCCGTTGCGCTGCCAGCCGTAGGCCGCGCGATAGGGGCTCTTGCAGGAGATGTAGTAGCCGCGCCGACAGTCGTAGCACACGCCGCAGCCGGAGATGTGGTACACGATCACGCGGTCGCCCTTCTTGAAGCGCTTCAGGCCCTCGCCCTCTTCCACGATGATGCCGCAGGGCTCGTGGCCGGCGATCATGCCGGGCTGGTAGCCCTCCGGGCCCTTGCCCACGTGGGCGCGGTAGATGCACCGGATGTCGGAGCCGCAGATGGTGGAAGCCTTGGTCTTCACCAGAACCTGGCCGTGGCCCGGCTTGGGAATCTCGAATTCCTTCAGCTCGACGGTGCTGTTGCCCGGAAGAATGGCGCCAAGAATCTTTTTATCCATGATGAAAGCCTCCCTGTGTATTATATCTCAATAATAAAAGTATAACAAATTCCACGCCCCAAGGTTAGAGAAAAACCCGACGTTTTTATGTTAAATATGTCGTTTTGGCGAAGGTTGATGTCCGTTTTGTGTAAGTGTGGGGTATAATGGGATTAGGGGTTAGGAATTAGGAATAGCATGCGGCGGAGATTGGGTTGCCGCCGGGGAAATGGGGGATGGATGTGGAGACCTATGAGTTTTCCTTCGGATTTGAGCTGGGGTGCCTGCACGTCGCGCCGGTGCATGTGCGCATCGAGCAGCTGCCGGCGGTCATCGCGGCCCACAGGCATTCAAACACGAGCTATGAGATCCACTACACCCGGAGCGGACAGGGCGACGTGACCATCGACGGCAAGACCCGGGGCGTGGGGCCGGACACGCTGTACGTCACCGGGCCGGGCATCGAGCACGCCCAGCGCTCGGACCTGCGCAGTCCCATCATCGAATACTGCCTCTACCTGAACTGCGAGCTGGCGGCACGGGCGACGGAGGATCCGTTCTACCGCTTTGCCGGGACCCACTTCTGGATGGGCGAGGATGGCGGCCGGGTGTACCCGCTGCTGGAGCGGCTGGTCGAGGAGGGCCGCAATCCCCGGCCGGGGGCGCGGGAGATGGCGGAGGCGCTGCTGCGACAGATCATCGTGCTGCTGATGCGCATGTACCGCATGGAGACCGGACCCTCGCCCGTCCGGATTCGCGTGCCGGCGCTGACACGGGCGGGACTTATGCCCATCGTCGAGGACGCCTTCTTCTACCGCCACCGCACGCTGACGCTGGGGAATCTGGCGAGCCTTTTGAACCTGAGCCAGCGCCAGACCCAGCGGCTGCTGAGGGACAACTTCGGCAAGACCTTCTCCCAGAAGCTGACCGACGCCCGGATGGCCGCGGCCTCCCAGCTGCTTGTCGGCACCGACCTGTCCGTCACCGAGATTGCGGAAAGGTCGGGATATTCCTCCATAGAACACTTCTCCGCCGCGTTCCACCGGCAGATGGGCTGCTCGCCGCGGGAGTACCGGAAGGCGCAGCGGGGCTGAAAAGGATTCACAATATTACCCATTCGTGGTAGAATAAGGCAGGGCGCGGGTACGCGCCGGGAAGGCGGTACGGCATATGGACAGACAGGCGGCGCTGCGGGCGTACATCGAAGCGATCATTCCGGAGCGGGAGGACTACCTGTACCAGCGCGCGCTGAACAAGGTCCGGGGGATCACCCGGGGCATGAGCGCCGGGGAGGCGGAGGCCTACTACGGGGGCAGGGCCTTCGGGAATACGCTGTATCACCTCCGCAAGGGAGATGAGGTCTACCAGGCCCTGCTGCGGGGCGAGCTGGGGCAGGAGCGCTACGAGGCAGAGTTCGAGCGCCTTGCCCCGATGATCGCCCAGGAGCTCCAGGCCGGCAATCCCGTCGACCTGGTCTTCCTGCGTTCGGTGGAGCGCAGCCGTGTGAACCTGAAGAAGGCGCGCACGGCGCTGCGCCTGGTGAAGCAGCAGGCCCCCCGCAGGCTGCTGGAGGGCCAGGTGAAGCGCCTGGCGGACCAGTCGAGCGACAAGGTGGAGCGCTATCTGTTGAAGGCCGATCTGTCCCGCCTGGTCAGCGAGCCGGGGGTGGAGGACGTGGTGCCCTGGCTTATGGACGGGGCATTCAGTAAGGGCCTGAGCGTGGACGTCGTCGAACGGGCATGGCGGCCCAGGTCGCTGACGGGGTCGCTGCGGGGCGCGCTGTATCGCGACCACCCCGAGCTGGCGGCCTGCGGGCAGGTGCGCCTGCCCGACGGCGGCACGGTGTCCGAGGCGCTGAAGCGGGATATCCAGCAGGCGAAGGCCGCCATTTGCAGTCGTATGCGCCAGCGCTGGCCCCGGGAGCGCATCCAGCGGCTGCTGTCGGCCAATCCCTCGGTGCGCCAGCTGCAAAGGCGGGCGGACACCACCTTCGGCAGGGCGAAGAAGCTGCGCTCGGCGCTGCTGAACGCCGTGCCGGAGCACTACCGGGACCTGTATCCGCTGGCCCGCCAGATGCGCCGCAAATTCATACTGCACCTCGGCCCCACCAACTCCGGCAAGACCTACGAGGGGGTGGAGCGCCTGCGCTATGCCCGCAACGGCATCTACCTGGGGCCCCTGCGGCTGCTGGCGGCGGAGCAGTTCGAAACCCTGAACCGTGACGGCACGCCCTGTTCGCTGGTGACCGGGGAGGAGCAGATCCGGGTGCCCGACAGCCGGGTGCAGTCCTCCACGGTGGAGATGGCCGACCTGAAGGCGCACTACGACGTGGCGGTGATCGACGAATGCCAGATGATCGCCGACCGGGACCGGGGCGGCGCGTGGACCGCGGCGATACTGGGGCTGTGCGCCGACGAGATCCACGCCTGCGCCTCCCCGGACGCCGAGGGGCTGCTGACCCGTATCATTGAGGAATGCGGCGACGAGCTTCAGATCGTGCGTCACCGGCGCATGGTGCCGCTGGTGGCGGAGAAGGAGGGCTTTCGCTTCCCGGCGTCGGTGCGCAGGGGAGACGCGCTGATCGTGTTCTCGAAGGCCCGTGTCCACGCCGTGGCCGCGGAGCTGAAGCGCCAGGGCTGGCGGGTGTCGCTGATTTACGGCGCGCTGCCGCCGGATGTGCGCCGGGACCAGGCCGAGCGCTTCCAGGAGGGAGACGCCCAGGTGGTGGTGTCCACCGATGCCATCGCAATGGGCATGAACCTGCCCATACAGCGGGTGGTGTTCCTGGAGTCGGAGAAGTTTGACGGCGACATCACCCGGCCCCTGACCGACGCCGAGATCAAGCAGATCGCCGGCCGCGCCGGTCGCTACGGCCAGTATGACGTGGGTTATGTGAACGCCTACGGCTTCAAGGGCATCGTGGCCCAGGCGCTGAACAAGCCGCTGTATTCGCTGACCGAGGCGGTCATCAGCTTTCCGGAGTCGCTGCTGGGCCTGCCGCTGCCGCTGACCCAGATCATCAACCAGTGGCTGGCCATGAAGGACAAGGGCTGCTTTTCCAAGGCGTCCACCGAGCGCATGGCGGCGCTGGCGGCCATGATGGAGACGCCCCGCACCGACAAGGCGCTGCTCTACCGCTTCCTGTGCATCCCCTTCGACGAGACCGACCCGGACCTGCTGACCCGCTGGAAGGCCATGTACCGCGCCGAGTGCGGCCGCGAGCACATCGAAGTGGAATCGGAGCTGCCGTGGCCGCCGGAGCCGGAGGACTGTACCACCGCCATGCTGGACGGCCTTGAAGCCGACTATCGGCGCTGCGATCTCTACTATAACTATGCCCGGCTGTTCCTGGAGGACCCGGATGACATGCTGGAGGAGATACAGCGCCGGAAGGGGCTTATCTCCGAGGGCATCATCCACATCCTCTCCACCCAGAAGCTGCAACAGCGCACCTGCCCCTCCTGCAAGGCGCCGTTGCCCTGGAACTGGCCCTATCGCGTCTGCGACATGTGCCACGACCGGCAGCGGGGATGGCGCAGGGGCAGGATTGAACGGGATTGATGACAGAGGTTGTAAAAACTTTATAAAATTTGACAAAAATGCGACAAAGATGTAACATATTTTCCAGTTTTTTGATGTATAATATTTCCAACAGCCATAATCCGGGTGAGCGGCGCATATGAGAAAAAGGAAATGTTTACGTTCCCTGACGAAGGTCAATAAAGGCGCTCCGGATGCGGCAAGAATTTATGAGGAGGGTTTCAACATGAAGAAAATTCTCGCGGTTCTCCTGGCGGTGATGCTGCTTGTGGCGGCGATCCCCGCGGTATCCATGGCAGAGGAAGTCGTTTCCAATTCCTGCGATGACGACTATGCGAGGGTATACCGGGTCCACACCAACGGCGGCCGCCTGTACATGCGCACGGGCCCCGGCACCGGTTACAGGATCATCACCTCGCTGAGCAATGGCAAGCCCCTCAAACTGATCCGCAAGTCCGGCAGCTGGTACAAGGTGAAGACCTTCGGCGGCACCACCGGCTGGGTCGCCAAGAGGTACGTCAGGGAAGGCGCCTATGCCAATGTGTGCACCCGGTCCTCCGGCCTGAACATCCGCAAGGGCCCCGGCACCTGCTACGCCATCAAGGGCAGCTTCCCCCACGGCACCCGTCACCTGCTGGCGACCAAGGTTTCCGGAAACTGGGCCTATGTGACAAAGAACTGCAAGTCGGGCTGGTGCAGCATGACCTATCTGGATTGGTGCCACTGCTGATCTGAATGAATCCCAATCAAAGAGAGGACGCGTCGCGTCCGCTCTTTGATTGGGATCGGTTGTCGTCAGCATCCGAACAATGTCGCGGCCTTCTCCATCCGCTCGGCGATATTCACCTCAAAGGGGCAGCGCGCCTCGCAGCTGCGGCAGCCGACGCAATCGGCGGCGGTGGGGCCGAGGGCGCGGTAGTGCTCCCGCAGGCTCTCCGGCAGGCGCTCCTGTTGGACGGCCAGGTCGTAGAGCTTGTTGACCATGGCGATGTCGATCTCCATCGGACAGGGCTTGCAGTGGCCGCAGTAGGTGCACTGGCCCTTATAGCTGTGCAGCGGCGCGGCGGCGATGACGGAGGCGTAATCCCGCTCGTCGGGCGAGGCGGTCTCGTAGGCCACGGCCTGGTCGATCTGCTCCACGGTGTCGTAGCCGCACAGGATCGAGGCCACCGCGGGTCGGGTCAGCGCGTAGTGGATCAGCTGGGCGGGGGTGAATACGGCGCCGAAGGGCGAGCGCTTTTCGTCGAACAGCGCGCCGCCGAAGAAGCCCTTCATCACGGTGATGCCCACGTCCCGCGCCTCGCACAGCCGGTACAGCGCCGCCCGCTCCGGGTCGATGCCGCTGAGGGCAGGGTCGAATTTTCCCGAGAGCAGGTCGTCCAGGTTCTCCGTGGCCGGGTGCATGTCGAAGGCGGGGTTGATGCTGAACAGTATCATCTCCACGACGCCGGTCTCCACCGCCCGCCTGGCCATGACGGGGTTGTGGGTGCTCAGCCCGATGTGGCGGATGACGCCGTCCCTGTGCAGGGAATGGACGTAGTCGATGAAGGGACCGTTCATGGCGGCCTGCCAGTCGGCCTCGGAATCCACGTAGTGGATCATGCCCAGGTCGATATAGCCGCCGCCGATGCGCTTCAGCAGATCCTCGAAGGCGGGCACGACCTGATCCATGTCCCGGGTGCGCACGTACTGCCCGCCCTGCCAGGTGGAGCCGATGTGGCCCTGAATAAACCACTGATCCCGGCAGTCGGCGATACCCTGGCCGATGATGTCCCGCGACTTCGGGTCCGGCATCCAGCAGTCGATGATGTTGATGCCCCGTTCATGGGCGTGACGGATCAGGTTCACAGAGTGCTCCACGTCGTGACGCTCCAGCCACTCCCCGCCGAAGCCCACCTCGCTGACCATCAGGTTGGTTTTGCCGAGTCTGCGGTAGTTCATGGGATCTCTCCTTTCGGTAAATCAGAAATTACAGCGGTCTCTTCTCCACCGCTCCGGCGCGCCTGGGATACTTCTGCGGCGTTGGGGCGGTTTTTGCGATCCAGGCGGCGCGGTGGCTCCAGTCCCGGTCGGGGATGACCAGGGGTTGCACGCGCTCGATCTCGCCGCCCAGCAGCTTCAGCGCGTTTTCGGCCTGGGCCAGCTCCGCGTCCAGCCCCGGCCCCTTCAGCGCCAGCATGGTCCCGCCCACCCGGACCAGGGGCAGCATGTATTCGCACAGCACGTTCATCGGCGCGACGGCCCGGGCGACGGCCAGGTCGAAGCCCTCCCGCAGCCCGTCCCTTCGGGCGGCGTCCTCGGCCCGAAGGTGCAGCGCCTCGGCGTTCAGGCCCAGGCGGTCGATGACGGCCTGCAGGAAATCCACCCGCTTGCCCAGCGCGTCCATCAGCGTAAAACGGGTGTCCGGCAGCATGATGGCCAGCGGTATGCCGGGAAAGCCCGCGCCGGAGCCCACGTCCACGGCGACGCCTGCCGCCGGGAAGCCCCAAGCCAGCGGCGCGATGCAGTCCAGGTAGTTGCGGTCCGCGGCCTCGGCGGGGTCCTCCGGCACCCGCGTCAGGTTCATGCGGGCGTTGGCCTCGACGAGCATTTCGTGGTAGGTATTGAATTGCCCGGCCTGCCCGTCGCTCATGGGAATTCCCATGGCGGCGGCGTGCTTCAACAGTAGCGATACAAGCATGGCGTCAGCCCCAGAACACCGACAGCGCGGGTATGACCTGCTTCTTGCGGGAGAGTATGCCCGGCAGGAAGGCTTGGCTGTCGTCCGGGCGCACGTTGAAGGCCTGGGCGATCACGTCCGGCGAGCCCAGGAACAGCAGCTGGCTGCCCTCCCGGAGCATGTCGGTGATCAGGAACAGCATCAGGTCGTACTTGCGCTCGTCCATGCGCTTGCGCATGGCGGCCAGGAAATCCTCGCGGCGCTTCAGCACCCGTTCGGAATCCAGCGTCACCACCTGGCCCACGCCCAGCGTGTGGCCGGAGATCATGAATTCCTTGTAGTCCTGGAACAGTATGTCGTCGGGGGACTTGTCGTCGCTGGTGGAGGCGGAGAAGATCATCTGGCCCAGGTTGTCCAGCGATTCGTGGGCGATGGAGGCCATGCGCTCCGCCATCAGCCGGTCCCGGGGGGTGCAGGTGGGGGATTTGAACATCAGCGTGTCGGAGATGATGGCGCAGGTGATCAGCCCCGCCATGCGGGCCGTGGGCATCAGGCCGCGCTCCATGAACATGCCCGCGATGATGGTGGCGGTGCTGCCCACGGGCTCGTTGCGCATGTAGATGGGGTTGCCGGTCTGCACGTCGGCCAGGCGGTGGTGGTCGATGATCTCCAGGATCTCGGCCTGCTCCAGCCCGGGTACGGACTGGGACACCTCGTTGTGATCCACCAGCACCACCCGCTTGCGCCGCGGCTTGAGCAGGTGGATGCGGCTGAGCATGCCCACCACCCGGTTGTCGTCGTCCACCACGGGGAAGGCCCGGTGCTTGTTGTCCTGGGCCATCTGGCGCACGTCGTCCACGAAGTCGGTCAGCCGGGCGGGGCACAGCCCGGTCGTGCGGCACACCCGCCACACCGGCACCGACTGGAAGATCATCCGGGCGGCGCGGTAGGGCTCCTGGGGGGTGGAGATGACCAGGCTGCTCAGGGGCAGCTCCCGGGCCTCCTCGGGCACGGCGGCCTGGCACACCACCACGCAGGGCACCTTCGCCCTCAGGGCGTCCAGTATCACGTCGTGCTGATTGCCGCAGATCAGCACCGTCTCGGGGGACAGGTTGATGGCCTCCTCGCCGTTGGCGGGCAGGGCGATGGTCACCCGGCCGGACACGCTGTTGGTGGGGATGTCCGCGTCCAGCACGATGCTGCCCTCCAGGGCGCTGACCAGGTTGAATACGGGGATGTCCTCGATCACCGGGTCCAGCACCGAATTCATGTCCTGGGCGGCGATGGTGTTGGTGGACAGCATGCCGAACAGCGTGCCGTCGTCCTCCACCACGGGCAGGGCCACGGTGTTCTCGTCCCGGTGCAGCAGCTGCCAGGCCCGATCCACCGTGGCGGCCTTGTTCAGCGCCGGGGGCGTGTCGTAGTTCAGGTCGCTGACCTGGGTGCGCAGGTCGTGGATCAGCACCGGGGGCTCGAAGCCGAAGCGGTCCAGCACCAGCTGGGTTTCGTCGCTGATGCGCCCCAGGCGCGCGGCCATGTATTCCCGCTCTCCCAGGGCCGTGCGCAGCTGGGCATAGGCCATGGCTGAAACGATGGAATCGGTATCGGGGTTGCGGTGGCCTGTGACATAGATGGGTTCCATGGCGTCACCTCCTGTGTCGGATAGACCCATTATAACACATTTTTTGGTGTCGGAGAAGGGGGAAAGGCGGGAATATTGCGCGTTTGCCGGCGACCGGAGGAAAGGACCTTCAACGCCGGGACCGCCGCTGACGGTGCCAAAATTCGACAGCATTGTGCGGAAAACCCAACGGTGAAGCTGTTTGTTTCGACACGCAGATTAACAAACCGGAGTCTTTTACCCGGAAACGGACGGGACCGGGACGCCGAAGGACAGGGGGAGCCCGGGGCGAGGGCTCAGCGTGGGGCGGCTGTCCGGGAGAGGGGCTTTGCGGTTTGTTAAGTCGACCGGGGTCGTTTGTAAACCGGGCTGTAAGGCAGCATTCCCGGGGATTGTGACGGCATTGTGATGCCCCGGCCCAACGGGCCTTCCCGGGTGGGAGGCAGGAGACGGCGCGGCGCTGCGGCGGCCTCGTCCGGGGAAAATACAGACCGGGGTCTGCATACGGGAACGGGGGTATAAATGATCAGGTCACCGAAAAAAGGCGTATTTTCGCCCTTTTTCGGTGACCTGCAAGCTTTGGCTTCAGTGCCCCTTGAACAGCCTGGGCCGCAGCTTTCGCACGTACACGATGAGCATGATGCTCAGCAGGCGGTCGTAGAGCACCAGCGTCACGTTGGCCAGCAGTATGAACGCCACCAGCATGACCCGGCTCATCTCCCGGTATTCAGCGATGACCTGGTCCATGCGCAGCACGAAGAAGATCAGCGCCGCCATCGCGCCGGCGCATGCGTTCCACAGCAGCAGCTTCACCGGCAGGCCCTTCCAGCCCGGCAGCCGGGCGTCCAGCGTCCACTTCATCGCCGGATACCAGCCCAGGAACGCGAACAGCAGCGCGGCCTCCTTGTCCGCGCAGAGCATCAGGCTCAGCGCGCTGACCGCCAGCCAGGCCCCCAGGGCCATGCGCCGCCCGCCCTCCACCAGCACGGGGATCATGACGATCCCGGCCAGCGCGGGGCCGACGAAGGTGGCTGCGGGGATCACGCCGCCCATCAGCAGTATGGCCGTCGCCAGCGCCACCATCATGCCGCTGATGGCGACGCGGCGGGTTTGCTTGTTCATGGGATCGTACCTCCGTTGCGGCAAATGTTCCTGTGGCGGCGCGGGCGCCGCTACGAGGGGCTGCGCCGCCAAATGTGCGTGCCTATTTGCCGTACAGCTGGTAGAGCAGCCAGCGCACCGCCCGGCAGGGCAGCAGGCTGTCCAGCAGCACCAGGAATTTGTAGGACAGGCCGATGGCGTAGAAGGGCTTGACCCGCCCCTTCATCAGCGCCACCCTCGCGATGGTCTTCGCGGCGTCCTCCGGGCGCATGCCGTTCTGCTCGTCCTTCTCCATCTTCGCCACCGAGGCGCTGATGCGCCCGCCGTAGATGTCGTCGCCCTCGATGCTCTTCTTTCGCGCCGCGGTGAAGCCGGTGCGTATGTCGCCGGGCATCACGCCGGTCACCTGGATGCCGAAGGGGGCCACCTCGTTGTACAGCGCCATGGTCAGCGAGCGCACCGCGGCCTTGGAGATGGAATACCAGGCCTGGAAGGGGATGGCGAACACCCCCGCCACGCTGCTGATGTTCACGATGCGGCCGGAGCCGGCCCTGCGCATGTGGGGCAGCGCGGCGCGGATGGCGTTGTCCATGCCGAACAGGTTGACCTCCATCAGTCGGTGGGCGTCGGCGGGATCGGTGAATTCCATCGCGCCGGAAATGCCGAAGCCGGCGTTGTTGATCAGTATGTCGATGCGGCCCTCCCGCTGGAAAACGGCGTCCGTGGCGGCCTTCACCGCCGCGTCGTCGGTCACGTCCACGCTGCGGTGCCAGGGGTCCTCCGGGGATGGGCGGCGGCTGAACTCATACACCGTGCAGCCCTGCGCCCGCAGCAATTCGGCCGTGGCCCGTCCGATGCCGCTCGAGCCGCCGGTGAGTATGACGACCTTGTTCATCTGTATTGCCTCCAGTGGCTGTGCCGGTTGGTCCCTTCCATTATACACGAAACCGGGGCAAAAGTGAACCGTCATTTGTCATTATTTAGTCAACTTTTCTACGCACGGATACACGATTGTGATGCTATACTGATATTTGAATAAGTATGCTTGGGGTACGAGACCCGTTGCCCAGTTGACATAATATGGAACCGCCGTTGCGCGCGCCGCGTCCAATGGCGGACGACGCAGGCGCGCGGCCAAGGGCCGCCGGGGCGCGCCTGCCCGACCGGGAGGTGTCTATGAACTTCTTTCAATCCTTCTTTCAATCCTTCTTTCAGAACGCCCTCAGCGGCGTATCCAACCTGGTGGTATATGTGGCCATCGTGGTGCTGTTCGTGGTGGGCCTGGTGCGGTGCATCGCGCCGGTCGTGCACACCCGGGGCACGCTGCGCAGGGCCATCCGCAGCATCCGCTCGCAGGGCGACAAGAAATACGCCTGGCAGCAGGACGATTTCCTGGGCAAGGGCGCGCTGTATCCCCACTGGAGCGAGTACCTGAACAACCTGTTCTTCGCCGACGGCGTGTACCACAACGCCAGCAACGTGGAGGACTACATCAACGAGGAGACCGTCATGTACGGCCCCGGCCGGGCGTCCTTCGCCGAGTCGCTGCCCGGGCTGATGACCTCGCTGGGCTTCCTGGGCACGCTGATCGGCCTGGCCCAGGGCCTGTCCGGCTTCAACATGAGCGACTCCGCCGCGGTGCAGCAGTCCATCGTCACGCTGATTCCCGGCATGCGCTACGCCTTCACCACGTCCATATTCGGCGTGGTGGGCAGCGTGCTGTTCACGCTGATTACGCGGGCGGTCTACGGCTCCAGCGAGCACACGCTGAAGGAGTTCTACGGGGCCATGAGCCGCCACGCCGGCGTGTTGAGCGTGGACCCGATGACCCAGATCGCCATCTACCAGCAGGAGCAGACCGCCCTGATCCAGACCATGGCCAAGGACCTGAACGGCGCCTTCACCGAAAACATGGCCGCCGCTGTCCACGACGCCATCGATCCGCTGAACCAGTCCTTCAAGAGCTTCGTCAACGTCTCCACCAAGGAGCAGATGCGCTTCATGGACGCGGTGATGCAGCGCTTTGCCGACCGGCTGGACGAGACCATGCGCGGCCGGCTGCAGCGCTTCGGCGAGGTGCTGGATGAGACCAGCCGCCAGCAGCAGGAGAGCTGCGTGGTGGTGCGGGCGTCGCTTTCCGGGGCGAAGAGCGCCCTCGAGGATCTTCAGAAGATGCAGGCGCTCTCCCAGGAGACGCTCAAGGGAATGTCGGAATACGTTCGCCAGCTCAACGAGTCCAGCCGCCAGGCCGACGATACCCTCGGGCGCATGGCGGACGCGGTGGAGCAGATGGAGCTGGTCTCCCGCCAGCAGAACAACTACCTGAAGACGGTCAGCTCGATGCAGGCCGACCTGAGCCGCATCGTGGACGCCATGCAGAAGGCCACCGCCGACCTGCGTTCTTCCGCCGCCGGCATCGAAAAGGTGCACATCCAGGCCAACCGCGCCCTGCAGGACGAGTTCAACAGCACCATGGACGCCTACCGGGACTATGTCAACCAGTTCACCCAGCGGGTGGACTACCTGGCTTCGAACATCTCCTCGGCGGTGCAGGGCCTGCCCGACGCGGTTTCCGACGTCAACAATCGCTTCCTGGACCAGGTGGACCGCCTGACCGACGCCATGGTCCAGGCCCAGCAGGCGCTGGAGGACACGGCGGACCGGCTATACAGACAATGAGGAATGAGAAATGAGGAATGAGGAATGAATGACCAAATCCTTGCGGATTTGTCTGATAATTTTTACTCTTATCGATTCCGAAATCAGGAAATCCGTCAGGATTTCCACAACCATTCCTAATTCCTAATTAAACCGAGAGAGGGGGTTTGCCCATGCGCAGCGCACGCGCCCACACCCATCGACGGGTGAGCAGCAACGGCGTGCAGTGGCTCAGCTTTTCAGACCTGATGAGCGCCCTTTTGCTGATATTCATACTGATCATGTTCTACATCATGTACCAGTATTTTGATATGTACGAACTCAACATGGCGGAGATCGCCCGCCAGCAGTACGACCTGGACCAGGCCAACGCCAGCCTGGAGGAGCAAAAGACCAAGCTGAGCGAATCCGAGACCCAGCTGATCGCCCAGCAGATCCGCCTGGAGGCCGCCCAGCGGGGGCTGGAGGACGCCCAGAGCGTGCTGGCCAGCCAGCAGGAGGAGCTGAGCAAGGCCCAGTCGCTGGTGCAGGAAAAGGAGAATGAGATCGCCGCCCAGAAGGAGCAGTTGGACGCGCTGAGCATACAGCTCGGCGACCAGCAGATCCAGATCGACCAGCAGCAGAAGGTGCTGGAGGATCAACAGATACAGATCGAGGCCCTGGTGGGCCTGCGCACCCGAATCATATCGTCGCTGTCCAGCGCCCTGAGGGACGCCAGCATACAGGCCCAGGTGGACCCGTCCAACGGCGCCATAGCCCTGGAATCCGACGTGATGTTCGAGCTGGGCAGCTATGACCTTTCCGAACGGGGCGAGCGCTTCATCGACCGCTTCCTGCCCGTGTACCTGGACGTGCTGTTCTCCGATGATTACAAAAACTACGTGTCGGAGATACTCATCGAGGGCCACACCGATTCCCTGGGCACCTATCTGGACAACCTGGCCCTGTCCCAGCAGCGCGCGCTGGCGGTGGCGTCCTACGTGCTGGACGACGATTATCGCGGCATCAGCGCCAGGCAGAAGAGCCAGCTGCGCGAGGTGGTGACCGCCAACGGGCGATCCTTCAGCGATCCGGTGCTGGACGCCAACGGCTTCGAGGACATGGACGCCTCCCGCCGCGTGGTGTTCAAGTTCCGGCTGACCGACGAGCAGATGATCCAGCAGCTGAAGTCGATACTGGAGGAAAACGATTCGTAACGGGATAGGAGAATGAAACCTTGCTGTACTTCCGAAGACTGATCTGGTTTATCGCCTCGCGGATGCTGTTGATCTGCGTGCTCCTGGGCATGCTGGTGTGCGGCTTCTTCATGGCCATGAACGGCGCGAACATCTATGTGGTGCTCAACGAGGGCATGGAAAAGCGCGTGGACGTCATACTCACCCGCCAGCAGGCCGCGGAGCTGAACAAGTACTTCCACGCCGATTTCCTGATTGCAGACACCGCCCTGGAGGGCGCGCTGAACGGCAACAGCGCCTATTCGGATTACAACATCACGGGCTTTGAATACGACCTGACCATTGAAAAGCTGTGGGCCTGGCCCTGGGACGCCTTTGCCAACTGCACCGTGGTGGAGCGCGTGCCCACCATCACGGGCAGCGTCATCTCCAGCCGCCGCAGCGAGGTCTCCGAGCGCATTCCCCGCTGGCAGGGCGGCCGCTATGACATCACCCTGGTGAAGGTGGCCGGCCAGTGGAAGATCGTCGGCATGCAGCAAAAGACCGTCCTTGTCGAGCCCGAGGTGGATAGCGACGGGCTGGAGACGGAGGTTTTGGTGCAGTAATTATATTCAAGGAGGCTCCCATGCGCGTAGTCGTGGGCATGTCCGGCGGCGTGGACAGTTCGGTTGCCGCGCTGCTGATGAAGCGCTCCGGTCACGAGGTGATCGGCGTGTTCATGAAGAACTGGGAGGAAAAGGACGAAAACGGCGTGTGCACCAGCGAGCGGGACTGGGCGGACGTCCGGCAAGTGTGCGAGGCGCTGGATATTCCCTATTACTCCGTCAACTTCGCCAGGCAGTACCGTGAGCGGGTGTTCGAGCACTTCCTGTCGGAATACCGGAAGGGTCGCACGCCCAACCCGGATGTGCTGTGCAACCGGGAGATCAAGTTCAGCGTGTTCCTGGATTTTGCCGAGCGGCTGGGGGCCGAGAAGCTGGTCACCGGCCACTTTGCGAACATCGACTGCGTGGACGGCGAATATAGGCTGCTCCGGGCGGCGGACGAGAACAAGGATCAAACCTATTTCCTGTATATGCTGGGCCAGCGGGCGCTTTCAAAGGCGCTGTTTCCGGTGGGCCGGCTGACCAAGGCCGAGATCCGCGAAATCGCCCGCCAGGCCGGGCTGCCCGTCAGCGAGAAGAAGGATTCCACAGGGGTGTGCTTCATCGGCGAGCGCAATTTCAAGCAATTCCTATCCGGCTATCTCCCCGCGCAGCCCGGGGACATGGTCACCCCCGACGGCAAGGTGGTGGGTCGCCACGACGGGCTGATGTACTATACCCTCGGCCAGCGCCGGGGGCTGGGCATCGGCGGCGGAGGCAACGGCCAGCGCTGGTTTGTGCTGGGCAAGGACCTGGCGCGCAACCGCCTGGTGGTCAGCCAGGGCGAGGACGACGCGCTGTTCAGCCGCAGCGCCACGGGCTCGGAGCTGACGTGGCTTGCGGGGCGTCCGCCGGCTGCGGAGGGCGAGCCTCTGGACTGCCAGGTGCGGCTGCGCCACCGCCAGCCGCTGCAGGACTGCCGCCTGACGCTCTGCGGCGGCAAGGCCCACATGGCGTTTGCCACGGCCCAGCGGGCGGTTACCCCGGGGCAGTCGGCGGTGTTCTATCAGGGACAGGTGTGCCTGGGCGGCGCGATTGTGGATTGATATATTTATTCGACAAAATGCCTGGAAGACCTTGTTAAGTGCAGCCCATTCATGCTATAATGGACTCAGATATATATACACAGGGAGGCCGTGTTATGAATTCCAAAGGCAAAGTGTGGCAAATCGTGCTGCTGGTGCTGCTGGTGCTCGCCATCATTGCGATACTGTTGTTCAACAACAAGCTGAACGCCAGCAGGGAATCCCTCTCCTCCACGCAGGCTCAGCTGGCGGAGGAACAGAACAATTCCGCGACGCTCCAGGCGGATCTGGATGCGGCCAAGGCCCAGTATGAGGACGTCAGCGCCCAGCTGGCAGAGGCTAAGACCCAGGCCGAGACGCTGACCGCGCAGGTGGAGAGCGGCGAGGCGACCAACCAGCAGCTGCAGGCGGACCTGACCGCCGCCAACGAGCAGGTGGCCAGGCTGGAGGCCGAGGCGGCCGAGACGAAGGCCAGGGTGACCGAGCTGGAGGGTCTGGTCAGCCAGAAAAACGCGGCCATCGCGGTGATGGACAGTGTGATTTCCAGGAAGGACGCGGCCATCGGAGGGCTGAACGCATCGGTCGCCGATAAGGACGCGGCCATCGGGGAACTGAATGCCTCGATTGCCGACAAGGACGCGGCCATCGGGGAACTGAATGCCTCGATTGCCGACAAGGACGCGGCCATCGGGGAGATGAATACCGCGATTGCCGACAAGGACGCGGCCATCGGGGAGATGAATACCGCGATTGCCGACAAGGACGCGACCATCGGGGAATTGAATGCCTCAATTGCCGAAAAAGACGCGGCCATTGGGGAACTGAATGCCTCGATTGCCGACAAGGACGCGACCATCGAGAATCTGAATTCTGAGATTACCGAGAAGGAAGCGGTCATCAAGGGACTGAACGCCGTGATCGTCGAGAAGGAAGCGGCAATTGAAGAACTGAATGCCGGCGCACAGGAGACAAAGGAAGCGGACGTGTCCGCAACGCCGTTTGAAACTGAGCCGGAATCGGGTTTCGAGACCGAGACCGAAACGAAGCCCGGGGCTGAAAAGGAAGCCGAGCCCGTGCCGGAGGCCATAGCCGAGCCCGGGGCTGAAGCCGGGACAGCGGAGGACGAGGCTGCGGAGGCGAAGGAAGAGGCGATGCTTGCGGAGGCGGCGACCGATCTGGAGCGCGTAATCGTGCAGATTGCCGGTTTGCAGACCCAGGAGGAGAACGCCCCGGATGCGGTCGTTGATATCGACCTGGAAGCGGTTCGGGATCAAATGACGGCCATCGTGGAGGATAGCTCCGGGGACATCACGAATGATGAGCGCATCGAAGTGCTGATTGATCTGCGCGAGAGCCTGGAAGCGGCTTTGCCGGAGGCCGAAAAGGCCGTCGTGGATGCCCAGGCCAGGTTGGATGCCGCCGACGCCGAGCTGGAGCGGCTCACGACCCAGCTGCTGGAAAAGGCGGGCGATATCGCCGCGTTGAATGAGCTCAATGAGGTGCTGGACGCCCAGGTAGCAAGCGACGCCGCGAAGCTGGAGTCGCTGGTGGCGCAGCTGGCTCAGGCCGAGGCTGATCTCGAAGCCCGTCAGAAGGCGCTGGAAGAGATCGAGGCCCAGGCCAAGGCCGATGAAGAGGCCCACCTGAAGGCCCTCGAGGACGCAAAGACCGAATACGAGGAGAACCTGGCCCAGGCGGAGGCCGAAACCCAGGTTCAGAAGGAGGCGCTGGAGGAGGCCCAGGCCGAGATCCAGAGCCAAATAGAAGCCATGGAGGACGCCCAGGCCGAGATCCAGAGCCAGAAGGAAGCGATGGAGGAGGCCCAGGCCGAGATCCAGAGCCAGAAGGAAGCGAAGGAGGAAGCTCAGGCCGAGATCCAGAGCCAGAAGGAAGCGATGGAGGAAGCTCAGGCCGAGATCCAGAGCCAGAAGGAAGCGATGGAGGAGGCCCAGGCCGAATATGAAAGCAGCCTGGCCGAAGCGGAGGCCTACAAGGTGGAGCGCGAGCCTGAGGATGGCGAGGCCCACCTGTCCACCGAGGTGGACAGCGACATCCGGGTGGCTGCCGACGGCGTCACCGCCGACTGCCAGTATACCAACAACGATGCCAGCGGCAATACGGTCGCCGTGGCACTGGTGGTGAATGGCGAGACGGTCTTCACCCGCGCGCTGAAGCCGGGCGAGTCCATCGACGGCATCACCCTCGACAAACCCCTCGCCGCGGGCAACTATGAGGCGATGGTCGTCACCACCGTCAAGGATAACGCCGGCGAGACCGTGATGACCACCCGCGTGCCCGTGACCATCAGCGTGGCGGCCGAATGACCGCCGATCGACAAAACAATCGCCCCTTGAACCCAGGGGGCGATTGCTTTTGCGTTTGGCCGTTC
>JAZTZK010000208.1:0-13270 GCA_045637485.1 Clostridia bacterium
GAGGTCCTTTGCGGATGGATTCGCGCCTTTATTGCGTCAGAGGCGCGAAGCAGAGCGTGAGGGGACCTCATCAGTCTGGCCTGACGCTTCGCTAGGCCTTCGGCCGGCCAGCCAGCTTCCCCAGAGGGGAAGCCTTTTGGATGTTGTTCGCCCTGATTCTGTTAAGACCGTGTTCAAAGTAGACAGCGTTACCTTTCAGGGGAGGCTAATCTCCAAAGCCTCCCCTGAAAGGGGAGGTGGCAGCCCGTAGGGCTGACGGAGGGGTTCCGTCTTCCCTCGCTGGCTGTTCGACCGGAGTGGGGGAGTATCCCATGACAGGGCTGAACAGGTACGGTTGCGATAGATATTACAGCACCATCTGCCCAATACGTATGATGACGGGCAGCGTGGCGGCGAAGAGGAGCGTGGACAGTATCACGGTGTGGGCGCAGAATTCGGGGGCCTTGTCGTAGCGTATGGCGTAGATGCTGGTCAGCGTGGCGCAGGGGCAGGCCAGGTAGACCAGCACGCACAGCCGTGCGTCCGCCTCCAGGGGCAACAGCCGCAGCACCAGCATGCCCGCCAGCGGTATCGCCAGGTTGCGCAGCGCCGCGATGAGGTAGGACTTGCGCTGCCGCAGCACCGTGGCCAGGGCGCTCTCCGACAGCATCACGCCGATGATGATCAGCGACAGCGGCGTGATCATCGAGCCGACGCCCGAGAACACCGTCTGCACCGGGGCGGGGAAGTGCAGCCCCGCCGCCAGCATGCCCACCAGCGCCACCGTGGAGAGCATCGACGGGGTCAGCAGGTTTTTGAGGTTCACCGCGCCGCCGGTGAACAGCCGGTGCTGCACCGTGAAGAACAGCAGGTTGAAGGCGATCAGGGCGCTGGCGTTGTACAGCACCGCCATGTCCCCGAACAGCGCCCGGCACAGGGGCAGCCCCAGGAAGGTGCAGTTGGGGTAGGTCAGCAGGCCCGTGGCGGCGGCGACCATCTCCGGCGGGGCCTTGCGGGCCCGGTGGACGGCCACCGATATCCCGGTGACGCACAGGTACAGCGCCAGCGTGAAGCCCAGCGCCACCAGCATGCCGCCCATCTCCTTCCCCCCCACCTCCTGGGAGGACGCGGAGAGTATCGTAAAGGGCAGTATCAGCCCGGAGCACAGCCCCGAGAGGTACTTGCGCTGCTCGGGGGTGATCAGCTTCAGCTTTCCCGAGGCGAAGCCGACCAGCACGTACAGCAGTATGACCAGGATCTGGGTGAACACCAGGGACATGGACACGGGTATGGGCCTCCTTTCGGGAAGTTAGGTTTTAGGGGTTAGGTTTTAGGGGTTAGGTTTTAGGGGTTAGGTTTTAGGGGTTAGGGAAAGTAGAAATCCTTGCGGATTTCTTTTTATTCAAAGGGATTGCGAAGCGTTGGAACCCCTGTCGTTCCCATTGAATCAAACAAATCCCGGAGGGATTGGCGACGCGAAGCTGGCCCTTTAGGTCACCATCCCTAACCCCTAACCCCTAAAACCTACCCCCTCAAATTCCGACAACGATTCTATGCTGTATCGTTCCATCTCCTCGGGCAGGGCCTCGACGATGCGCTTGCAGGCGAAGGGATCGACGAGGTTGGCCGCGCCCACCTC
This sequence comes from Clostridia bacterium, assembly GCA_045637485.1. Lineage (GTDB taxonomy): Bacteria > Bacillota > Clostridia > Christensenellales > Aristaeellaceae > UBA2862. Next base: position 1,619 of record JAZTZK010000208.1, read on the forward strand.
CACCGCCGTGGCCCCGGCCATCAGCATCTCCAGGACGTCGGCGGCGGTGGATATGCCGCCCATGCCGATCACGGGGATGGCCACGGCCCGGGCCACCTGGTACACCATCCGCAGCGCCACCGGGAACACCGCCGGGCCGGACAGGCCGCCGGTGGTGTTGGCGATGACCGGGCGGCGGGTGCGCAGGTCGATGCGCATGGCCATCAGCGTGTTGATCAGGCTCAGGCCGTCGGCCCCGGCGTCCTCGCAGGCCCTGGCGATGGAGACGATGTCGGTCACGTTGGGGGACAGCTTCATGATGACCGGCTTGGCGGTCACGGCCTTCACGGCCCTGGTGACCTCGGCGGCGCAGGCCGGGTCGGTGCCGAAGCTCATGCCGCCGTGGTGGACGTTGGGGCAGCTGATGTTGACCTCCAGCCAGCCCACCTGTTCGCAGCCGTCCAGCAGGGCGCAGGTTTGGGCGTACTCCTCCACGGAGAAGCCGGAGACGTTGGCCATCACCGGCCTGCGAAAGATCCTGGCGATATTCGGCAGCTCCTCGGCGATTACCCGCTCCACGCCGGGGTTCTGCAGCCCCACGGCGTTGAGCATGCCCGCGGGGGCCTCCGCGATCCGGGGCAGCGGGTTGCCCAGCCGGGGATGCAGGGTCGTGCCCTTGAAGGAGAAGCTGCCGAGGATGTTGATGTCGTACAGCTCTGCGAACTCCCGCCCGTAGCCGAAGGTTCCGGAGGCGGGGATCACGGGGTTGGGAAGCTCGATGCCGAGGAGGTTCACGCGGGTGTCGGGCATGGGATCAGTCCTTTCTGGGGATTGAGGAATCAGGAATTAGGAATTAGGAATGAGGAATGAGGAATGGCGGTGGAAATCCCTGGCGGGATTTCTTTCTCCAAATTGGAGGTATCTGTTCAGGCATTACGTGCTTTCACCTGCTGTGGCGGCCTGGAGGCCGTCCTAAAGGACTAACTGCGTGTCGTCCTAAAGGACTAACTTCGTGTCGCCCTAAAGGACTAACTGCGTGTCGCCCTAAAGGACTAACTGCGTGTCGCCGTTACGGGGCGATCGTAGTAGCGGCGGCGTCTACGCCGCCATGATTGAACAGATACAATTGGAGACAAAACCGGGCCTTTTCAATCAACGAAATCCGCAAGGATTTCTGCATTCATTCCTCATTCTTTCCAAACTATTTCGTCATACGCGAGTATGGGGCCATCCTTGCAGATGCGCTTGTGCCCGGTGGCGGTCTCGCGGGTGCAGCCCATGCAGGCGCCGAAGCCGCAGGCCATGCGGGCCTCGAAGGAGAACTGGCCGTCGGCGGCGGCGGCGTGTACGGCGCGGAGCATCGGCTCCGGGCCGCAGGCGCAGACGTAGGAACCGGGCTTCAGGGCGGCGGTGACGAAGCCCTTCACCCCGGCGGTGCCGTCCACGGTAGTCACGGTCACGGGCACGCCCAGGGCGGCGAATTGCATGTCGTAGAAGATCTCCCCGGCGGTGTTGAAGCCCAGTATCACCGAGGGCTTCTTGCCTGCGGCCAGCAGCCGCTTGGCCAGGCCGTACAGCGGCGGTACGCCCACGCCGCCGCCCACCAGCACGGGGGCGGCGGGGCAGGCGGATATGTCATAGCCGTTGCCCAGGCCGCTCAGGCAGTCGAGGACCTGGCCGGGGGCCATCTTGGAGAGCCGTTCGGTGCCCCCGCCCACGACTTTATAGATCAGCGTGAGGCCGTCCCCGTCCCAGTCGCAGACGGAGATCGGGCGGCGCAGGTAGTGGCCGTCGAGGGCGATATTGACAAACTGGCCGGGGCGGGTGATCGCGCCTGTGTCGCCGGAGAGGGTCATGCGCCAGACGTTGGGGACCAGGGGGATGTTTTGGGCGACGGCGTAGGTGACTTGTTTCATAGGAGCTCCTTTGTATGCAGGGAAATTCCCGATGTTCAGGTATGGCTGGAGACCAGCTTCTCCCGGACAGCTTCTTCGATGAAGCTGTTCAGGCTTTGGCGGTGTGTTACCGCGTAGATCGCGGCGCGGCGATGAAGCTCCTCCCCGAGGCGCACGTTCAGGCTGCCCTTGTATGCAGTCTCAGGCTTCGCGCCCTCGGCTTCGCAGGCGGCGAGGTAGTCGTCCACAGCGCCGTGAAAATCATCCAACAGTTCCTCGGCGTTCGTTCCCTCATAGGAAATCAGCGAGCGTATGCCCTGGACCTTTCCAAAGAACACCCTGTCGGCCTCGGAAAATTCGACGCTTCCGATATATCCCTTGTATTCGATCGTGTTGTTCATAACAGATCCTCCTGTTCCAATACCTCGATGAGCTGCTTCACCTGATATTCCAGCAGCTCCTTTCTGGGGTGCGGCTTGTGCAGCAATATCTTCGCCTTGTGCGCTTCGCTTGCGAACATCACCCGCGAGCCGCTGGTTCTGCCCTTGTTGCGCCTGTGATAGGTCAGACACCCCAGCAGCTTTTCCGCTTCTTCAAAGGTGAAGTTCCAGGATTGGATTTCAGCTTTGCAATGAGCTTCTCCTTCTGTCCCATACAACAGCCCTCCTGATTGAAGTATAGCACAGCGACCTACATTTTGCAACTAAATTCAGTTGCAATTCTGATTTGCGGGATCTGTGTCGGTTCGATAAACTGGAATTTGTCTATTTGTTCAGAATGCAGTTATAACGAACGACTGACCCATCGGGATAATCAATGATGCTTTTCTCCTCAGAAAAGCCGCATCTGCGGTAGAAACCAATTGAATCATCGTCCGTCTGCGCTTCGATTCTTCCTATTCCTTCCAACTCCATCGCGCTTAAGATCAGTTGTTTTCCGATCCCCCGACGTCTGAGCTTTTCAGACACGGCAATTCCGATGATCTCCGCGGCGGCTTCTGAAAACTTCAGAACCATCATGCCGGTTTTCCTGTTTCGATCTTCACATACAAATACTTTCACCGATGAAGCTTGTAAAAAGCCTTCCATCTGTGTCTTATAGTCCTCGCATGTGGGATGATACATGCAGGGAGCATAGATCGAGTATGCTTCTTCTGATAGCAGCCAGTCTGTATCCTCGCATACTGCAACTTTCATGACTGTCCTCCAAATCCCGATTTGTCGATCTCTTTCCCCTCCCCAGCCGCAGTATGTTGCGGCTAATGGGAGGTTCTTAGGGAAATCATTCCTTAAACTGGGGGCTGGGGGGACAGCGTCCCCCCAGCGTAACCCCTCACGCGTCAATCGTGCTGATGGTCAGCGTGGTCTCCTCCAGCACGTCCAGCAGCACGCGGACGGTGTCGAGGCTCGTGAACATGGTCACGTTGTTCTCGGTGGCGGCGCGGCGGATCTTGACGCCGTCGGAGAGGGCGTTGACGGAATTGATGTTGCGGGTGTTGATCACGTAGGCGATGTGGCCCTGGCGCATGGAGTTCATGATCTCGTCGGACTCGTCCTCGCCGATCTTCTTGAGCACGTGGGTGCGGATGCCGCGCTCCTTCAGGTAGGCGGCGGTGCCGGCGGTGGCCTCGATGTTGAAGCCCAGGTTGTAGAAGCGGCGGATCAGCGGCTCGGCCTCGGCCTTGTCCTCGTCGGCGATGGTGGCGAACACCGTGCCGTAGTTCTGGAGCCGCATGCCCGCGGCCTGCAGCGCCTTGTACAGCGCCCGGTTCAGCTTGTCGTCGTAGCCGATGGCCTCGCCGGTGGACTTCATCTCCGGGCTCAGGTAGGCGTCCAGGCCCTTGATCTTGTTGAAGCTGAACACCGGCACCTTGACGTAGTGGCGCTTCTTCTCCTCGGGGTACAGGTCGAATATGCCCTGCTCCTTCAGGCTCTTGCCCAGGATCGCCTCGGTGGCGATATCGGCCAGCGACCAGCCGGTGGCCTTGCTGTGGAAGGGCACCGTGCGGGAGGAGCGGGGGTTGACCTCGATGATGTACACGTTCTCGTCCCTGTCCACGATGAACTGTATGTTGTACAGGCCCACGATGCCGATGCCCAGGCCCAGCTTTTTCGCGTATTGCAGTATGACGCCCTTGACCTTATTGGAGATCGAGAAGGCGGGGTAGACGGAGATGGAGTCGCCGGAGTGGATGCCGGGGCGCTCCACCAGCTCCATGATGCCGGGGACGAACACGTCCCGCCCGTCGCAGATGGCGTCCACCTCGACCTCCTTGCCCTGGATGTAGTGGTCCACCAGCACCGGCTTGTCGGCGTCGATGGCGACGGCCTCCTTCAGGTAGCGGCGCAGCTGCGGCTCGTTGGCCACGATCTGCATGGCCCGCCCGCCCAGCACGAAGCTGGGCCGGACCAGCACCGGATAGCCGATCTCGGCGGCGGTGGCGACGCCCTGTTCGATGTTCGTCACGGCGCGGCCCTGGGGCTGGGGGATGCCCAACTGTTCGAGTATCTTTTCGAAGCTGTCCCGGTTCTCGGCCCGCTCGATGGCGGGGCAGTCGGTGCCGATCAGCTTCACGCCCCGCTCCATCAGCGGCTGGGCCAGGTTGGTGGCGGTCTGGCCGCCCAGGGACGTGATGACGCCCTCGGGCTGCTCGAAGTCGATGACGTTCATCACGTCCTCCGGCGTCAGCGGCTCGAAGTACAGCTTGTCGCTGGTCTTGTAGTCGGTGGAGACGGTCTCCGGGTTGTTGTTGATGATGATGGCCTCGTAGCCGTTGCGCCGTATGGTCTGCACCGCGTGGACGGTGGAGTAGTCGAACTCCACGCCCTGGCCGATGCGGATCGGGCCCGCGCCCAGCACCACGACCTTCTTTTTGTCCGTGCGGATCGAGGCGTTGGGCAGGCCGTAGCTGGAATAGAGGTAGGGGATGTAGGCCCCGGTGTGCAGCGTGTCCACCATCGGGAAATTGGGAACGACGCCGTTCTCCCGGCGCATTTTCCAGACGGAGAGCTCGTCCGTGTTCCACAGCTCGGCGACGGTCCTGTCGGCAAAGCCCAGCTTCTTGGCTTCCCGCAGGGCGGCGAGGTCGCCGGGCCTGCCTGCCAGCGCCGCCTCCATATCGGTGATCCGCTTCAGCGATTCGAGGAACAGCGGGGTGATCATCGTGATTTCGGCCAGCCTGTCCAGCGGCGCGCCCCGGCGCACCAGCTCGGTAACGGCGAATATGCCGTCGGCGCGGAAGTCCTTGATGTAGCGCCACAGGCCGTCGTCGTCCATGCTGGCAAAGCGGGGCAGGCTCAGGTGGTGCGCGCCGTTTTCCAGGGAGCGCACCGATTTGAGCATGCACTCCTCCAGGTTCGCGCCGATGCCCATGACCTCGCCGGTGGCCTTCATCTGGGTGCCCAGCAGGTTCGGGGCGGTGGCGAACTTGTCGAAGGGGAAGCGGGGGAACTTGGCGACGATGTAGTCCAGGCTCGGCTCGATGGCCGCGGTGCCCCCGGCCACGGGGATCTCCTCCAGCGCCATGCCCAGCGCGATCTTCGCGGTGACCGAGGCGATGGGGTAGCCGGAGGCCTTGCTGGCCAGCGCCGAGGACCGGCTGACCCGGGGGTTGACCTCGATCAGGTAGTACTCGCTGGTGGTGGGGTGCAGCGCGAACTGCACGTTGCAGCCGCCCTCAATCTTCAGCTCCCGTATGATCCTGATGGCGCTGTCGTTCAGCATCTTCAGATCATGGTCGTTGAGGGAGAGTATCGGGGCCACGACGATGCTGTCGCCGGTGTGCACGCCCACGGGGTCCACGTTCTCCATGCCGCAGATGGTGATGGCGTGGTCGTTGGAATCGCGCATGACCTCGAACTCGATCTCCTTGTAGCCCTTGACGGACTTCTCCACCAGCACCTGGTGCACCGGGGAGAGCCTGAAGCCGTTCAGCCCGACCTCGATCAGCTCCTCCTCGTCGTAGGCGAAGCCGCCGCCGGTGCCGCCCAGCGTGAAGGCGGGGCGCAGCACCACGGGATAGCCGATCTCCCTGGCGGCGGCCTTGGCCTCCTCGAGGCTGTAGGTGATCTTCGAGGGGATGACCGGCTCGCCGATGGACTGGCACATCTCCTTGAACAGCTCCCGGTCCTCGGCCCGCTCGATGGAGGTGAAGGGCGTGCCCAGCAGCTCCACCTGGCACTCCCGCAGCACGCCCTTCTTTTCCAGCTGCATGGCCAGGTTCAGCCCGGTCTGGCCGCCGATGCCGGGCACGATGGCGTCCGGGCGCTCGTAGCGCAGTATCTTCGCGATGTATTCCAGCGTCAGCGGCTCCATGTACACCTTGTCGGCGATGGACGTGTCCGTCATGATGGTGGCGGGGTTGGAGTTGCAGAGTATGACCTCGTAGCCCTCCTCCTTCAGCGCGATGCACGCCTGGGTGCCCGCGTAGTCGAATTCCGCCGCCTGCCCGATGACGATGGGGCCGGAGCCGATGATCAGAACCTTCCTGATGTCCGTGCGCTTTGCCATGTCGTTACCTCCATACTGGGTCGTTGGGTGCGCCCCGTCGTGGTTGCTCAGCCCTGCCTGAGCCTGTCTATGAATCGCAGCATGTCCTGCTCCGTCCCGTCGGGGTACTGGAAGCCGCATTGCCCGGCGACCCTGCTGCCGGCCTCGCGCCACAGCCGGGCCGCCGCGTCGAAGGCGCTCCATATGTGCGGGTATTCCCCGTCGGAACAGGTCGCCCTGTACAGCCGGAACAGGTCCGCCTCCAGCAGCGCCTCCAGGTTGGCGTCGAGTATGCCCATGTCCACGGGCCCGCCGGCCTTCAGGCGGATGTGCCAGCGCAGCAGCAGGTTCAGCAGGCCGCGGACGGAGACGTTCAGGTAGTGCATCGCGGCGGGGAGCTCCTGCCTGAGGGTGTATTCCGCGAAGGTCTTCATCACCCACCAGAACTCGTCGCAGGCGTCCGCGAACGCCGCCTGCGTGGGGACCTCGTCAAACAGGGTCTGGCGCTCCTCCAGGCGCTCGGCGTCCGGCAGCAGCCCGTCCCTGTCCAGCAGCTTTTGATAGGTCTGGCCGATCCAGACGTCCTCCCGCCCCTGCGCCTGGCCGTATCGCTCCAGGAAGGCGTCCCGGCCCATGACCTGTATGACGATGGTCGCGCCGTCGCCAAACACCATCAGGTGGGCCCTGACGCCCGGGAACAGCTCCGGGTAGCGCCGGTCGGCCCGGAACAGCAGTATCCGCCGGCCGAGGGCGTCCCGGAAGGCGTCGCCGTCATAGCGTTCGATGTCATCCACGACGAATACGAAGTTGAAGCTGTGCAGGTATTCCCGCACGGGCAGCAGGTCGGTGCGGACGACCGCCCGCACGCCCTCGTCCGCGGCGGCGATTTCAAGGACGCGGTCGATGATCTCCCGCCCGCTTCTCGGGGTGAGGGGCCCCGTCAAAGCTTCCATACGGTGTTTCCCCGGCAGAGCGTCTCCACGCACCTGCCGTTCACCCGCCAGCCCGCAAAGGGCGTGGCTTTGCCCTTGGAGACGAAGTCGGCGGGGTCGATTTCATATTCGGCGCTCAGGTCCCACAGGGCGAGGTTCGCCGCGGCCCCGGGGCGCAGGCCGGACTGCAGCCCGAAGCGCCCGGCGGGGGCGTCCGACATCAGCGAAACCAGCTTTTCCAGCGGGAGCAGCTTCTGTTTCTTCACCAGATGGGTGTACAGCAGCGGGAAGGCGGTCTCCAGGCCCACGATGCCCATTGCGCTTCCGGCCAGGCCCTTCGACTTCTCCTCGGCGCTGTGGGGGGCGTGGTCGGTGGCGATCATGTCGACGGTGCCGTCCGCCAGGCCCTCCAGCAGCGCTTCCCGGTCCGCCCGCTCCCGCAACGGCGGGCTCATCTTGAAGCGGCCCTCGTCCCGCAGGTCGTCCTCGGTGAGCAGCAGGTAGTGGGGGGCGGTCTCGCAGCTGACGTCCAGCCCCTCGGCCTTGGCCCGGCGGATCAGCGCGACGCTTTCCTTCGTGGAGATGTGGCAGACGTGGTAGGCGCAGCCGGTTTCCCGCGCCAGCCCGATGTCCCGGGCGACCTGGCCCCACTCGCTCTCCGGGCAGATGCCCTTCAGGCCGTGGGCCCGGGCATACGCGCCGTCGTGGATGCAGCCGCCGCGCAGCAGCCGGTTGTCCTCGCAGTGGGCGGCGATCAGCCGGTTCAACGACCTGGCCCTCTGCATGGCCATGCGCATCATCTCGTTCGACTGCACGCCGTGGCCGTCGTCGGAGAAGGCGACCACGCTTGCCGCCATGCCGTCCATGTCGGCGAGCGCCCGCCCGTCCTCGTTCACGGTGATCGCGCCGTAGGGGTACACGTCGATGACGGCGTCCCGTTCGATGATGTCCAGCTCCTTGCGCAGGTGGGCGGGGCTGTCGGGCACCGGGTTCAGGTTGGGCATGGCGCAGAGGGCGGTGTAGCCGCCCCGGGCCGCCGCCCGGGTGCCGGTGCGTATGGTCTCCTTATAGGAAAAGCCCGGCTCGCGCAGATGGACGTGCACATCTGTGAAGCCGGGCAAAGCGTATATGGGGGAATCCGAAAGGGGCCTTTCGGCGGGGGAAACGGAGACAATTTTGCCGTCGTCGACGCGGATATCCGACGGGACAAAACGCCCGTCCACAAGGGCCATCACGCCGCTGATCGTTCGCTGCAAGAGGCTTCCTTCCTTCCTGTCGGGCGGGGCGGAAAAAAACCGCCTCATGCGGCAGGACGGCTCATCGAAGCGCCGCGCCGCGCTGCGCGGAGCGACCATTCATGCGCGACCTTGCCGGCATCCCGTACCGAATTAAAGATCACATTGTCGTATGCCATTTTAACCGCGGGGGCGGGGATTGTCAATTACAGGAGTGTGAATCATATAATTTTATCACGGGCGCGGTTACGGTTTAAGGGGCTGATTATGCGGAACCCCTCCGCTTCGCTGCGCTCAGCACCTCCCCTTTCAGGGGAGGCTTTTGGGTGCGCATTCAAGTATGGTTACCATTTCTTTCATGAGGTAGGCTTTTGATCGTAAGTAGGAGAAGGGAAGCCTCCCCTGAAAGGGCAACACTGTCAACTTAAGGAGCGGCTTCTCCAACAGCCTTCCCCTGTGGGGCAATGTCATCAATTTAAGGAATCGGATTATCAACAGACGGAATGATTATGCACCGTAGCGGCGGCAATCTGCCGCCACGGAGGCCTTGGCGTTCATTGTGACCTCTTTTTCTATTACAACTTCCCCTTAAGTTGATGACATTGCCCTTTCAGTGGAAGGTTTTCCAGTATGTGTGCGCCCTAAAGTCAAGGGAAATCAACGCAGAAATGCAGTTCAAGACGCCGAAAATGCATCTTGGCGAATTTAGAAACACACTCTAATCGGTCGCCTTCCTCCTGCTGGCGTGTCGCGTCAGAACACCCGCGCAAGCACCATGTACGCCGCGGTGCCGCCGAGGATGCTGACGAGGGCGTTGCGCTTCCGGCATTGCAGGGCCACCACCGCGGCGACGGCGATCAGCTCGGGCAGGCCGTGGGGGGCGGCGGCGGGGTTCACGTCCTTCAGGCAGTAGACCACCAGCATGCCGATGATGGCGGCGGGCAGCACCCGACCCAGGTAGAGTATGTACCCCGGTACGCGCCTGCGGAAGACGACGAAGGGCAGCGCCCGCAGCAGCCAGGTGGTCGCGGCCATGGCCAGCACCAGGGCGGCGGCGTGGAGGTTGTTCATCGCGCGGACGCCTCCCCCCGGGACAGCCGGCCCCGCAGCAGCGTCAGCAGGGCGGTGATCAGCAGCATGGCGGGGATCAGGAAGCGCTCCGGCCCGAAGGCAAGCAGGCAGGCCAGCGCGCCCAGCAGCCCGGTCAGGGCGGGCACGCGGCTGCCGCCCTGCAGCCACTGCTCGGTGAAGGACGCGACGAACAGCGCCGTCATCGAAAACTCGATGCCGGTGGCGGGGAAGGGCAGCGCCCCGCCCAGCAGGCTGCCCAGCACGCTGCCCGTCACCCAGTAGCACTGGTTGAACAGCGACACCAGGAAGCGGTACAGGTGCGCCTCGGCCCCGTCGGGCACCTGGCCGTCGCACAGCAGCGAATAGGTCTCGTCCGTCAGGGCAAAGATCAGGTAGGGCCTGTATTTCCCGGCGTCCCGGTAGCGGGCGACCATCGATATGCTGTAGAACAGGTGGCGGGCGTTGACCATGACCGTGGTCAGCACCGTGGTCAGCACCGACGCCCCGCCGGCGATCAGCCCCACGCCCACGTACTGCATCGAGCCGGCGTAGATCAGCGCGCTCATGGCCAGCGCCCACGCCACACCGTAGCCCGCCTCCCGCAGCAGTATGCCGAAGCCGATGCCCAGTATCACGTACCCCGCCATCACCGGCAGCGACTTCACAAAGGCCATGCGGGCGGTGTTTTGGAAGGAGGTATTCATCCGGCGTCACCCCGCCTTTTCATAGTGTATGACTGTGATTATAGCCGTTGATTTGAAGGAACGCAAAAAGAATGGGTAAAGATATGCGGAGGGGGTTGCGCGGGGTGGTATAATGGATACAGAAGTTACAGCTTAGGGTCCTGATTATTCGGAACCCCTCCGCTTCGCTTCGCTCAGCACCTCCCCTTTCAGGGGAGGCAACCGTACTGGAAGGCGCACGATCAAAAGCCTGCCCTTGGGAGATGAGGCAACCTTGCTTGAATGCGCACCCAAAAGCCTCCCATGAAAGTCCTAAAGGACTTGCTTCGGTTCGAGGAGGTGGCCCCGCCATAGGCGGGGTCGGAGGGGTTCTGAACGCTAAGTTGACGACATTGACACAGACGGGAGGCGGTAACATGAAGCGTGCCCTTGTACTGAGCGGCGGCGGGTCCCGGGGGGCCTATGAGATCGGGGCGTGGCAGGCGCTGGACGCGCTGGGCGTGCGCTTTGACGGGGTGTACGGCACCTCCATCGGGGCGCTGAACGCGGCGCTGTTCGCCCAGGGGGACCTGGAGGGGGCGGTGGCGCTGTGGTCGAACATCACGGTCAGGCAGATCGTGGCCGTGGAGGACGACGACGACTTCGCCGTGGAGCGGATGATCAGCAACAAGCGGGACGTGATCCCCTTCCTGCGGGAGAACGCGAAGCACTTCCGCATGGACATCTCGCCGCTGGAGGCGCTGGCAAGGGAGCGCCTGGACGAGGCCCGGATCCGCGCCCGGGGCATGCGCCTGGGGGTGATGGCCACCCACGCGCCCCAGCTGACCGGCGCGCCGATGCTGCTGGAGGACATGGCGCCGGGGAGCCTTGCGGACTGGGTGATCGCCTCGGCGTCCTGCTTTCCGGTCTTTCCCGCGCGGCACATCGACGGCCAGCGCTACATCGACGGCGGCTATTACGACAACCTGCCCGTGGACCTGGCGCTGGCGGACGGCATGGACGAGGTCGTGGCCGTTGAGCTGCACCCGTACCACACCCATCCGGAATACGCCCGGATGCCTTGGCTGACCGCGATTCTGCCGCTGCACAACCTGGGCGGCTTCCTGGATTTCAACCCCGATTTGATGCGCCGGAGCCGCCTGCTGGGCTATCACGACGCGATGAAGCGCTGGGGGCGGCTGGAGGGCTATCTGTACACCTTCCGCCGGGTCGGCGAGCTGGAGGCGGCGCGGACGGCGCGGCGCTGGATGGGCGCGCTGACGCGCTTCGACGGCGAGATCATCCGCCGGGGCATCATGCGCGCCGGGCAGCCGGTGGACGCGCCGCTGTTGACGGCGCTGGAGCGGGAATGCCGGGGCGAGAGGCTGGA
>JAZTZK010000209.1:0-2113 GCA_045637485.1 Clostridia bacterium
AAAGACAGGGGTTTCTACGCTTCGCAAGCCTTTGAATATAAAGAAATCCGCAAGGATTTCATCCTTCCCTAACCCCTAACCCCTAAAGCCTAACCCCTCAAATTCTGATTTATCGAGCAGAGCTCGACAAATCAGAATTTACCGCTCTGTTATCTCAAACCCCAACCGGTGTTCGGCGGCTTTCTCCGCGCTGAAGGTCACCCGCCACAGACTGCCGGGGTAATTCCGCGCCATCCGGGCATCGGTGACGGGGATCTCCCCGATCTCAACGGACATGCGACTGTCGGGGGATATGCATATCTCTCCGGCGCAAACGTCGCCGTCCCTGATCTCGGGTTTATGGCGCAGCAGGAATACCTCGGTCACGGTTCGGGGTGAATCAAGGCGTATCACATCCTCGATCCTGCAGCCCTTTTCCGTGCAGAGCGCTTCCCGCCTGCATTCCAGCGCGCCCGCCTCCCCGGGATATGCCGGAGCCAGGTCCAGGCGCAGGCCGTCGGGCAGGCGCTCCACGTCCCGCGCCCGGCGTTCCCGGCCGTTCACCTGCTCAAGCCCGCCGATCATCGGCACGTTGTGGTACATGCTTCGGGTGTTCCACAGCGTATAGCGTTCCCCGGAGAAGGTCTTTCCGGTGTAGGTCATGTTCCCGGCGTCCACGACCTGCGGCTCGCCGCCAAGCCATACCATGAAGCCGCCGCAGTCGTTGTGGCTGTGGCCGCCTTCGTTCACGCCGCCCTTGCATACCAGCGCGAAATTCCCCCGACGCACGGTTCGGATCTGCAGATCCGGCAGCCAGACGTCTGCCGGCGGCGCGATCTCCCCCGCTTCGCCATCGTCCGGATGGAACAGGTCGCAGAGCAGCCGCCAGAGCTGGGGCGTGTCCGCCAGGTGGCCTTCCAGGGCGCCCCGAAAGCGCCGCCCGAAGGCGGTGAGGGCCGCGTCCCCCAGCTTCTGCCCTGCAAAGCACAGTCGCTCGCCGGGGATATCCGGCCTGGCGTCGCAGTCGGCGTAGTTGACGAACCAGGGACCGCCCAGCCACATGCGCATGGGGAAGCGCAGTATATTCCCCAGCCTTGCGTCGTCCCACAGCGAAAGCCCCCCGTCGGTAACCCGCTCAAGCAGCGCCAGGCAATCCAGCAGCGCGCCGCCGGCCATGCTCCAGTAGCCGGGGCCCTCGTCGCAGCCGCCGTCGGCGGGTATGAGGGCCAGATAGCGGTCCAACATCGCCAGGCCCCGCTCCAGAAGCGCTGACAGCCGAAGGCTGTCGTCCACCCAGGCGCAGGCGACCAGCATCACGTTGGACACGAGCCACGGGGTCCAGTTGTTCAGGTCCCTTCGAACGACGCCCATCCACCAGAAGTCGTCCCGGGTCTCGAAGGGATGGAGCACCCGCCGCTCCACCTCCCGCCGCACCCGACGGCGTACCAGCGGCGACACCGCGTCCAGGTCATCCGACAGCAGCTGGCAGGCCAGCGACAGTATCATGGCCGTCTGAGCGGCAAACAGGTCCACGTAGGGGTTCTGCACATCGGGCAGCAGCCGCTCAGAGACCGGCGGCACGCCATAGTGGTCCGAGCCGTTGTGGGCGCTGATGACCCAGCTGCTCTCCTCGCAGATCAACCAGATGCCGTCAACGACGTCGTCCAGATCGCCCGGGTCGCCCGTCACGCAGGCTCCCAGCACCGCCGCGCAGAGCTTCCGACGGCGGGCGAAATAGGGCGTCTCCCAGGCCAATCGGTCCCCCGACCTGCCAAAGGCCATGAACTGGCTGGCCAGCAGCGGAGGATACGGCACATTCCGCCAGGATTCCGCCAGGCGGCGAAGCGACGCCCGCTTTTCCGCGGGAAGCCCCTCCCACGCCGAGCGATCCGCGGCCGGGGGAAACAGGGGGACTGGACGGGCATCAAGCATGCCCCTTATCGAATGGTTCCCAATGATTTCTGCAAACATGGCATTCATATATTCAGGCGTAACGGGTATATTCTGATTTATAGAGCTGTATGAGGAAACGCCAAGGGTACGTTCAGAGGCAACAGGGAATAGGCAACAGGCAATAGGCAATAGGAATAGCTGGTGCCGCGCCCCAAAGCCTTCCCCAGCGACCGAAGGGAGC
>JAZTZK010000210.1:0-2514 GCA_045637485.1 Clostridia bacterium
CCTCGTCTTCTTCGTCTTTTTCGTCGAAACGATCGCTGTCGGCGAAGCCATCATTCTCCGCTTCGTCTGTCGCGCAGCCTTCTTCGGCGCTTTCCTCCAAGTCTTCGGGCGCTTCCTCATCCTCGTCCCAGTCGGCTTCCACCACAGCCACGGTCTCTTCCCCCGGCTGTTCGGCGGCTTCCGCGGCCGTTTCTGTGTTCTCTTCCCCTTCCGTCCTGGGCATGGCCTCGACCTCGGCGTTCTTCTCCAGCATCTTGCGGTGCTGCTCGTCCAGCTCGGCGTTGGCGCGCTGCTCGCGCTCAAAGCTTATGCCGGTCACATGGACATCCACGTTCTTCACGTCCAGGCCGCTCATGGTCTCGATGGCCTTTTTGACGTTTTCCTGGATGTTCCGGGCCACGTCGGGGATGGGCGAGCCATAATCCACCGTAATGGTCACATCCACGGAAACCCTGTTGTCCTCCAAATCTATGCGAACGCCCTTGGTCAGGTTGCGGTTGCTCTTGCGGGAAAACATGTCTGCAAGGCCCGAAGAAGGAGAGATCATGCTGGCGACGCCGTCGACTTCGGTGGCTGCGAGACCGGCGATGGTCGCGACGACTTCCGTGGCAAAGGAAACCGTGCCGTTGGGATTCTCATTCAGCTTGACATCGGAAGGATAATTATCGCTCATATTGCATACCTCCTTATACGGAATTTATTATAGCAGAAAACATGCCGTCGCGCAAATACTTTCGGTTATTTTACCGGAATGATTTTCACATTCCCGCCCGTCAGGCCCGTTTCCCTCATGACCAGGTCCAGTATGACGGCGCTCTGGGCGTGGGTCAGCCCTTCCCCGCGGATCAGCACGTTTGCCGCCGAGGCGCTGACGCTGGCAAGGGCATTCTCGAAGCCCCGGCTTTGCAGTATGCCCTCGATGGCATTTTCAGACCGGGCATGCTCCAGCATATCCAGCAGCGTCCTGCGCGCCTGGGCCCTGGTTTCCCCGTCCGCGTCGGCATCGTGGATGATGTCGTTCAGCTGGGCCTCCTGCCTGGCGCGAAGCTGCTCCCGCTCCAGCCGGAATGCCGCCATCGGATCGCTCTCGATCCGGCTGTAGACCGGCGCACTCTCCGCCCGGTTCATCCGCTTCGCAACGAGCCGCGCCGTGACAAGCGCGTCTGCGGTCAGCAGCGCCGCCAACAGCAGCGTTCCCAGAATCCATCTTTTCCGCCTGCTCATGATCCACCTCCAAAGGCGCCGCTTCCGCCGATGATTTCGATCCTGTCCGCCTCTACGTCCAGAAGCGCGGACACCGCCCGCTGCACTCGCAGATAGGTCTGCACGTCCGAGAGCCCCTCCGCCACGATCACCGCCCCGGTCACGGTGCCGTCCTCCCCCTGGGTGATCATGGCGCTGACCCGTCCCACGCCTTCGATGCGCCGCAATATCCGCTCCACCCGCGTCTCCAGCGGCGTACCGGACGCTCCGTCGCCGCTCCCGGACCTGAGCAGCATCAGCGCCAGCAGCGCCGCCAGCGCCAGCGCCGCAAACCATTCAATACCGCGCGCGCCGCGCAGCCTGTCCAATAGCCGCTTCATCATATTCCGAAATGATCAAAAGAGCCTTGCGAACACGCGCAAGGCGCAAAGCGTCGCCGCCAGCGCACAGAGGGCGCGAAAGGCGCGCGCCGCGCCACCCTCCCCCGCCAACTGCTCCAGCGCGGCCACGGTTACGCAGATGCCGAAAAGTCCCTTTGCAGCCTCCTCCAGCGCCTGTATGGTCATCCTACGCCACATCCCCGTCCGGGTCATGCCCTTATTCAGAATCCCAGCAATCCAAGCCCCGCGCCGGCCAGCAGCGCCGTCAGCAGCACGCTGCCCGCGTACAGCGCCAGCAACACCCTGGCGATTTCCCCGTAGCAGGCGGCAATGCGCGTGATGCCCGGATCGGCCACGGGCTCCAGAAGCGCCGAGGCCAGCTTCAGCGACAGCATGTTCGCGCCCAGCTTCAGCGCGGGACGCGCCGCGGTTCCCAGCACGATCAACAGCCCGGTCGCGCCAACTGCGCTGCGCACCGCGACCGCGGTCTCCGCCAGCGCGCCGGAGGAATCGGATACCGAACCCCCGATCAGGGGAATCATTCCCCTCAGCGCCTGTCTCAGCGCCTGGGACGAAGCGCCGTCCCTGGTCGCCGCCAGCCGTCCCTGCAGGGCCATCATGCCGACAAATGCGGCAATCAGCATCCCCACGCCCCAGGTGACCGCCCTGCAAATCAGGCGAAACAGCCCGTCCAGCCTGAACCGCCCGGAGAGATTTCCCCCGGCGGCGACGATGGCCGCGATGCCGCACAGCGGAAGCCCCCAACCGATCAGCGCGTTCCCGACGGCGTCCGCGCAGATGGCCGACAGCGGCGTCAGCGTCGCCCCGGCGGCCGCCCTGCCGGTCAGCGTCAGCGCCGCGGAAACCACCGGCGCGGCGGTATCCGCGATCCGCACCGCGACCCGCATGCCGCCCCGCGCCACCGCCATTG
>JAZTZK010000211.1:0-7440 GCA_045637485.1 Clostridia bacterium
CCGCCCTCGGGCGGCGGCGAGGCCCCCACCCAGCGGTCCGCGAGGGCCTGGCGGCAATCCTCGCACACCCAGTCGCGCTCGCACCCCGCCTTCGAGCCGCAGGCCATGCACTCCGCCCGGACGGGATAGACCAGCTCCAGCAGCGCCCGCAGGCCGCGCTTCAACGCCGCGCTCATGTCCCGTTCCTCAGCCGCACGTCCAGGGCGCTGAAGCGGCGGGTGATGTGGTTGTTGTCCACCATCGCCTGCACGCAGCCCTCCCGGCCCACGATCACCACCAGCCGCTTGGCCCGGGTGACCGCCGTGTACAACAGGTTGCGGGTCATCAGCATCGGCGGCCCGCTGACCAGCGGCAGCACCACGGCGTCGAACTCGCTGCCCTGGCTCTTGTGCACCGACATGCAGTAGGCCAGCTCCAGGTCGTCCAGCAGCGACTCGTCATAGTCGGCCACCCGCCCGTCGTCGAAGGCCACCGTCAGCGCCTTTGCCCTGCGATCCACGGCCTGTATGTAGCCGATATCGCCGTTGAACACGCCGTCGCCGTCCTCGCCGTCCTTATGCCACACCAGGTCGTAGTTGTTGCGCACCTGCATCACCTTGTCGCCGGGGCGGAAGGTCATGCCGCCGTGGGAGAGCTCCGGGGTGTCGGGCCGCGCGGGATTCAGCGCCTGCTGCAAAAGGGCGTTCAGCGCGTAGACGCCCACGTCGCCCTTCTTCATCGGGGCCATCACCTGGATGTCCCGCAGGCTGTCCAGGCCCATGTACTTCGGCAGGCGCACCCTTGTCAGCGCCACCACCGACTCCGCCGCCTCGGCGGGGCTCTGCCTGCGTTCGAGGAAGAAGTCGGTGTCCCGGTTGCGGATCTCGGGGTACTCGCCCCGGTTGATCCGGTGGGCGTTGACGATGATCTGGCTCTGCCCGGCCTGGCGGAAGATCTCGGTCAGCCGGGCCACCCGCACCGTGCCGGAATCGATCAGGTCCCGCAGCACGTTGCCCGCGCCGACGCTGGGCAGCTGGTCCACGTCCCCCACCAGCACCAGCCGGGTGCCGGGGCGCAGCGCCCGCAACAGCGAGCGCATCAGGAAGATGTCCACCATTGACATCTCGTCCACGATCACCACGTCGGCATCCAGCGGGTTGTCCTCGTTCCGCTGAAAGCCCTGCTGCTCGCCGCTGTACTCAAGCATTCGGTGGATCGTGCGGGCGGCGCAGCCGGTGGCCTCGCTCATGCGCTTGGCGGCGCGGCCCGTAGGGGCGCACAGCTTCACCCGGCCCCAGCGGCGCATCAGCCGTATGATCACGTTGATGGAGGTGGTCTTGCCGGTGCCGGGGCCGCCGGTGATGACGCACACGCCCTCCAGCATGGCGTCCATGGCCGCCTGACGCTGCTCGCCCGAAAGGCTGACCCCCAGGGCGTCCTCCTGATCCGCGATCTGCCTCAGGGCCTGCTTTTCACTGATATTGGCCCGGTGAATGGTCTTTTGCAGCCGAAGCAGCAGACGCGCGGTCTCGCTCTCGGCCAGGTGGCAGCGGGGCAGGTAGATTGCCTCGTCCCCGCCCACCGCCTCGGCCACCAGCTGCCCGTCCAGCACCAGGCCCTTCACCACCGCCTCCACCATCGCGTCCTCCGCATTGAGGATTCGGGCCGCGGCGCTCACCAGCGAGTTTCGGGGCAGGTAGACGTGCCCGACGCTGTTCGCCGCCTCGGAGAGCACGTATTTCACGCCGCTGCGCAGCCGAAAGGCGGATTCCCTGCCGAAGCCCAGGCTCATGGCGATCTCGTCGGCGGTGTGAAAGCCTACGCCGTCGATCTCGTCCACCAGCCGGTAGGGGTTGGCCCGCAGCACGCTCTCGGTCATGTCGCCATAGGCCTTGTAGACCTTCATCGAGAGGCCCGCGGTCAGGCCGTAGTTTTGCAGGAAGATCAGCGTGTTGCGCATGCCGTTCTGAGCCGCGAAGGACTCCGCGATCATCGCCGCCCGCTTGGGACCGATGCCATCCACCTCGGTCAGCCGCTCGGGCGCGCTCTCCAGCACGTCCAGCGCCCTTGCGCCGAAATGTTTGACAATCAGCTTCGCCGTGGCGGGGCCGACGCCCCTGATGAGTCCGGAGGACAGGAAGCGCTCCACGCCGGATTTGGTCTCGGGCCGGGTGGCTTCGTAGGAGGCGACCTTGATCTGCTTGCCGTACTCCTTGTGCTCGATCAGGTCGCCGTCGAATATGGCGTGCTCGCCGCTGGACAGGAAGGGCATGATGCCCACGGCGGAAATGCGGCGGCGATCCCCGTCCAGCTTGACGGAGGCCACCGTCCAACCGTTCTTGTCGTTGCGGTAGACGATGTCCTCCACCGTGCCCTCAAACTTCGACATGCCCTCTCCTCACGCCTTCCCGGCGTTCTTCTCGTAGATGATGCGCAGGCCCTTCAGCGTGAGCAATCCGTCCATCACGTCGATCGCGCTGCTCTCCCCCGCCACCAGCACGGCCAGGCCGCCGGTGGCGATCACCTTGATGCCCTCCACGCCCATCTCCCGCTTGATGCGGTCCACCAGGTACTTGATCTGGCCGATGTAGCCGTAGACGATGCCCGCCTGCATGTTGGCCACGGTGTTGCGTCCGATGACGTTCTCCGGCTTGACCAGCTCGAACCGGGGCAGCTTGGCGGTGCGCTCGGTCAGGGCGTCGGCGGCCAGCTTCAGGCCGGGGCAGATCGCGCCGCCCAGGAACTCGCCCTTCGCGGAAATCGCGCCAAAGGAGGTGGCGGTGCCGAAGTCGATGGTGATGCAGGGCCCGCCGTACAGCTCATAGGCCCCCACCGCGTTGGCAATGCGATCGCTGCCCAGCTCCCGGGGGTTTTCATACCTGATGTTGATGCCGGTCTTGACGCCAGGCTCGATCTTCATCGGCTCTATGCCGAAGTAGCTGCGGCACATGTGCTCGATGGTGAAGTTGATCTGGGGCACCACCGAGGACATCATGATGCCCTCCACCTCGCTCCTGTCAATGCCGTAGTGGGTCAACAGGTTCATCATCGCCATGCCGTACTCGTCCGAGGTGCGGTTGCGATTGGTGGACAGCCGCCAGTACTGCTTCATCTCCATGCCGTCGAACAGGGCCGTCTTCATGTTGGTGTTGCCGATGTCCAGCGTCAGTATCATGGTTTCACTCCTATCTGTCAAGTAAAAACAGGGCCGACCCAGGGCACGCCTTACGTGGCATGCCCTGAATCAGCCCTGTTGTTATTTCAGTCTGAAGAACCCGGCCTTCTCCAAAGCCGACCCCACCGCCCCGGTCAGCAATGTGGAGACCAGCATCTCCACCAGGCCGTTGACGCCCACGGCGACCACGATGTAGGCCAGCATGCCCCGGCCCGCCATGGAGGTCTGCATGTACTCGGTGGAGCCGAACAGCCAGACCAGCGAGGTCATGAACAGCAGCGTATTCAGGAACGCCGCGAAAAAGCCGGTGACGGCGCATGCTGCGTATACGTTGGTTCTGGGCCGGAGCAGCCGGTAGATATAGCCCAGCACCAGGCCGTCGATCAGCCGCGGGAAGAACCGCTGCACGAAGGCCAGGAACGGGTTGATGCCCGCCAGGACCGCGCCCATGCCGGAAAAGCCGCAGATGCCGAAGCACTGTAAAAAGCTGATCAGGCCAAAGGTCCCGCCGATGATCGCGCCGCCCACGGGACCGACCACGATGGCCGCGATGGCCACGGGAATCATGTTGAAGGTGATGGACAGGCCGGCGGGCTGCGGGATATTCACACAGCCCAGCACGATCAGCACCGCCACCAGCAGCGCCAGGAGCACAAAGTCACGGGTAGACAGCTTCTTCATCTTTCATTCCTCCGTTCGAGTTCGCTCTGGATACCCTACAGAATTGAGCAACCGGGTTACCGTGTCCGGCTCCCGAGGGGATGCCGGCAAGGGGCGACCAAAAAAACTATACCATGATTGTCGGCGTGACCCCTGCGGGATCCCGCCGACCCGACCGACGGCCCTGCGGGCCCGTCGTCCAACCATTATACCATATTCAGGGGGGATAGCATGCCTTAATCTGTTAAATAACGGCGAGATGCCGTTGCTACAGAAGGAATGAAGGTTCGATTCGTCGCGCCGCGACCAATCGGACCTTCACAACGTCTTTGTCAGTATCGCGCCTGGCAGTTTTTTTGCCGCGCAGGCAGCGGCTTCGGGGTCCCCGAACGCCCCGGCCACCGCGGAGCCGCTGCCGGTCATGAAGGCGGCGCCGGCGCCGAGGGCGCGCATGCGGTCAATCAGCGTTCCGATCTCGGGCATCAGCGATACGGCGGGGGCCGTCAGGGCGTTGGCGTTCAGTCGGTCGATATCCGAAAACCGTTTCGCCGCCACGGCTTCCGCCAGCGCGTCGGTGTCCAGCGTTACATCCCCAAAGCCGCCGCGATCCCACAGCGAAAACACCGCGCCCGTGGAAAGACCGCCGCCCGGCACAACGAGCACCAGCGGGATCTCCGGGGCCTTCGGCACGGGCGTGATGTCCTCCCCGATGCCCCGAACCACGGCCAGCCCGCCGGTCAGGCAGAAGGGCACGTCCGCCCCGAGGCCCAGGCCGATCTCCAGCAGCGCGTCGTCTGTAAGTCCCAATTCCCAAAGGCCGTTCAGCGCCCGAAGGGCCGTCGCGCAGTCGGCGCTGCCGCCGCCCAGGCCCGCCCTGGCGGGAATGCGCTTGGACAGCGCCAGCCTTGCGCCATGCCGCGTACCGGCACGGCGGTTCAGCGCCATGGCCGCCCGAAGCACAAGGTTCTCCTCCCCCGCCGGCGCGCCGTCCACGGTCAGGGACAGCCCTCCGGCGGGTTCGATCTCGAGGGTGTCGTGAAGCGCTATGGTCTGCATCAGCATGTCCAGCAGGTGATAGCCGTCCGCCCGCCGCCCGGTGATGTTCAAGGCCCAGTTGATCTTGGCATGGGCCGTAAATCTGTAGGACATCGGGGCCTCCTCTTGCGGTGGATTGGATGACTGAACAGTTGCGCTTCACATTCGCGCCCTGAAGGAAATACCACACAATACGGTGGCGCATCCGGCTGTGCCTTTTTTCGCCGCGAAGCAAGTCCTTCAGGACTTGATCTGCATCGCAAAATACTCTCGTCTGCTGATCGCCTTAATTGTGCGGTGTTTCCTTGGCTTTAATGGAAGAATGAGCCGTCGCTCGAACTATGTGAAGGTTTTGACACCTTTTTTTTCTCATCCGGCAGGTCCACGAAGTTTACGTGCGCGGCGGTGGCGCACAGCGCCCGGAACGTCGCCCCGTCCGCTATGCCGGTCTGCGGCAATCCCTCGTCGAGCTGGAAGCTCTTCAACGCCGTCTCAGTATTACCGCCGAAATCGCCGTCTATGCCGCTTTTTATGTAGCCCGCCTTATACAGTATGCCCTGCAGCCACTTCACCTGCTCGCCCTTGTTGCCCTTCCCAAGCTCAGTGTCGATCGACACCCGGGACAGCCATTTATCGCTCGTCAGATCCTTGTTGTTCAACCGAATGCCGGCGTGGCAGCCGTCGAACATGCCGCTGTTGTACACGTTCAGGCCCAACAGCGCGAAGCTGTCGCCCACGGCGATCTTAGCGAGTTTGTCGCAGTCGGCAAACATATTCTGCAGGTTCGTCACGTTGCCCGTATCAAAGCCGCATGGCTCCATGCCCACCAGCGTGCCGCGATTGTTATAGGTGGTGGGCCGTGACGATCCGTTCCGGCCGCTCAGATCCAGCATGGTAAGCCTGTCACAGTTATAGAACATATAGCTCATGTCCGTCACAAGGGCCGTATCAAAGTCGTTCAAATCCAGGCTTCGCAAGCTGCGGCAGCCGTAGAACATGCCCGCCATGTTTGCGGTCTCCCCGGTGAAAAAGCAGTCATTGAAGTTGATTGACTCAAGCCTGTCGTATTTGGCGAACAGATGGCTGGCGTCCCTCGGCGCGATCACACCGCCCTGGGCGGCGATGAACAGCGTGTCGCCCGACATCCAGGCGAAGGCGCTGTTGTTTTCCGCAGCGGAGACATCCCATGCGTCCGGGCCTATGTCATCCAGACCGTTGACAAAAACAATCGAGCGAACCTGCCTGCGCGTCACGCGGCTGTTTCCCAGCACAGCCGGATCGTAATTGACGTCCCTCAACTGGTCGTCCGGCAATACGTCGCTGCGCAGCACGGGCTGATATACCGGTTCCGGACTGAACGGTATGATCGAATCGATGTCGCCGGCAGGCGTCGGCTCCGGCTCGGGCATCGGCTCGGGCGTCGGCTCCGGCGTCGGTTCAGGCGGCATATACAGGGCAAACCGCGCCGTGCTGCCCACGCCATTCTCCGACAGCGTGCCGTTTTTCGGAATCGCAAAGACGTTCAGCGTATAGACGTCCCCCGCGGTCAGCGCGTCCTTCTTCATGTAGTACTCCGCTTCGCTGGTGTTGACGTCCTTCATCATCTGGCCCGCGGCGTTGAGGATCTCTATGCGATACTCCTTCACAGCATCGTCGTGCGGCCAGTGTATCCCGACGCCTTCGTCGTCTATGTAGCTGATGCCGTCTACCACTGACTGCACATTCTCAAAGGCGATTTCAGGCGCCGACACGTCGGGCACCGGCACGGGCGTCGGCTCGGGCGTCGGCTCGGGTGTCGGTTCAGGCGTCGGCTCGGGCGTCGGTCGGAAGTCTATCACGAGATCCGGTATGTCCTCCTCCGGGCTTGCGCCAGCCTGGACCAGGATGTCCTTCATGGCCTTGAGGAAGGCTTCCGAGGTCTCGGTGGCCCCTGAAACCACATCCACCGAAGCGCTTTGGGCGCTCATCACCCGGTCGATCAGCTCATCGATCGCCGCGCCGCCACGATCCGCGTCTTCGTTGTGGGTCGGGGTAATGATGACGATCTTCCCGCCGTCGATGACGACGTGCAGGTTGACGTCGCCGTTCCTGCCCGGCGCGGAGGCGTCATAAAACCCGCTCTCATAACCCTCGCCTACCGCCATCGGCGTCAGCAGGGCCCATGCAAGCGCCATTACCAGCATCCAGGCCGTCGTTCTTGTCCAAGCTCTCATATGACTTCCTCCTTAAATGTGTGCGTACCAGGATTGTCTGTATTGCTAAAGCTAACCGTTGATCAGCTGGAATTGGTTCCCCATGACCTCCACGATCTCATAGTAGCTGGCGACCATGCGGTTGTAGTTTTCGTCGTCCATGCCCGTGGGGCGGTTTTCCAGGTAGCGGCCTGAGGGCAGGACCTTCACCGCGCCGTTCTGCTTCCAGGTGTAGGTGGGGATATAGCCCACATTGTCGACGGTAAACCGACCGCCGGGCTGTTCATTGACGGTGAAATCCAGTATCAGGCCGTTGTCCGTGTATTGAACGATATGGTCGCTGATAAAGTTTCCCATGCAGAACATGGTGAGCACCTGCTTGTCCACCCCGTCCACGGT
>JAZTZK010000212.1:0-2732 GCA_045637485.1 Clostridia bacterium
GGGGTCCGCAGGCCGTCGCACAGCTGGGGCCCCCCCCCTCCCCCGCCGTCCACCCCCCGCACGCCCGGGGCCACCGCGCCGGCGCCCGCCGCGTGCCACTGGGCGGCGGCCCGCCCGCCGGGGGCACGGCCCAGCAGCAGCTCCCGGGGACGGAGCACGGCGCACACCCCCTGCGCCGCCCGCAGCGCCTGGTCGGGGGCGCACAGGGTCAGCGCGCCGCCGCTGAAGCCGCCGCCCGTCCGGCTGCCCCAGATCAGGTTGGCGTCCAGCCGCTCGCCGTCCGCGCCCCGCTTGCCGGGCCAGAGCTTGACCCCCGGCAGCAGCACCGCCCGCTCGCCCAGGGCCGCGCCGGCGCCCAGCACGCTCTCCTCGTAGGCCTGGGCGTTCTCGCCGAGTATCGCGCCGGAGGCCAGCACGCAGCCCCGGGCCTGGGCGCCCTTCATCAGCCGCGCCCCCGGCCAGAGCACCGAGCGCTTCAGGCTGGCCCCCTCGCCGATCACGCAGCCCGCACCCACGACGCTGTGGGGCCCCACGCTGGCCCCGGCCAGCACCCGGACGCCCTCGCCGATCAGACAGGGTCCTTCCAGCATCGCCGAGCGGTCCACCGAGGCCCCGGGCAGCTGGACGACCCTGCCCTGCCGGGGGATGAGGCCCTCCAGGCGGATGCGCCCCTCCAGCGCGTCGGCGTGGGCCTGGAGGTAGGCCCGCACGTCGCCGATGTCGCACCAGTAGCCGTCCATCACGTAGCCGTACACCGGCAGCCCCTGCCGCACCAGCGCCGGGAAAAGCTCCTGGCCGAAGTCGCAGGGGCGGTCCGGGGGGATGTGGTCCAGCACCCGGGGCTCCAGGATGTAGATGCCGGTGTTCACCGTGTCGGAGATCACGTCGCCCCAGTCCGGCTTCTCGTGGAAGGAGCGCAGGCGGCCGTCGGCGTCGGTCAGCACCACGCCGTAGTCCAGGGGGTTATCCGCCCGCTTCAGCACCAGCGTGGCCAGCGCGCCCTTGCGCCGGTGGAAGGCGATGGCGTCGGTCAGGTCCAGGTCGGTCACGCCGTCGCCGGAGAGCACCACGAAGGGCTCGTCCAGGAAGCGCCGGGCCTGCCGCACGCCCCCCGCCGTGCCCAGGGGGGTGGGCTCGGCGGTGTAGCGCAGCGATACGCCGAAGTCGTCCCCCGCGCCGAAATAATCCCGTATGGCGTCGGGCAGGTAGCCCAGCGTGACGGCGATGTCCGTTATGCCGTGCTGCCTGAGCAGCGCCAGCGCGTATTGCATCACCGGCTGCTCCATCAACCGGATCATCGGCTTGGGGCAATCGCAGGTCAACGGCCTCAGGCGCGTGCCCTCGCCGCCCGCCATGATGATCGCCTTCATTGAAACGGTCACATCCTTTATGATAGCATGGAATACTATATGCCCTATTGTAACCAGGACAGACTTGTTTCATTCAGAGTTAGAATTTGCCTTTATATTGTCATAATTCGGGATTGCGGATTTGTTGACGAGGGGAGCGAAACATAGTATACTATATTAAAGTCCCATGTCGCGCCCTTTGGCGCCGCATGGCGAGATACAAGACGATAAGGGGGAAACCTGAATGATGAAGCGTATTATGGCATGCCTGTTGGCGGTACTCTGCCTGCTGACGTCCTTCGCGTTTGCCGAGGGTCTCTACATGAAGGTTGTCAACGTCAACGAGGCGGTCAATTTGCGCAAGGGTCCGAGCACCGATACCGAGGCGCTGGGCCAGGTGCCCGTGGGCACGGTCCTGAGCGACTGCGTGAAGGAAGGCAAATGGTATCAGGTGAATTTTAACGGCGTCGTCGGATATATCCGCGCGGACAAGCTTGAGGCAGTCGAGGCGCCCGCCGAGGCCGTGAGCGAGCAGCCCGCCGCCGAGCCCGAGCCTGAAGCGACCAAGAAACCCAAGAAAAAGAAGAAGAAGGCAAAGGCGACCAAAGCGCCCGTCGAGGCCGCGGCGACCGAAGCGCCCGCAGAGGCCGCGGCTGTGACCGAGGGCCAGCCGCTGGTGGCCGAGGGCGAGGCCCTTCAGCCCGAAGCGACCAAGCGGCCGAGGCGTGTCGTTCAGACGAATGTTGAAAATGCGCCTGTAACCTCCTATGCCGACGTTTCCGAGTACAACGACGACTTTGTAATCCTGGATCAGGTTATCGGCGACGTGCGCGTCATTGGCCGCCAGATCTACCAGCAGGATTGCGAGTATCTGATGGCCGTGGGCCTGGATGCCGCCGGCACCGAGCTGTGGAAGATCGAAACCACCACGGACAGCATCACCGAGCTGATGCAGACCGACGTGTTCATCGGCGGTACCGCCGCGAAGCCGCTGGTGATGATGTACAACGCCTGCAGGGGCCTGAGCGCGGTCAATCCCGCCAACGGCAAGGTGAGGTGGACCATCTACAAGCGTGACCTGAATCTGGGCGGCAGCATTTCCCACGTCGTGGACGACAAGGGCGTTTGCTACATCGGCGGCTATTACGGGCCCGATCCGGTGGCCATCAATACCAAGGGCAAGGTGCTGTGGCAGGCCAGCTCCGGCAGCGCGGAGGCCACCTGGCTGTACCGCATGGACCTGAGCGATGAGGGCATTGCCTGCGCCTACGGCAAAATGGCCGGCGAGGACTACGGCACCATCATCTACGATTTCAAAGGCAATGTGGTGAGCATCATCAACGAATGACGGACCGCAGCCAAAGGGCCCGACGCATTTGCGTC